>CAYTAJ010000060.1:7704-14628 GCA_964435725.1 uncultured Algimonas sp.
CCGTCTCTGGAAAGCCTGCATAATGCGCGGACGGGGCGTTACGCGCATATCGTTTTGCCGGAAAGACCCGGTGCAGCCGTGTTGCCGGATATTGCGTTAGTGGATTTGAAAGGGACCCCCGCAGAGAAGGGCGATTTTCTCTCTGGGCCTGTGATTGAAGCTGTGCGCGAAGGATTGGAACGCGGCGAACAATCCATGCTCTACCTCAACCGACGTGGCTATGCCCCTTTGATTATCTGTCGGTCTTGTGGTGAAAAACTCAAAAGCCCGGATACGGATAGCTGGCTCGTTGAACATCGCGCCACAGGGCGGGCCATGTGCCACCTCACAGGCTTTTCCATGCGCATGCCGACGGAATGCCCAAAATGCAAAGCTGAGGACAGCCTTACACCCGTTGGGCCGGGGGTAGAGCGCGTAGCCGAAGAAGCCAAACGACACTTCCCATCAGCCAAAATCGAAATTTTCAGCTCAGACACGGCCGGAAACCCCAATGCCATTAAAGACCGCATGGATCGCATGGCTCGAGGCGAGATTGATATTCTTGTCGGGACGCAAATGGTGGTGAAGGGGCATAACTTCCCGCATTTGACCTTTGTCGGTGTTGTTGATGGCGATTTAAGCTTGGCAGGGGGAGACCCAAGAGCAGGGGAACGAACTTATCAAACGCTGGTGCAGGTGGCCGGCCGTGCGGGCCGAGCCGAAAAAAAGGGCCGGGCCCTTATCCAAACCCATCAACCTGAACATGAAGCGCTCTTGGCTCTAGCTGCCGGTGACAGGGAATTGTTCATCGGCGTAGAATTGGCGATGCGGGAGATGCTGGGTCTGCCGCCTTTTGGGAAACTGGCGGCTGTCATTGTCTCTGGCCCTGACCGACAGAAAACAGAAAGCTTAGCCAAGAAAATGGTCAGTCTCGCGCCACGCGCAGATGGGATTGAAATCTTAGGGCCATCAGAACCCCCTATTGGGCGACTACGAGGGCTTTATCGGCGTCGGCTCTTCATCCAAGCCGAAGCGACGGTCAATCTGTCACGCTATATGGCTGTCTGGCGAAGCAAAATCCGCCCCCCCGCCAAATACAAAATCCAAATAGACATAGACCCGCAAAGTTTTATGTGAACAAGTCAGCAATCTTTAAGTAAAGATTTTTTAAAAAACCACTTGCGGGCGAAGTTAATTTTTTGCAATCAAACAGGAATGTAAAATTGGGATCAGACATCATGAAAAAGCTTCTTGCCACTGCGGCTATTGCCGTCGCTTTGACGACATCAGCCTGTACAACCACAAATGTCCAGACGACAACAAATGAGTTTACAGCGTCTAAAGCTGAGTCGACCACACTTATGTTTACGCCTGATGTTGAGATGTCTGCTCTATTGGCATCCGGTATTTTAGAGCCTCGCGCTGATTGGTCAGAAAATGCTAAAAATAATCTTCAGGCCGCTTTGCAGTCAGAGTTAGAACAGCGTGACTCCAAAGTGGCGTATATGGGCGATGAAGCAACACTGACAGAGAAGCAAGTCCAACTCTTAAAGCTTAAAGATGCTGTGTTGCAGGCCAACCAAAGCTTCGTTTTGCTGAAGAACAAGAAAGACACCTTTGATCTCACACTTGGGCCGGATGCTAAGGCATTATCAGGGGATGAAAATGCGGATTATGCTTTGCTGACCTCTGCACGAGGGTCTTTCCAGACAGCCGGTAAGATGGCGGTAAATGCTGCCTTAATCGTTTTAGGCGCTGCAACAGGTGGGGGCGCCTATATCCAGACAGGACAGCAAGTGGCCACAGTAAGTTTGGTAGACCTATCAACCGGTGATATTGTCTGGACAAATACAGCGTCCCTAGCAGCCGCAGATCCGCGTGACGCTGAGGGCGCGAAAAAAGTGGCGAATACTTTGCTTAAAGAATTTCCGCTATAATGAAGAAACTCCGCTACCTTTCAGCGGCGCTACTGGCTCTTACTCTCGCCCTTCCGGCATCTGGCAATGAAGACAGATATAAGGGAATGGATAAAGATGAGGCCGGCCTTTGGTTTGCGATGGATAAAGCTGAAGATTCCATCAAAACGAGTGGTGCGCGCATAACTGATCCGAAACTTAATGATTACATCCAGAACCTGACATGTGAGATTGTCGGTGAGGCGTGTTCTGATTTGCGCATTTACTTGGTGAACTCGCCTGATTTTAATGCTGCAATGGCACCAAATGGCATGATGCTCGTCAATAGTGGTTTGCTTTTGAGGGCAGAAAATGAAGCCCAGCTTGGGTGCGTTATTGGTCACGAATATGGTCACTTTGCGCAAGGTCACTCTCTTAAGCAATGGCGGGCCATAAAAGACGTTGGTAATGCGAATATCTTCTTGCCGATTGCAGGGGCTCTTATAGGCATGGCGAGCTTGTCTGAGTTCTCTAGAGAGCAAGAGCGTGAGGCCGATCAAATCGGCTTCGATAAAATTGCGAAATATGGCTATGAGTCTGCGGAATGTTCCAAAGTCTGGGGTAATTTAATCGGCGAATCTGAGAAGTCAGTCGTCAAGCGCGTTAGAAAGCGTAGCCAGAAAACGAAGAACGGTGTGTTCGCTTCTCACCCCGTCCCGAAAGAACGCCTCGAAACATTGAGCGTGATGGCGTCTGAAACACCGGGCGGCGACAAGGTTGGCAAAGATGTCTACCTAAATATGACACAAGGCTTCCTGGCTAAATGGCTTGAGAATGAGCTCATTGCGAAAGACTTTGATCGTCACATTTATCTCTTTGAAGAGCTTAAATCACGGGGCCGTCACGCTGCGACTCTCGATTATTATTTAGGCGAAGCGTACCGCTTACGGCGCCAAGAGGGTGATAAAGAAAAGGCCATGGAATATTGGCAGATGGCTGCTACAGGTGAAAACCCTCCCGTCGATGTGTGGCGGGCAATGGCCGAATATAACAGGCGCGCTAAAAATAAAGCGCAAGCCTTGTCAGATTATAAAACCTATTTGATGAAAGCCCCGGATGCACCGGATAGAGCTCTCATTGAGAAATATATAGACAGATTGCAGACGGAGAGTTGAGATGAACATGTTTAAAAGTGCAGCTATTACAATAGGGGCAGCTTTGCTGCTGTCAGGTTGTGTCACAGGTCCACAATTGGCCCCTGCTGGAGATTTTGTAGCGGGATCTTACACAGTGCCTTTGAAACAGGATTGGACCTCAATGGACATTAAGACGGGTAAAGGTAAGCCCGCAAAATTATTGACCATGGATGGCACGATGTTGAACGCCGTTTATTTGATCAGTGACTTGGAAGAGGGCGACTCTCTTTTGAAAGAACGTAAAAAAGAGAATCCCGTTCCGAAGTTTTCTGCAGATTTCTCTGATTTGGAAATGATCGAATTTTTGACGGATAATCTAGAGCGTGGTCAAGGTTTCTTGAATGTTGAAACAACGAATGTCGAGCCATCCGAATTTAAAGGGGAGGATGCTGTCCAATTTGAGTTTTCAGCTGTTAATGCTGACGGTCTTAAGCTTCACGGCAAGTCTTTATTGGGTATGAAAGACGATAAGTTGAACATTATTCTCTATTATGCGCCGGCTATCTATTATTACGATAAGCTGGAAGCTGACGTGAATGCGATGTTTGAGGCTGCCGCCTCCTAACGAAACCCCCGTTTTCGGGGGCTTTTTATCCAGCGGTCTTCCTGAAAATAAGAGTGTTAAAACTGCGGCATTTTAGGTGTTGCAGTTTGTCCGCATTTACGCCCTTGGCATCCTTATAGACCCATGCTAAAGGCGCGCCGAGTTTGGCGGTGAGCGTGTTGAATCGACACTAATTCGACACAGTCTTCTCCGCTATATTTATGTTAAGCGAGCTGAAATTTTTGGCTCACCCCGAAGAGACGGACTTGATACGTGTCAGACACTGAAGTCATTACTGGCGAAGCCCCTTTACGTTACGCCCAAGCCTTGCTTGAATTGGCCGAAGACGCCAAGTCATTGAATTCTATTGAAAAAGATATGAAGACGCTCAAAGGCTTGCTCGCCAAAAGCGCTGACTTACAAGCCATGTTAAACTCGCCTGTATTTGCAACAGAGGATAAGGTGGCGGCTTTGACGGCCGTGGCGAAGAAAGCTAAGCTCAAAGCGTTGACCACGCAGTTTGTCGGCACCGTTGCGGAGAATCGCCGTGCAGACCAATTGCCGGGGATTATCGCTGCGTTCGAAGATATGGTCGCCCGCCGTAAAGGGTCTCAAGTCGCGAAAGTCACAAGCGCGCAGAAATTGACTGCGGCTCAAGTCACGTCACTAAAATCAAATTTGAAAAAATCGCTGGGTCGCCCAGTTCAGGTTGAGACAACTGTTGATCCTGATCTTTTGGGCGGTTTCGTCGTGCGCGTTGGTTCGCGTTTATATGATAGCTCCCTCAAGACAAAACTTGAGGACTTACGTTTGACCCTCAAAGAAGCATAGAGGTTACACAATGGATATTCGTGCTGCGGAAATTTCCAGCATCCTGAAAAAGCAAATCAAGGATTTTGGTAAAGAGGCCAAAGTCTCTGATGTTGGTCAGGTGCTCTCGGTCGGTGATGGTATCGCCCGTATTTATGGTTTGGACAATGTCCGCGCTGGTGAAATGGTTGAGTTCCCGGGTGGCATTAAGGGCATGGCTCTTAACCTCGAAAGCGATAATGTCGGTGCCGTTATTTTTGGTGATGACCGCGGCATTAAAGAGGGCGACACAGTTAAGCGTCTCGGCGAAATCGTGGACGTGCCTGTCGGTAAAGGCCTTTTAGGTCGCGTTGTGAACCCACTGGGTGAACCGATTGACGGGAAAGGCCCCATCACATCATCAGAGCGCCGTCGTGTGGATGTTAAAGCGCCGGGCATTATGCCGCGTAAAGGTGTGCATGAGCCCGTACAAACAGGTATTAAAGCGATTGACGCGCTTATCCCTGTCGGGCGTGGGCAGCGTGAATTGATCATTGGTGACCGCCAAACAGGTAAAACAGCCGTGGCGGTTGATGCGATTTTGAACCAGAAAGCGGCGTTTGACGAAGATCGCGAGAACGACAAGCTTTACTGCATCTATGTTGTTGTTGGACAAAAGCGTTCAACAGTGGCGCAACTCGTTAAGACACTCGAAGAAAACGGCGCGATGGAATATTCCATTATCGTTGCTGCGACAGCGTCTGAGCCGGCTCCACTTCAGTTCTTGGCGCCATTTGCCGGTTGCGCGATGGGTGAATATTTCCGTGACAATGGGATGCACGGCCTCATCATTTATGATGATCTCTCAAAGCAAGCTGTGGCTTACCGTCAAATGTCACTTCTACTTCGTCGTCCTCCAGGACGTGAAGCCTATCCGGGTGACGTTTTCTATCTTCACTCCCGTCTTCTTGAGCGCGCCGCGAAATTGAACGAAGACAATGGTGGCGGGTCTTTGACAGCGCTTCCAATCATCGAAACACAAGGTAACGATGTCTCGGCCTTTATTCCGACGAATGTGATATCCATTACTGACGGTCAAATTTTCTTGGAAACAGACTTGTTCTTCCAAGGTATTCGTCCGGCTCTCAACGTGGGTCTCTCAGTGTCTCGTGTGGGCTCTTCAGCACAGATTAAAGCGATGAAACAGGTTGCGGGTCCGATTAAAGGCGAGCTTGCACAATACCGCGAAATGGCGGCCTTTGCGCAGTTTGGTTCAGATCTTGATGCGTCGACACAGGCTCTTCTAGCCCGTGGTGAACGTCTCACAGAGCTTCTAAAGCAGCCACAATTCTCACCGCTTCAGGTGGAAGAGCAAGTGGCTGTTATTTATGCGGGTACACGGGGTTACCTCGATGGTATTCCTGTTAAAGCCGTTCAAAAATATGAGCGTGAACTTCTCGCCCATCTGAAAGCCGACGGTGCGTCAATTCTTGCAGATATTGCATCAGAGAAGAAACTTACGGATGACATTGAAGGTCGTTTGAAGTCAGTTCTAGATTCATTCACTGCAAACTTCGCAGCTTAAGGACGGGAGAGGACTGAGCAATGGCCAGCCTTAAAGACCTCCAAAACCGGATCAAAAGCGTTAAAAATACGCAGAAGATCACCAAAGCCATGCAAATGGTGGCGGCGGCAAAGCTGCGTAAAGCGCAGGAAGCCGCGGAGAGTGCGCGTCCATATTCTGAGCGCATCGGTGGTGTCATTTCTAATCTTGCCGGTTCCATGGCAGGGGCAGGTGACGCGCCTCAGCTTTTGGTCGGGAATGGCAAAGAAGACACAGTTCTCTTGGTTGTTGCGACAGCGGATCGCGGCCTTTGCGGTGGTTTCAACACAAATATCGTGCGTAAAGCTCGCGAAGAGATTGTGGCGCTCGAAAAAGCAGGCAAAACCGTCAAGCTTTTCCTGATCGGTAAAAAAGGGTTTGACCAACTCAAGCGCCTTTACGAGGATCAAATCGTTGAATTTATCTCTTTAAAAGAAGAGCGTAAATTACACGCCGGTATCGCTCGTAATATTGGTGAGAAAATCACGGCAATGTTTGAGGCAGGTGAGTTTGATGTCTGTAAGCTCGTTTACTCACAATTCGTCAATGTCATGCAACAAGACGCTGTGGCTAACACGCTTATTCCCGCCATTGCGTCTATCGAGACGGATGAAGAAGAAGCATCAGCAGGACCGGATTTGAACGGTGCGATTTACAATTACGAACCCGATGAAGCGGGTATTTTACGTGTGCTCTTACCCCGTAATATCAACACACAAATCTTTACCGCTTTGCTTGAGAACCAAGCAGGCGAAATGGGCTCTAAAATGACAGCGATGGATAATGCGACCCGCAATGCCGGTGACATGATCGACAAGTTGACATTGACCTTTAACCGTACACGTCAGGCGCAGATTACATCTGAACTG
Organism: uncultured Algimonas sp.; assembly: GCA_964435725.1. Classification (GTDB taxonomy): domain Bacteria; phylum Pseudomonadota; class Alphaproteobacteria; order Caulobacterales; family Maricaulaceae; genus Litorimonas. The sequence goes on from CAYTAJ010000060.1 coordinate 14,580, forward strand.
ATTGAAATTATTTCAGGCGCGGAAGCGCTTTAAAGCTAGAGGAAAACAC
>CAYTAJ010000061.1:0-10975 GCA_964435725.1 uncultured Algimonas sp.
AAAAATTATACTGCTAACATATGCTGATGGATTGCATTACAGCCAGCATGACCCTTTTTATCAGTGTTCCATTTATACTCTTGCCAAATCAAAAAAGCCTTGTTTAAACTAAAAATTGAACAAGGGTTTATGCGATGGGTATTTTTGACTTTCTAAAAGGTCGCAAAAGCGATGATCTGATAGAGACAGAAAAGGTCAAACGTTCCCGAAACCCGAAAGCCAATCGCATTATCAAAAACGATTTGGAACGCTTGAACAAAGTCCAATCAGGCCTTGGGAGTAAAGCGGCGGCATATGTCATATCTGGCACCAATGAGACTGTGCTTTCCAGTATTTCTCAAGCGACATGCGCCGATAACATTGAGATCGGCAAGCCATGGGTACGCATGAACCAAACCCATGCTAGGCGCAACCTATTTGCAAGAATGGCACCTTACGATGTCGCGCTCGTAAGTCGTTACACAGAAGTCCTAGAAGCATGTGCCCCAGCCTCCCCGACTGACTTATCGGGGTCAAAGAAAATGAATTTGGCTTTGAGATTGTTTTTTACCGAGTCATTTAAAGGCGTTGATAAACGCCCGAATTATTATGGCGGCCCGGATAAAGACAAAGACTATAAATCGAGAGTCACACCTGAAATCGCAATTGAAATATGCGAAGCTTTTGATGGCTCCGCCGTCGATTATTTTGATGCCGTCTATAATGGCCCTCAGAATTATTATAGTAGCGGCAGCCAAAATTACCGAAAAGTTGTCGAACTAAAACCCTCAATAATGGCTCACCCTGATGCTGCGGTGGAAGCCGGAAAGCGTGTTGATGCTAATGGTCGTGAACAACTCATCAAAGATTTGACGAAATGGAATTTACTCGAGACCTCACCTTTCTTTGAATATGTTTTTGATTGCATCAGCGACAGCGCCAAAAAAGTAAGAGAGGCGGCGACAGCCTCAATGAAATCTGTTTCAGCCGAAAAACTGGAAGGCTTGGCCATCACAGAGCTCTCTAAAGGCACCGTCAATAAACGCGCGGCTATGGTCGATATGCTAGCATCAATCGGTACACCTACCGCTCTGGAAGCCCTTAAAAAACACAAATCTTCCGAAAAGGCTGCCCGCGTCAAGGCCGCCATTGATATTGCTCTCGCTGTAGAACAGCGCGCCGCCCAACAAGACAGCGCACCGGACGATGACAGAGCCTATACGGCCATTGATGGTAGTCGTGTAGAGATTCCCGAAATCAAACGGCTAGAGAGTGGTCCTTTTGTTCAAGTCACGCCTGAAGAGAAGAAGGACTTAGAAAACCTTGTTAAAAAAGAAAATGAACGTATCACGAAACAGATAGAAGAGAATAAACGCTTAGGTCATCGTTGGAAACCTGCTCATCTTCCCCTGTCAGCGACAAGCACGATTATAAAACACCTGCGTCCTGTCTCCAAAGAGAACATCAACCAATATAAATACAATTTCCTTTTCAAAGGTGACGGTTTGAAATGGTTACAGGCTTTTCTTGCGAAACAAGCTCCGGCAACAGCACTAGAAATCTCACTCAACAAGCTCAACGGCATTCGGACGATTACTTATCCTTACAGCGATGGCATGTTCAAAGATCGCGTCACATCATACCTGGAAAGCGAACAGGGTGACGTAAGATTTTTGGAGCAGATAGACGTTCTTCATGGTCGCGTTATGCACATGGGCGCATGGCACAACCAAAAGAAGCGCACCATGCGTAAAGGTGATTTCTTAAGGCTCATTATTTCAGAGGGTGGATATATCAATAATGATCCTGATGATTACCCTCACCATGCTCTCTGGACCTATCTTGCGGAACATTTGGACATATTTGATGAGGCCTTTGGTCTTCGTCCCCAGCAACATTCAAAATTAGGCCGTATCGAAGCCATTCGTATGCTGACCGTTCTACCCAAAGCCCCTAATCGTTACTTCGGAACACTCCTGGAAGCCGCTACGGGGTCGACAAAGGGAGGGCGTGCAGAGGCACGGGCCATGTTAGAAGGTGCAGAAGACGTCAATGAACGTCTGATAACTGTGCTGCAGGATACGCGACAAGCTGTCCGCGCGGGTGCAGCCGATTGGATGGGAGAACGCGGGCACCCAGACTTTATCAAACCACTGAAGGTCCGTCTCAAAAAGGAAAAATCAGAACTTGCCAAGGCGTCCATGCTCACTGCCCTTAGTCGGTTAGGTGAAGACCTTTCGTCTTTCGTGGGGCCAAAAGCCTTGATCGAAGAGGCCGAAAAAAATATTAAACGAGCCAAGTTTGATAAGCTTGCATGGTTAGGTTTAGAGCATCTACCCGCAGTTAAGTTTAAGTCCGGCAAACGTGTCCCTGATGTCGTTTTAAAATGGTGGATTTATCTGGCCTTTAAATTGAAAGACCCGGCCGGAAACAAGTTATTCCAACTTTATCTTGAACAATTAGAGGCAAAATCGGGCGAAGCTTTTTCAGCTTGGATATTTGATAGTTGGGTCAATTATGACACCCAAAAACCGAGCGATGCTGACGCCAACAAACACGCCAAACAATATGCACAAGGTCGTTATGACAGCTATAAACGCTGGTATAAAGCCTACTCCGTTGAACAGGCTTTCGCCGATTTGAAACGCGAATTTATGAGCAATTACCTCAATAGCGGCGCGGCCAGCAAAGGTATATTAGCGCTCGCCTGGTTAGCCCCAACGCAAGATACGTCGACGAGGGTTCGTCAATATCTAAAGGCGCACGGTTCAAGGACCTCGCAAGCATCGTCCTTACTCTCTCTCTTGGCTGCAAAAGCCGACCCCGTTTCGTTACAAGTGGTGATTTCTGCCGCGACGCGTTTGAAACAAAAAGGCGTTCAACAATTCGCCAACACTCTTTTGGAGAAGGTCGCTGAAGACAAGGGATGGACGCTTGATGAATTGGCGGATAGGACAATTCCAACCGCAGGCTTTGATGATGAAGGCATGCTCGATCTCCCCTGTGGTCCAGATGAGAAACTTTATCGCGGTGTCCTGACCGAAGACTTAAAAATAGAGCTCCGGAACCCGGACGCGAAAGTCATCAAGGGCCTTGCCTCGACTCCTGATGATACAACTAAAGCTTCCAAGAAGCAGCTTTCGGCCTCTCGTAAAGAGCTTAAGCAAGTTATCGCTATGCAGACGACACGTTTATATGAAGCGCTTTGTGCCGAACGAAGCTGGAGTGTTGAAGATTGGAAAGAAAATTTTCTTGAACATCCGATTATGCGTAAATTGATTGAACGGGTTGTTTGGCTTGGTTTGGATAAAGACGGTAAAGTCATAGGCGCCTTTCGTTCTACTGCAGAGGGTGACTTTACGGATGCTGAGGACGAGACAGTTAATCTCTCTAAGTTTGCGTCGGTAAGACTGGCGCATGGTGCCGCCATGTCCGAAGCAGAGGCCAAAAGCTGGCAGGAGCATATTGAAGACTATGAAATCACGCCGCTCTTCATCCAATTTGGGCGTGATCTTAAACGTGTTGATAAAGACACGAAGAACAATACTGTTATTGAAGATAAAAAAGGGTGGGTTACTGACACCTTCACTGTCCGGGGAGCGGCTTCCAAACTTGGCTATGACAGAGGCGAAGCCTTGGATGGTGGTTATTTCAACGAATATACCAAGAGTTTCCGAAGCGCGGGTATCATGGCCATAATCGAATTTTCAGGAAATTGCCTGCCTGAAGAAAATGTTGCCGCCGCCCTTATTCAATTGCAATTCCATAAATTGAATGCTCGTGGTGGCAGAGGCGCGCTCCTTAAATTGGGTGAAGTGCCGCCTGTCCTCTTATCGGAATGTTGGAATGATTATCACGCTATGGCGGCAAAGGCAGCCTATGATGCCGATTGGCAGAAAAAGATGCCATGGATGTAAACGCTAAATATGTCTGTTAAAATGGACCGGAAAGTACCTCATGAAGATTGAAACACCGAAAACAGTACAACGCGTTTCGGCTGAGCATAAATATGCCGATGAACTAAAAGCCTTAAAAAAGGCCGATAAAGACCCTGCCCCGGCAGGCTGGAACCTTTCACCGCGAAGCGTAAGAAAGTTCATTTTGGGCGATAAGAAGCTTGGCGTGAGTCAAAAGTTTTTTGGAGACGACCCGCTCGTTGATCGCTGCATTGTTTCACTTATGGGACAGCAAGGTTTGATGCTTGTAGGTGAGCCCGGCACAGCCAAATCTTTACTATCTGAACTTCTCTCTGCGGCTATCAGCGGAACATCCGGTCTTATTGTGCAAGGTTCAGCCGGTATTATCGAAGATCACTTGCGTTATGGATGGAACTACGCCCTGTTATTAGCCGAAGGCCCCACAGAGAGAGCCCTCGTGCCCTCGCCTATTCTGTCTGCCATGACTGAGGGCAAAATTGCCCGAGTAGAAGAACTGACGCGTTGTGCTCCAGAGGTACAGGACGCAATGATATCTTTATTGTCAGAAAAAACAGTCTCCATCCCGGAGTTGGGCGCAGAAGTTGCCGTTCAGGCTGTCCCGGGCTTCAACATTATCGCCACCTCAAACTTACGTGATCGCGGTGTTCATGATATGTCGAGCGCTTTGAAACGCCGGTTTAACTTCGAGACCGTTCATCCCATTTCAAACGCTGAATTTGAGAAAGAGCTGATTTCGAAACAACTCACGGAAAAGTTGGCGGAGCATAACATTAAGCCCGCCATGAACGATGACACACTCAATGTCCTTGTGAGTGTATTCCGTGATTTACGCACAGGAAAAACGTCCGATGGTGCAACAGTCGCTGTTCCCAATAGCGTTATGTCAACGGCAGAAGCCGTGAACGTGGCCTTTGCCGCCTCTCTTGATGCGGCTTATCTTGATGACCAAGCCCTGTCCGGTCGTCACATTGCGCGTCAGTTAAGCGGTGTTGTGTTTAAAGATGATGCTGAAGATGCGCGTAAATTACAAGCTTACATCGATCATATCGCCAAAGTCCGCGCGAAGAAATCGAAAGCATGGAAGGCTTTTTACACCGCTGCTAAAGCAGATCCTAAAAAGTAATTTTGTCAAAAACAGACAACATAAGCCAAACGCATAAGGCACTCAGTAAAAAGAGTAAGTCGCTATACTTTGCTCCAATACGGCATCACTCACCTGCTTGTGCGTGGGCCGTAAGGCAAATGATACGGGACATAAAGCCGACGCATATTTTGATTGAAGCGCCTTATGACTTTAATCATCACATCGACACATTATTAGACATAGAGACAAAACCACCCGTCGCGATTGCTTCCATAGTAAAAAAAGACGCCCAATCGCGAATTGCGGCCTACTACCCTTTTTGTACCCATTCGCCCGAATTTGTAGCCCTCCAGGAAGGGCAGTCTATCAAGGCCAGCCTCTCCTTTATTGACCTCCCCTCTTCCGACAAAGCGATGCTCTATGACGCCCCAAGAGGCCAAGCGATTAACTTGCAAAGAGAGCAAGCCTTTGACAGCGGTGATTTTATTCAAGCCTTATGCGATACTTTAGGATGCCGCGACGGTTATGAGCTATGGGATCATTTGTTTGAAACCCGTCTCGGTGGCGAAGATTGGCAATCCTTTTTTGCGGATGTCGGCGCATATTGTGCCGGGCTAAGGTCTGCGACGGCGGATGACGTCATTGAGAGCAATGGCGACGCAGCCAGAGAAACCTTTATGGCCGGTCGCATTGTAGAGGTTCTTAGTCCGAAAAACAGAGTGTTAGTTGTCGCGGGCGGATTTCATATTCCCGCGCTTATCGCCTTAACAAACAAGAAAACGCTCAAGAAAGTCAAAGCGAACAAGGCTGATAATCAGTCATATATCATTCGGTATGGCTTTGCCGCTATGGATGCCTTGTCAGGTTATGGCGCAGGCTTACCGCAACCCGGCTATTATGATTATCTTTGGGAGCAAGCCCTCCAATCAGATGGCTCTCCGAACTGGCGAGAGATTGCTTTAGATTTAAGCTCTAGTTTTACAACACATCTGCGTGAGCGCGGGGAAATGGTTAGCGTTCCGGCACAAGTGGAAATGCTACGGACCGCTGAACAACTCGCCCTAATGCGGGGGCGCCCCGGTGCCTTAAGGCATGACCTTATTGATGGGGTCCAAGCCGCCCTTACCAAGGGTGAAGCCTCACGAAACGATATATGGGTGGAGAGGCTAAAGCTCTATCTACAAGGGACCAAACTCGGCGATGTCCCCGCCTCCGCAGGTTCTCCGCCTTTAGTAGAAGAAGCGAGACGTTTGGCGCGCAGCCTACGCATAGATGTATCCGACAGTGCAAGACGACAAAGAAAGCTCGACATTCGTCGAAAGGTAAACCAACTCAAGGCCTCTCAATTTTTTCATGCGATGAGCCTTTTAGAGACCACTTTTGCAGAGAAACAAGTAGGTCCTGATTACCTCAATAATGTGCGAACAGAACTCTTATTTGAAGAATGGTCTTATGCTTGGTCTCCCGCCGTTGAAGGTCGCTTAATTGAGGCCTCTATTTACGGCGATCAGGTTGAGACCGCCTGTGTAAACTTCATCCTCGCAAAACGTGAAGAGCAGCTCGCAGAAGGACAAGGCCGAAATTTAGAAACGCTTGTTACGCTTCTGGGCAAAGGTCTTTTAGCCGGCTTGGGAAAAAACCTTCACGGCTTTCTAAATGCCTTAGAGGGTGACGTTCAGAATTTTGGCGATTTCAACTCGGTTGCAGGCGCCTTAGAACGCCTGACAATTTTATATCGGTCTTCTGGGCCCATGGGTGCACCGAAAGATTTAAATATTCAGGGTGTCATGAGAAGCGCTTATGCAAAGCTCATTTATCTCTGCGATGACATCCACAACACACCCGAAGATGCAATTTCGGGCCGCATCAAAGCCTTACGATTAGTTGTTGAATTGCTACGCGGTTCTGATGGTGCATTATTTGACACTAGCCTCTTCGATGACGCTATCGAACGCATTGCGTCACAAAATCCACCACCTAAGATTATGGGCGCAGTTCTGGCGATCTGTGTTCAAGGCGGACAACGTACTGCCTCAGAACTCGCAACGGCATTGTCCGGAAACATCCATGGGTCTGTAACGACGATTGAAGAACGCATAGATGTTTTAGTCGGTATTCTGCAAACTGTGCCTTCCTTGCTTTGGCAAGAAGAAGAGGTTTTGAGCCATATTGATAATTTCCTCTGCGGAATAGAGGAACGAGACTTCATTACCCTTCTCCCCCACTTACGACTGGCTTTCACTGACCTTAATCCAAGAGAAACCGATCGTTTGGCAGAATTACTCAGCAAAAAGCACAGTGGACGAGCCTCTGATTTTACAACGGGTACAGCCCAACTATCGGACACTGATTTGCAGGACTATCTGCAGATTGACGCAACATTGAGAGAGACATTAGAAAAGGACGGTTTATCAAATTGGATATTCGATGATGAGGCGAATAATGCCTGATCAGATGTCAGACATAGCCAAAAGACGGTGGCGCTTGGCCTTGGGGCGTTACGCTAAACAACAACTCGGTCAATTGGGCGACAGTGACGGGCGTATCGATAAGACACTCGATTATCTTTATGCTCGAGAATATAAAAAGCGCGGCGTTGAATTCGGTAAAGGCCCCGGCAGTATGGACCCCACACAAATGGCGGCTCTCAATTGGCTGGGTGAAGCCAAAAAGCTTTTCCCCGAAAGCGTTTTTGAAACGCTTCAAGACCATGCCTTAGACCGCTACGAAATCACGGACTTGTTGAATGACCCAAAGACCCTTGAAAGCTTGGAACCCAATCAAAATCTTTTGAAAGTCCTTCTAAGCTTTCATGGACGCGCTAATCCGCAGGTAAAACAAAAGCTTAGAGGTATATCTAAAAGCGTGATTGATGATATCATGGCCCGCCTCAAGCCAAAGGTTAGTCGTGCCTTTTCTGGTCGTCGCAATCGATTTTTGAAATCCAATATTGCCTCTGCGGCTAATTTTGATTGGCGGCGTACCCTGCGACAAAACCTAAAAACATATGATCCTGAGAGACAACGCATAATTGCCGAGCAATTGCGGTTTAATTCTCGCGAACGTAGACGATTGCCTTGGCGTGTTATTCTTTGTGTGGATCAATCGGGCTCTATGACAGACAGTCTTATTTATGCCGCCGTAATGGGCGCAATCTTGACGGGGCTTCCCGGCATTTCAACTAAGATGATTTTGTTTGACACGTCAATTGTCGATGTCTCTGACAAGCTGACAGACCCGCTTGATACGCTTTTATCTGTGCAATTAGGGGGGGGGACGGACATTGGGCGGGCGGTTCAATATTGCGAGCAATTTGTTGATAATGGGGATCGGACAATCTTTGTCCTTCTCACTGATTTTTGTGAAGGCGCTTCACCCAGGGCCCTTTACTCAGCCACAGCCCGACTGGCCGAGCAGCGCGTTAAGTTATTGGGTCTTGCCGGACTGGATGACTCTGGGCACGCTGAATTTGATCAAGCTATAGCCGGTAAAATGGCGTCATTGGGCATGAAAATCGGCGCCATGACTCCGGACCGTTTCGCGCAATGGCTGGCGGAGACAATCCAATGAGTTTGAAGGACATGCTGACGGCGCATGATGAGAACGCATTGATAGCGTTATCGTCTAAAGGCCTCGTCAGGCGCGCGAGCCGAGAGGCTTCCAAGGGTGATACAAAGATTGTCGACATTGGCACATCCTCAGCAGAGATGGAGATAGATGACCAGACAATCAAAATATCTGACAAAGGCCCAAGAAATGCGAGTTGCACCTGTCCGGCCACGGGGCTCTGTCGACATATTCTAACAGCAGTCATTGTTTTAAGAAAAGGCACGCTTGAGGCCACCGTAGGTGTTGAAACAGAGGCTGCAACTACAACAGCCCCTTCTCCTAAAACTGAAACGGAAAAAGCGGAAAAACCTAAATCTAAGACTTTAAAGCCAACAAAGACTCTCAAATCTGCGCGAGAAGAGATCGAGGGCCTTACCGAAGCCGCTATAAAAAAATTTGCGGGTGCTGATTTCCAAGCGGCTCTTCAATTGGCAGCATCCGTAGAATCGCCTGATATTGTTGAAGACGGCCTTAACATCACTCTATCCATTCCTGACAGTCCGGCGTCTGTTACGTTCATCGCAGGGCAAGGATTAAAAGGCGCCGTCTATAAAGGCCGAACTACAAAGTCGCGACTTATCACGGCTACATCAGCCATTCTCATTCGACGGCTATCAGGCATAAGCATCAACGAGATTATCGAAGAAGATGTCGTCGATACCGCGACCGTCCAAAAAGAAATGGATAAGATTTCCAAAGTGATTGAAGACTCAGTTCGCGCTGTCTTAACTGGCGTGCCCGCTATTGCGGCTGACCAGTTATTCGACAAAGCGATTGCTGCGCGGGTTCAAACCATGCCTCGTCTGACGGCGCAATTACGGGCTTTGGCCAAACAAGCCATGCTCGCAACATCTCGGCATATCGACTTTGAACCGACGGCTTTCTTAGAGGCCTCCGCTGATTGTTACGCTCTTTGTGAAGCTATCAAATATGCGCCGCAGGATTATAAACTAACCGGATCACTAAGACGCGATTACAAGGTTCATAATCCAATGGACCTTTGGATGTTAGGGGCAAGAGCTTGGCGAAGTACAGCGGGTGCGAGAGGCCTCACAAGTTATGGATTCTGCACATTATCAGGCCAGTGGTTTGAAACAACCACAGCTCGCGCCGCTGGCATGGACCTAAGCTTCTCACCAAGAATGGCTTATGAAGGCGGCATTTGGAAAACTGGCACTCTACGCAAGCTTATGGGACAACAGGTCCACCTACCTTCCCCGAAAATATCCAGTGACAACCAGATATCACAAATGTCCGACAAACCCGGCACCATTTCGAAATCAAAACTGACATTGGATATACTTGAAACATCAAATGCGGTTGAAACCAATTGGCAGTCTTTACGGGATACAATTTCTAATCGCTCCGGCATGGGGTTAAGTCGGCTTGCCTATCCTATTGTTAGCTTGATTAAGCCTGACAAACACCTCGACATTAGCTTCGACGAAATGGAACAATGTTATAAATGGGGTGTCGTCGACAACCATAACGAAGTTCTCTTCCTCAATATTCCTGCAGGCGACCAAGATATCGTTAAGAAACTTCAATCCATACGGAAGAAAACAAGCCTCATTTTGATTGTCTCACGGTTTGAGGGTTTTGATCTTGTCTACGAACCTGTCTCACTTTTACTCAATTACAAAAACCAACTCACTGTTTTGAATATCCAGCTTGATAATATTGAGTATCGGACATTGCTGGGGCGAGTCTCTCCGAAACTGAGTGATTTCTTTCCACAGTTTACGCCTGCAACCTCGCTTGACCTAGGTGGCGGCACTAAAGTGTTGGATAATGCGCTTGATGTCTTACTTGATGTATCAACAAGCCCTGCGCGTAAGGCGCGTTTAAAAAACATCATCTCAAAATGTGAACAAGCGGGCTTTCTATCGCTCGCAAAGGTTATTGCGCCTCTGGAAAATAAGCTGTCTCAAAACCAGATTTTAAAAGCCGTTTTCCTGATAAATCAAATTCGCTTTCTCATGTCTCTTAATAAGCAGTCAAAGACTGTATAAAGTCTTTATTTAGCGAAATATTTCTCTTGATATCTGTTTGTAAGTTTGTATTAGCACGCTAACACAGTGAGACAATATGCAAACACTTGAACAAGCCCTCGCAGACCTAGCCAATGAGGATATGGTGAAAGCCTTCCTCATTGATCTCTGCACGCCCGCGGAAAGGCATGCTCTGGCCGAAAGGTGGCAGGTCGCCCAGCTCCTCGATGAAGGAAAGCTGTCCTATCGCGATATCAGTGCCAAAACAGGTGTGAGCACAACAACGATTGGACGCGTGGCGCGTTTCCTAAAAGATGAGCCCCATGGCGGATACCGCTTTGTCCTCGACAGTATGAAAGAAAAATCATGACAGA
>CAYTAJ010000061.1:11075-14018 GCA_964435725.1 uncultured Algimonas sp.
TGTGATTTGGTTTCTTCCGGCGCCACGCTTGAAGCCAATGGCCTTACCGCGTTTGAAACAATATTGGAAAGTGAAGCTGTCCTTATTCAGTCGGGTCGCGCGTTATCAGATGATAAGCAAGCTTTGCTCGCAAAACTCATGCGTCGCATTGATGGCGTTATCAAATCATCAGAAACGAAATATATAATGCTGAATGCACCAAAGGGTCAGGTCGAGGCAATTACAGCCCTCCTCCCAGGTTCAGATGCACCGACGATTATTCCGTTGGCAGGCAGTGACGACCTCGTCGCATTACAGGCGGTCTGTACAGAAAATATTTTCTGGGAAACGCTGGAAGACCTCAAAACTTTAGGGGCTCGCGCCATACTCGTCCTGCCAATCGAAAAGATGATGAGCTAGTCATGCAACGCTATAATTGGTCAAACTTATCACCTCAGGAGCAAGACGACGCCATTGCGCGGCCATCAGCCATTTCTGATGCTAACATTTCACAAAAAGTCTGCACGATTATGGAGACTGTTAAGTCCGGCGGGGACCAAGCCGTCCTGGACTACACGGCAAAATTTGATAGCATATCCCTACCCTCGCTTCAGGTACCTTTTGAAGAGTTAAAGTCCGCTTGGAACACTCTTGATGAGAACAACAAACGCGCCATAGAGACGGCCCGTCAGAACATCAAAATGTTTCACCAAGCTCAAAAACCTCAGGACATAACCGTTGAAACAATGAAGGGCGTCATGTGTTCACGCGAAGCCCGTGCCATTGATACGGCTGGATTATACGTCCCCGGAGGAACGGCTCCGCTTGTGTCTACGCTCTTAATGTTGGCCGTACCTGCGAAAGTGGCGGGCGTGAGACACAGAATTATTGTGACACCGCCCGGCAAAAATGGAAAAATCAATCAAGCCATTCTTGCCGCCGCTTACCGCTGTAAAGTCACGGCCGTCTATGCGTGTGGTGGCGCTCAAGCCATAGCCGCCCTCGCCTATGGAACAGAGTCTATCCCTAAATGTGATAAAATTTTCGGGCCTGGAAATGCTTGGGTCGCTATGGCGAAATCATTAGCCGCGCAAGAACCCGGTGGTCCGGCTATTGATTTGCCCGCAGGCCCATCTGAGGCGATGGTTTTGGCAGATGATAAAGCCAACCCTATATTCGTTGCTTCTGACCTGTTGAGTCAGGCTGAGCATGATACGTTAGCCCAAGTTGTCTGCGTAACGACATCCAAAGAGATGGCCGACAAGATTGAGGCTGAAGTAGAGAGCCAAGTCGCAACCTTACCAAGGAAAGACATAGCAAATGAAGCGCTTGGCCTCGCCCGTATGATTATTGCGAGTGATCGCACTGAAGTCGTCGATATCGTCAACCGCTATGCACCGGAACATTTAATCGTTCAGATGAAAGACCCTGAAACGCTTGTGCCTGCTATTCGTCACGCCGGGTCTATATTCTTGGGCCAGTGGACCCCTGAGTCTGTTGGTGATTACGCCAGTGGTACGAACCATACACTACCAACCTATGGTGCAGCGCGGGCTTATTCCGGCGTCACGCTTGAGAGCTTTATCAAATATATCAGTGTACAACGCTTGACCAAGAAAGGTTTGAAAAACCTTGGCCCAACAGTTGAACGCTTAGCAACATTAGAAGAGTTAGAAGCGCATAAACGCGCTGTTTCGCTTCGATTGGAGGCTTTGTCATGAGCCAAAACAATACAGACTGGCCCTATTCTATCACACGGAAAGCCATCCTTGCGTTTGATAGCTATTCAGCTCGCGGTGGGAGTACGAATGCCCTCCACCTTGATGCCAATGAAAACCCTTATGCCCCGCCGCCTGTCACAGGCGCGAAGGATTTCAACCGTTATCCTGAGCAACAACCCAAAGCCTTAAGACAGCGTCTCGCTGATATATACGGAACAAAGCCCGAGCGTCTCATGGTGGGGCGCGGGGCCGATGAAGGTATTGAAGTTCTACTGCGCACATTTTGTGAGGATGGACAGGACTCAATCCTGATTTGTCCGCCTACCTTTGGTTATTATAAAACCTGCGCCGATATTCAGGGCGCGGCCACAATCGAAGTGCCTTTAGATGAAAACTATCAATGGGATGTAGAGGCTATCAAGAAAACAGCCGCGGTGACGGATAAACTGAAAGCAATTTTTATCTGCTCACCCAATAATCCAACAGGAAGCGAAATCGCGAGGGAGGCTGTCTTAGACTTGGCCAAGACGTTCCCGGACACATTTATTGTCGTGGATGAAGCCTATATCGAATTTTCGGAGCAAGAGAGTTTTGTTGATGACATAGATACTTATGCCAACTTGGTCATCTTGCGAACACTCTCAAAAGCCTATGCCCTCGCCGGTGTCAGAGGTGGTGTCGCCATAGCCGATGAACGCGTCATTGAGCTGATGTTGAAAGTGCTTCCGCCCTACCCAATTGCCCGCCCTGTTGAGAACGCGATTATGAACGCGCTCGCGCCCGCCGCTATGGGTGTTCATGCGGAGCGCTTGTCAGAAACGCTCTCAGAGAGAGAACGCATGTTCACAGAGCTTTCAAAATCTACCTTTATCAATAAGGTTTTTCCTTCAGCTGCCAACTTCCTTTTACTGGATGTGAAGGACGATGAAGGATTGATGCGTGAACTCAATAAGCGCGCCATTAAAATCCGTGATTATTGCTCAACGACGGGTCGTATGAGAATTTCCATTGGGTCTCCCTCTGAGAACACTTTGGCACTGAAAGCCTTTGGCGTTGAAGCGGATGATAAGACCGAACGCATTGGCGAAGTGTTCCGCACAACAAAAGAAACAGATATTGCTGTACGTGTAAATCTGGACGACACTTCCAAAGTCGAAATTGAGACCGGGATTGGTTTCTTTGACCACATGTTGGAACAAATCGCCAAACATGGCGGGATGGGGCTACGATTGACCTGCAAAGG
>CAYTAJ010000062.1:0-7262 GCA_964435725.1 uncultured Algimonas sp.
TTTTTCTCCCCTTAAATTCTTTTGTTTATTATATTTTACAGACCAAGCATTTTTCGATTTGTTTCTGTATCAGATGCACCGCCTGCAAAATCGTCAAAGGCTTTTTCTGTCACACGAATAATGTGATCCGACACAAACTTTGCGCCTTCTCTTGCTCCGTCTTCTGGGTGCTTTAACGCGCATTCCCACTCTACAACGGCCCAACCGTCAAAGTCATAACCTGTGAGCTTCGAGAAAATACCGCCAAAGTCTATTTGACCATCACCAAGGGAGCGGAAACGTCCGGGACGTTCAACCCATCCCTGATAGCCACCATAAATACCGGATTTTCCGTTCGGGCGGAATTCGGCATCCTTCACATGAAACATTTTGATGCGTTCATGATAGTGATCGATGAAGCTAAGGTAGTCTAATTGTTGAAGGATGAAGTGGCTTGGATCATAAAGTATATTACAGCGTTCGTGATTATCGACCTCGGCTAAGAAACGTTCAAAAGTAACGCCGTCATGCAGGTCTTCACCAGGATGGATTTCATAACAAACATTCACGCCACATTCGTCATAATAATCCAAGATAGGACGCCAGCGCTTTGCGAGTTCTTTAAAGCCTTCTTCCACTAAACCCGCAGGACGTTGTGGCCACGGATACATAAAAGGCCAAACAAGTGCGCCCGGAAAGCTCACTGAATTTTTAAGACCCAAGCGCTCAGACGCTTTCGCCGCATACATAACCTGTTGCACAGCCCATTCCTGTCTGGCGTCAGGTTTTCCATGCAAGTGTTCAGGAGCAAATGCATCAAACGCTGTATCATAAGCCGGATGAACGGCAACTAATTGACCCTGAATATGCGTTGAAAGTTCAGTTATTTCTACACCCCACTCAGCACATTTACCTTTCAGCTCATCGCAGTAATCTTGACTTTCAGCCGCCAGTTTCAAATCCATACAAGCCGGATTGTCCGAGGGTATCTGCACTCCCTCGTAACCGGCTTCAGCCATCCACCGACACGCATTTTCCATTGTGTCAAAAGGCTTGTCCCCCATGAACTGTGCCAGGAATATTGCAGGTCCCTTGATAGTCTTCATGACTTTATCTCCGTCCATGCTGAGTTATTTGCACTACTCTCCAAAAGAGCCTCTACAAAGGCCATCCCCCGAATACCGCCCGCTATGCCTGTTTGAGTGCCGCCTTCATTGCGAAGCGCTTCGGCAAAATCGAGATAGATATTTGCAAAGGCCTCAAGATACCCCTCAGGATGACCGGGAGGTGTCCGGAACCCCGCTTGCGTATCAGCGTGGAGATAGCCTTGGCCTGCCCTCAAAATTTCCGTCGGTTTATCAAGGAAGGTACGTTTGAGTGTGTTTGGCTCTTCCTGATGCCATTCGAGCCCGCCTGTCTCTCCGTAAACACGAATAGATAAGCTGTTTTCATTACCGACACAGACCTGCGAGGCGCTCAGCGTACCTTTAACTCCATCTTCCATACGGAACAAAGTTGACCCATCATCATCAAGACGCCGACCGTCTACAAATATAGACAAATCCGCGACGACATGAGTCATACGCTTCCCAGTGATATATTCCGCAAGATTATGCGCATGTGTACCGATGTCGCCCATACACCCGGACCCACCGGAACGTGCTGGATCTGTGCGCCAATCCGCTTGCTTGTTTTCAACCTCAGTGGCCAACCAACCCTGAATATACTCGACGAAAACTTTTCTAACCTTGCCTATACCCCCAGTCTCAACAATTCTTTTCGCCTCACCCACCAAAGGGTAGCCCAAATAGGTATGCGTCAGACCATAGGCTTTGCCGGATTTATTGACGATATCGCCTAACGCTTTTGCTTCGGCCAAATTTATCGTCGCTGGTTTATCTGAAAGAACATGAAATCCGGCCTCAAGAGCGGCCTTTGCCACAGGAAAATGAACATGGTTGGGCGTTACAATAGAAACAAATTCCATGCGTTCGCTCACTGGCAGTTTCGCCTCTTCCGCCATCATGTCATTAAAGTCAGCATAACACCGCGCATCTGAAAGACCGAGCGCCGCACCCGTCGCTTTGCAATTATCAACGTCGCGAGAGAATGCGCCGCAGACAAGTTCGATTTTACCATCAAGGCGTGCTGCTAATCTGTGAACTTCGCCAATAAACGCGCCTTGGCCACCCCCGACCATCCCCATTCTTACGGGCGCATTCTTCGAAGAGCCGCCTGGCAGTGTCATCAAAATCCCCATTTCGGCTTTGCCGATATAACTGTATTTAAGTGAATAGACTCACAAAAAGACAGCGTTGTCATTTTCTGTATAAAGGGGATGTAAGACCTAAATGTCAAGGCCTGCGAGACGCCATCCTTTAAATACAATGTCGCGAAGTTCATCATCTGGCTGCCAGAGGAGAAAAACATCCCTTAATTGTTTATCATAATTAGGATTACTAACACGCGACGCCTCTATGAGAGTTTTCGCCTTGGAAATCATCTTATTGTGCCCCATAGCCGCCAACCCAAAGAAATGGACACCCGCTGAGTTCTCCGGAGTCATTTCGTCAAAACGTTCGATTACGGCTTTGAAACGACCTTGGCGAATATCCACTATAACTGGCACTAATTGAAACCATATGGGCGGATTGTCGATTAAGCTGTTAGCTACGGATTGATATGAAACAGCCTGATCAGTTTCATTCCTAAAAGCGTTTGCTATAGCGTAATAAGCAAGCATCGAATAATCATTCGGATTCAACGCCATAGACTTTTGAGCCATTTGCTCCGCCTCAACAAATTGGCCCAGATGGAAATTAGTCATAAATAGTGACATGAATCCAAGTGCATTATCGGGATCTATCTTGGTCGCACGCTCCCCGAATATAATAGCTTCTTCCAATTTCTCCGTAACGGCCTCTACCGGAATGGCTTGTGTGCACATCAACACATTCAATATGCCCCGTATAGCCCATGCAGACGAAAAGTTTGGTGTGTTCTCAGTTATCGCCTTAAATTCTTCAGAAAGGTCTTTTCCACGTCGCATAGTCGGCGACAGTTTAACATCATAAAACTTCAATAGCGCTTCATACGCCGGCATATTCTGCGCGCGCGCAAGATTTGACCGCCGATTATAACGGTTCACAACACCGAAGGGTGCTGCAACTTTTGCAGCTGTATAAGAGGCAATTTCTTCTTGCAGCTCAAAAATATTTTCAGGTGAATATTGTTTATCAAAAATCTTGGTGAAAATGTGTTCGCCTGTAACAGCAGATATCAAATTAACGGACACACGAAACACATCATTAACACGCCTCACACTTCCGCTTAGAATGAACTGAACATCATAGTTTTTGGAAAAGACCTTAATATCAATAGCCTCATTTCGTCCTGAAACAGTTGGCAAACGAGAGACAATCCGCAAATAACGAAATTGAACCAAAGCATTTACAATTTCTGCCGTCAAACCTTCGACAAAATAATTTGAATCATCATTCCCACCTAAGTCGTCAAATGTGAGTACGGCAATACCAGGTCTCGTTTTAAGGTGTAGCTGAACAATGTTGTCCGTAAGGCTTTGCCCCAGCTGTAAACTTTCCATGTTTTCAAAATCATCAATGGAATTCGAGACGGGTTTACGCATCTCAAATGTAGGGGCGTATTGTCCTTTCGGTATGACAATGCGTACAGGATCGTTCATTCCATCACTGCTGTAATAAACATCTAAGCGACGTCTAAGTTGTCCGGCCTGCACCCGAACAATCGTATCAGCTTGCGGATCAAAATCATCGGGTCGATCAAAGACCTCCAACCCGATTGTGTATCCCTTCAGACGATCAGCCCTACCCTCTAAAGCCTCATTCACGACATAGCTTAGAAACCGTTTCATGCGTGTTGTATCACGAAATAATTTATTTTCACGAATAAGCTCTAATTGAGACAAGACATTATCACGGATATCATCGTTAATATCCTGCGGTTCGTGAAAATTGTCAGAGGCAGGTGAAGCCATGCGCCATTAGTTATCCAGATTACATTATTTCAGGTAACACAATCTTAGGGTAAAGTTAACATGAAATAGAAAATGTCGCGCCTTAACGTATATAGCACCTTAATATTTCAAAACCTCAAATACTGTGTAAGGTAACCTATGAATAAAATTTTCCCAATTATAATCCTATCAGCGGCATTAATCGGATGCGCAACGACACCGGATCCTGCGAAAGTATGCACGGCGGAATGGATTACACCTCGCGCTGATAAAGCAATAGACAGACTAGAAAGTAAAACGCGATCCGCGATAAAACCTCTAAAAAGTGTTGGCGAGTCTTTGGCAAAAGGCAAAAGCCCTAACCCTTTTACCATGATGCGTCTGTCTTCGTCTTTTGATAGTTTAGAAAGAGAGCTTACAGAAGGACGTGGCATTCGTGACTTAAAACTTTTAGCGTCAACTTGTAATGACCCTGAGATTATCACCAAAAGCCTTCGCTCCGTTTTTGAAAATCAAGGGGTGCCATCCAAGGCCCTTGATTTTATCGAAAGCCTCCAATTCTATAAAGACATCTTGCGGGAAAACTTAGAGGTCTTCGAAGATAGCTCTGTTATCAAGAGCTGATATCGACGCGTTGAGACATATTGACCAATAAGAGCTGCCCTTTTAGAGGCGCTTGCATGACTTACCGTATCGCTGCCCTTTATCACTTCACGGCTCTGCCGGATTACCAAGCGCTTCAGCCCTGGCTGCTAAAGATGTGTGAAATGCTGGACATCAAAGGCACAATATTGCTGGCTCATGAGGGCATAAATGGCACCATTGCCGGACCAACAGCAGCGATTGATAACATTCTATCATATCTGCGTGCTGACCCTCGCCTGAACGACTTGGAGGCTAAGTTTTCAGAAGCGGATGAAGCCCCTTTCTACCGCATGAAAGTGCGGCTTAAGAAAGAAATAGTGACGATGGGTGTCGAGGATATCGACCCTAACAACATTGTTGGCACTTATGTTGAGCCAGAAAATTGGAATGATTTAATCTCTGACCCCGATACTATTTTGATAGACACGCGCAATGACTACGAGGTTGAAATTGGGACATTTAAAGGGGCTGTAAATCCAAACACAAAGACATTTCGGGAATTCCCACAATGGGTCGAAGACAATCGAGACACTCTGAAAAAACCCAAAGTCGCCATGTTCTGCACAGGTGGCATACGATGTGAAAAAGCCAGCGCCTATATGAAACAAAATGGGTTTGATGATGTTTACCATCTTAAAGGCGGCATCTTGAAATATCTTGAGACGCAACCCGAAGAGAAAAGCCTTTGGGATGGGGAGTGCTTCGTCTTTGACCAACGCGTCGCGGTAAAACACAACCTTGAGCAAGGGCAATATGACCAATGTTACGCCTGCCGCCACCCAATAACCGAAGAAGACAAATCATCCCCTCTTTATGTAAAAGGTGTCTCCTGCCATCGCTGTCATGCGGATATGACAGAAGAACAGAAAAAACGTTTTGCTGAGCGCCAAAAGCAAATTGAGCTGGCAAAGAAACGCGGAGAAGATCACATCGGACGTAAAGCGGAGACGACTAACTAAACTCTGATGTGAGACCTATGGCGTAAGAGGTATTATGAGCCAGGCTATACTTTATTCTTTTCGTCGCTGTCCTTACGCCATGCGTGCGAGAATGGCGCTATATGTGTCCAACTTGCCATATGAACATAGGGAAGTCCTTTTACGCGATAAACCAGCCTCCATGTTAGCGACCTCTCCAAAAGGAACCGTGCCAGTTTACATAACCGAGGATGACACTGTCATTGATGAAAGCCTTGCGGTCATGAAGTTTGCACTCGGCAAAAATGACCCTGATAATTGGCTAAGAGATACAACACAGACGACTGACGCATTCATCAATATTATAGATGGTGATTTTAAGTTTCATCTCGACCGTTACAAATATGCCAGCCGATATGACGGCACAGCAAAACGCGGTGATGTCAACCTTGAACATCGTAGAGAGGCTGTCGCTTGCTTACAAAAATGGGAAGAGGCTCTGAAAACTCATACCTATCTTATTGACGATGCCGTAAGTCTTGCAGATATCGCGACCTTCCCTTTCATTCGTCAATTTGCAGCGACTGAACCGGACTGGTGGGCGTCTAAGCCCCTACCGAATACAGCGCGTTGGCTAGAGACGTTAATAAGCTCTGACCTCTTTATGAAGATTATGAAAAAGCATCCCTTGTGGAAAGACACCTGATAAATCATTGAAAAAGAGCGAGAAATTCAACTTACCCACGCCTTAATTTAGTTATCAACACGCTGTCCGCCTCGCTTGGCTTGTGAGAATCGTGTGGCCTCATACTGTTTGCTTAGAGATTCGCTTTAACAAATTGAGATGAAATGTCCTTTGCTGACCACCGCTGTATTCGTCCAAATCCGTCCTTAACCGGCACGGACGCTCTGCGTGGCAATCCAACATCTGTGTTTGAAAGAATAGCCCTCGCAGAAGGATATGACTTGGAGCGACTTTCTCCAAATGAGGTTGAGATTTGTGTGCCGGGCTTGTGGTGTGATCACAATATAACAATGATATGGCAAGCTCAGACTGAGCAGCTCCAATGTTTTTTGATGTTTGATGGTAAAACACCAGGCGGGCGTTCAGACGATTTGTGCCGCCTTATGTCACTCATCAATGAAAATCTGACGTCGGGTCACTTTGACTACTCACAAAAGAATAAATCTCTGATTTATAGAAACGCACTAAGCCTAAGAGGTGGTGCTAAGCTAAATACAGAACAAGCCATGGACTTAATCGCATCAGCCCTCGATGCGGCAGAACAAGGCTACCCCGCTTGCCAATATGTCGTCTGGGCTGGAAAATCTCCAGAAGACGCTCTTTCATCAGCGATGGTTGACCTCGCCTCTTTCCCTTAAGGGATAAGGCTCTATAAAACTAATATGAGCCATTCTTCGCAAAATATATTACTTGTTGGTGCCGGAAAAATGGGCGGTGCTATGCTGGGCGCTTGGGTCAAGGAACCCGGACTATCGGTGACGGTTTTAGATCCAGGCCTGACACCGGCAATTCAATCAGCATTACGTCATGGGGCAAAGCATATCCAAGATATTGGCGCGCTAAATGTAAAGGTTGATGTCGTTATTCTGGCTATAAAACCGCAGCTTTTTGAAACGGTCGCAGCGTCTCTAGCAGATGCCCTTCCTAAAGACTGCCTGATTATTTCTATTTTGGCAGGGACATCGATAGGAAGCTTAGAAAA
>CAYTAJ010000062.1:7362-13699 GCA_964435725.1 uncultured Algimonas sp.
GCTTTTTCTAGACAAATGGTTATTGGTGCAGGTGCCTTGTTGGACGCCTCGGAAGACGATGCCTCACAACTACGGAAAAACGTCACCTCTCCTAATGGCACGACACAAGCCGCCTTGGAGGTCTTGATGGACAAGAATGGGCTTTCGCCGCTCATAAAAGAAACGACGAAAGCAGCGTTTAAACGGGCTCAAGATTTAGCAAAAGAATAGTTATTGCGGCAAAGAGATTGTTGCCTTAAGTCCGCCAAGAGAACTGTCATCAAGCGTCAAACTTCCACCATGCAACTGCGCTATATCACGGGCAATGGATAAACCCAGCCCCACACCTTCAATATTTTGATTTCGCGCAGCATTAAGACGACTAAAGGCTCGAAAGGCCTCTGCTCTCATATCTTTTGGGATACCGGGCCCATCATCATCAATATGAAATTCTAAACGGTTTGGCTTTTGTTCAACAGTTAAAGCGCATGAACCCGCATACTTTAAACTGTTTGAAATCAGATTTGATAAAGCTCTTTGTAACGCTATGGGGCGAACAGATATTTCGGCGTCTCCTTCGATATCCTCACCTTTTAACTCAACCCTCTCGTCAACAATCAAGTCATTTACAAATTGTGGCAGACTAACCACAACCGGGCTTTCTTGCCCTAGCCCTCTTGCGAAGTCTAAATAGCCATTGAGCATGAGTTCCATTTCCTCAACATCTTTGATGGCAGCGCGCGTATCTTCAGTGTCCTCTTGCATGGCAAGCTGCAACTTTAGGCGAGTCAGCGGTGTACGGAGGTCGTGTGATACGCCGGCTAGCATCATCGTTCTTTGCTCCATATGCCTCTGGATACGTCCTTTCATTTTGAGGAAGGATTGTCCGGCACGCCTCACCTCAGAGGCTCCAGAAGGCTTGAAATGAGACAAATCTTGCCCCTTACCATAGGCGTCAGCCGCATCCGCCAACTCTCGTATGGGTTTCGCTTGGTTGCGAATAAATATGATGGAAACGAGCGTGAGGAGTACGGTGGCAGTTATAAGCCAAAAGATAAAAACGAAGCCAGTTGGCGCAAACACTTTTTCTCGTGCTGCGATAAATCTTAAATAGCCACCATCGACTTGAACGCGCACATCAATATGATTGGGATAGCGTGTTGTATCGAACCAAAAAGGAGCCTCGAGTGTTTCATTCAGTGCCCCACGTAATGTTTTATCAAGTGTTGAGAAAAACATTTGCCTGCGTTGACTAACCGGCAGTTCCTCGCCTTCACGAAAGACAACGGAAAGCTGCATCTCAGGCCGCATTAAGGCATCTAGTTCTTCTGCCCGCGCAACCGTTGGCTGCTGCTTAAATAAAGTCGTCGCAACAGCGATGTCAGCCGCCACGCTTTCGGATAAATTGGCTGTTACACGCGCCCAATGCGCATTAAAAAAGAAGTAAGCGACCGCAATTTGCATTATAGCAATTGGCAGCATGATAATCAGCATAGACCGACCAAAAATGCTTTTTGGGATATACCGCTTGAATAACATACGAACTTAGTTGGCTTTACAGACAAGGCGATAGCCCTGCCCTCTCACCGTTAAAATATAATCAGGTTCTGAAGGATTATCTTCAATTTTACGCCTCAACCTTGTGACTTGAACGTCAACGGCGCGATCAGAGCTGGCGCTGATGTTTTGAGACAATTGATAGCGCGATACAGTTCCGCCCCCTTGTTTGGCTAATATATCAAGCAAAACAAGTTCTCCTGTTGTTAATCTTACGCGCTCACCTTCTTTTATCAAAATTTGAGTTTGGGTATTATAATTATACGGGCCGAACGAAACAGTCTCAGTGGTTTGCAATCTTTTGCTTCGCTTAAAAATATTATCGATACGCAGCAAAAGTTCTTCCGGGTCAAATGGTTTCGTTAAGTAATCATCCGCCCCTGTTTTTAGTCCCGCAATGCGATCCGTCGTTTCGCCTTTGGCCGTTAGTAAAATTATCGGTATATCACTGACCTCTCGTAAACTTTGTGAAAGGCTTAACCCATCCTCTCCAGGCATCATAATATCGAGGATAAGAAGGTCATAAGAAAGACCCCGCATTTTCTTCCGCGCAACATCTGCATTTTCTGCGACAGAGGTTCGAAAGCCTTGTTTATTAAGATATTTTTGAAGTAAGTGGCGAATACGATCATCATCATCCACCACTAATATATGCGTATTCTGTCTATCAAGCGGCGTTGTAGGCGAGTGAGACATAAAATTTCCTGATATCAACGACGAAAGCGTGTTGACTTACTTTATTTCGCGGTAAGAATGGCGCGAAAATCAGAAGGCTGCAAGTCGCGTCTTGTAGCATATTATTTCAAGGTAAGATCAAATGATCGAAAAAGCTTATCATGACCGTGACGGCCAGATTTGGATGGATGGAGAGTTTCTCGATTGGAGGGATACAAAAATCCATATTCTTACACATTCATTGCATTATGGGGCAGCCGTATTTGAAGGCAACAGAGCTTATGGCGGCGAAATATTCCGTCTCAACGACCATTCAAAGCGATTGAAAAACTCCGCAAATATTCTTGGATACGACATTCCCTATACAACAGAAGAGATTGATCAGGCTTGCATTGATACGCTAGCAGATTCTGGCCTGAAAGATGCTTATGTACGTCCTGTGGCTTGGCGAGGCTCTGATATGATGGGTGTCGCTTCAAAAAATAACCGCATACACCTTGCAATCGCGTGCTGGCATTGGGGAAGCTATTTCTCTGACAAAATGAAAGGCATTCGTCTTTGTATTTCTGATTGGAAACGCCCTGACCCGGCGACCGCGCCCTGCAAATCAAAAGCCGCTGGGCTTTATATGATTTGCACACTGGCCAAGGACAAAGCAGCGGCAACAGGCTGGGATGACGCTCTTATGTTTGATTACCGCGGCCGGGTTGCAGAGTGTACAGGGGCTCATATTTTCTTTGTAAGAGGCGAAGAGCTTCATACGCCGACCAATGACATTCTATTAGAAGGCATCACCCACGACAGCGTTATAAAACTGGCAGAGGCTCACGGGTTTAAAGTCTTTAAACGCGACATTCATCCGTCTGAAATGTCTCACTTTGATGAGTGTTTCGTCGTTGGCACTGCGGCCGAAGTGACACCTGTACGCGAAATTGATGGCATTCATTACAAACCGGGCAAGGTCTGCGAAGCGATGGTGGGTGCCTATGACGATGCCGTAAATGGCAAAGGCAAAGTCAGCTTTTAATCTTTAAGCGCCGCTCTGAAATATAGAGACCCTGTGTAAACAGAAAGAGCGGCCGCTAACCACAAGCAAGCCAGGCCTGCATATTTTGCGATATATTTGATGTCGGGTATTACGTTGTCGATGGGCAAATAACTTTTGCCCAATATCCATATTAGCAAAATGGCAATGGCTAGCATTTCAAAAGCTGTCTTCCACTTTGCCAAATTTGTTGGCGGCATGACACGCCCTGCCAAGGCAGCATGTTCCCTAGCTCCTGATACTAATATATCTCGAAACACAATGGCTAATGAAGGAATGAGAAACAGCGGATTACCTAAAGCCGCGATACAAAAAGCAATGAGACAACCTGCGACTAAGAGCTTGTCCGCAATCGGATCAATCATTCGCCCAAAACCGCTCACAACCTTCCACTTACGCGCCAGATATCCGTCAAGGAAATCTGTCAAAGCGGCTAAAACAAAAAGTCCGAGCAGAACCCAGGCTTTTCCGAGAAACAAGTTCCATTGGAACGCGAGTGAGAGGATTCCTGCGATGAATAAGGGTACACTCAATATCCGTGCGACCGTCAACGCATTTGGCAGCCAATAGAGCGTGTGACGATCAGACGGCGTTGTTATCTCCGGCTCTGACATTAAGCGTCATTCGCTGTTAGAGGCGTCCTGAAAATTATCACCGCCGTTATGATTGACAAAACAGCCGCTATCCACAACACGCCCATGCCTATCATCCAAATCCAAGGCGAGGCAGCATCAAAAACAGCCATCGCTTTTTCGCTGCCCGCGCGCATCTTGTCCAAGGCTTGTGTCAGCCAGGGTGACGCCACAAGAATACAAACAGCCAACATTGAAAAACCAGATTTTGCATTGGCCAATTTGCTATCTGGCCAACCGAAACGATTAAGTTCAAATCCTTTGAACAATCCTACAACACATTCTCGGACGATAATCACACCTGCCGGTATCGCGAAGGGCCAAGCGAACATACCCGCACGCATCAACACAATTGAGAGGGCTATCAAACATCCGACGATCAATACCGTATCAGCAATATCATCAACCCAACCATATTTACGTACGGAAGATTTGGAGGACCCACCAAAATAGTCATCAAAAATATCTGTCAGAGCAGCCAAAACAAATAGGATGGAGGCAAAGACCGCCATTTGGGTATCAGGCCAATAGACTATAATCAGCCCCATAATGAGTGGCGTCGCGAGAATTCTCACGAGGGTCAAAGCATCAGCTAATGCTCCGCCTGCCTTTTTCGGAGAAACGTCATCTACATCCGTCATTGTGTCCCCTTTTCTTCAATCCGCTACTTATCACGAAAGTAATCATGAATCGTCTTGGCCATCTTATCACTCACGCCTTCAACAGTTGCAAGCTCTTCGATTGAGGCACCCTTAACCGCCTTTGCGGACCCAAAATAGGCTAAAAGCGCTTTTTTACGGCCTGCCCCAACACCTGGAATGCCGTCTAATGGACTCTTTTTGATGTCTTTTTTACGTCTGGCTCTGTGTGTACCAATCGCAAATCGGTGGGCCTCATCCCGTAGTCTCTGTAAATAATAGAGAGCGGGTGTGCGTGGCGGCAAGGTAAACTCATCTCGACCATTCATAAAAAATGTCTCGCGGCCGGAATTTCTATCCGGCCCTTTGGCGATACCCACGAGTGTTGTGCGGTCCAAAGCCCCTAACTCGCGAAGCGTTTCCGTCACAACGGATAATTGCCCTTTACCCCCGTCAATAAGAACGAGATCAGGCCATTCCAGAGACTTGTCTTTCGTTAGTCGATAGAAGCGACGCCTAAAGACTTCACGCATCATGGCGTAGTCATCTCCCGGGGCCGTATTTTCATCCGCGATATTAAACGTGCGATAGTCGCGCTTTCTCAACCCTTCTGGGCCTGCCACGATAAAAGCGCCAATCGCATTCGTGCCTTGAATGTGGCTGTTATCATAAACTTCAATGCGTTCCGGTATGTCCTCTAGACCAAACAGGTTTTGAAGCTCTTTGAGCAATTTCGACTGCGTGGCCGTCTCTGCGAGTTTGCGCCCTAACGCTTCTTGCGCGTTTGATACAGCTTGCTGAACAAGCTTTCTTTTTTCGCCTCGCAGAGGTTTCGCAATATCTATTTTTCGATCAGCTTGTTCAGATAGCGCCCGTTCGACGAGATCTATATTGGGCAAATCTTCGCTCACGAAGACATTTTTTGGAATGGGCTTATTCGAGTAAAATTGCGCTATGAAAGCTTCCATAACCTCACCGGAGGTTTGGTCTTTGCTATGTCGCGGAAAATGCGAACTATTCCCCCAATTTTGTCCCGCGCGGAAAAAGAACACTTGAATACAAGTCTGCCCTCCGCCTGTATGCAAACCTATCACATCCGCATCGGTAAAGGTTGATGGATTTATACCACCGGCCGTCGTGCTAACTTTAGCCATAGCCGATATACGGTCACGTAATTCAGCCGCTTTTTCATAGTTCTGCGCGGCAGCAGCTTGGCTCATTTCCTCTGATAATCGCTGCCTGAGGCTATCCGACTTACCTTTTAAGAAGTCCTCCGCATCCGATATGAGCTTGGAGTAGTCTTCAATTGAAATCTCACCCGTACAGGGCGCGGCACAGCGCTTAATTTGGTATTGCATGCACGGACGCGAACGAGATTGGTAAATACTGTCCGAACAATTCCTCAGGCGAAAAGCCCGTTGCAGCGTATCTAAGGTGCGGTTAACGGCCCAAGCGCTGGCGAAAGGACCATAATAATCCCCTTTTATATTTCTGGCGCCTCGGTGCTTATTCACCTGAGCCGCAGGGTGATCTTTTCGCACGAGAATATAAGGAAAGCTTTTATCGTCTCTCAACAGAATATTATAGCGCGGTTTCAAGCGTTTAATAAGCGTAGCTTCAAGTAAAAGCGCCTCAGTTTCGGTTGCGCATACGACAAATTCCATTTCTGTCGTTGCGCGTATCATCCGCCGAATGCGTGTCGGGTGACGATCATATTTTGTGTAGGCCGTAACGCGTTTTTTGAGGTCTTTGGCCTTACCGACATAGAGCACAGTCCCGTGCTCATCCATCATCCGATAAACGCCCGGTTT
>CAYTAJ010000063.1:0-11210 GCA_964435725.1 uncultured Algimonas sp.
AAAATCAAGGGCTTAAAAATGAAGGATTATATCTTGACGAGAGCGCAGCTAGAGATTGGACATTCCTACGCCCTCCGGCCGAAACCGGAGACACGCAAATATAGGACGCGCCCAATGGGGCCGTCTCACTTCACAGGGAGCTGCTGAACTCCACACGCTGATTTGGCAGGCGTGCGCTTTAAACTTAGCGACCCCTTAAAAAAACTCAAGCAAAAGCGAAACGCTCAGATAGATTAAGTCATTGAAATTAAGTCAAAAGGCAGACCGCACACATCGACCATGTTACCAACACCACTCACGTAAAATATTGATAGCACAGCGCAAGAAACGGATTATAGTCGGGCCTATTAGCCCTTGTCAGGGAATAGTCCCGGCATCCACCGTCCGGCAAGCGCAGCGGGGAACGCCAAACGCAAAGGCGCACGCGTACCCGTAGAGGTCAAGACGCCCTTATCGAGCAGAGCTGATGACACGCGCCGTGCATGGCGCGCCGTCACGCCGCCCAAAAGCTCAGGCAATTCACCGCGCTCTATCTCGCCGCGATAGAGAATGGCGTCTAAGACCTGTGTGGATTTGGGCGGCAATTCGCCTGCGCGGATTTCTTCTTCTGCCCAAATACGGATGCGGTCACGCAGCCGTCCCGGCTGCATAAGGATTTCCATAAAGTCCACTTGGTCGATGCAGGTCTGCAAGAAAAACAGCACAAACTTAGCCAGCTCTTCTTCACTTAGATTTCCGCGCCCATCTAAATCATTACGGCGAAGGAGGTCACAGGCGGCGAGATGGCCTTTATAGGCTTTCTCATTGCGAGCCAGACCGCGCGCAATAGACCAGAGCCCGCCTGTTTCCATGGCGTCGTGCAGTACAGCATAGGACATAAGACGCGCGACGCGGCCATTACCGTCGAGGAATGGATGCACCCACAAAAAGCGGTGATGTGCCGTTGCGGACGCCAATATGGTTTCCACGCGGCCTGATTTGGCAAAGGCGGTTTCAAAGCGGGCCATAAAATTCGGCACAGCCCCCGGACTGACCGCCACATGGTGGCCCACCTGAACATCACGCGCGCGATACTGACCGGGCACGGCTTTGATCCGCTCGCCTGTTTCAGGATATTCGACCCAAAGCAGCTCATCCGGCAGCAAGGCACAAAAGCGCTCATGGGTTTCTAAAATGCCGGAGGCCGTCAAAGCCCGTCCTGACAGTCCGCCCTCATCAATCCATTTTTGCACGGCAATATGCGCGCGGGCTTCTAATTGCAGGTCGCGCTTTTTAGGGTCTGCACTATAGTCCTCGGCGAGCGCTCGCTCAATATCGACAGGGTGAGTGTCATGGCCTTCAATGAGGTTGCTGTAATAGCAATTCATGGCACGCACGAGGTCAGACAAAGCGCGGACCATACGTTTAGGCAGACTTCGCTTTAATCCCGTAGACTTAGCCGAGAGTTCCACAGCTAAATCCGTCAATGGTTCATAGTATTTTGACGACACACTGATCATCAACGGCTCCATCATGGATGGTGTTTCACCTCTATCTATGTCCGCACTCATGTCCGCTTATATGTCCGCATAAAGGCATTAAAAAATCTATTAATAGCATGACTTTAAGGATATATCGATAAAAATTATTGATACAAAATGTCCTCTACGATTTACTACGAGTGGGCAACCGATTTAAAGCTAAGAAGTCGGTTCCACCGTCTCACTATAACCGCACAAACGAACATATATTCCGAAGAAGCAACCGAAGAGATTAAAGATTACAGTATGATACTATAGATCTCGTTAAATAAATACCGAGCGCTAAGTTAGGAGCTTTTCTATAGTCTCTAAAACTTGGGCCTGTCGAATTGGCTTTCTCATAACCTGAACACCAGAAAAGCGGTCGGGAATTACACCACCACTTCCATAACCCGTCAAAAAAACGAAAGGCAATCCTTTCTCTGTAAGCGTGTCAGCAAAAGATAATGACGTTGTGCCATCTCCCATATTAATATCTAAAATCGCGGCATCTGGGACATTACTTTCAAGGGAAGACATTGCATCACGCGTGTTACTAAAAGGCCCCATGACAGACATTTTCTTGCTTTTCAGGTTTTGAGCAATTTCAAAACCCAACAAAAGATTATCATCAAGGAGCAATATTGTTGGATTCGTCATCACTGATAACCTCCTCATGAAATTGTAGCTTAAACACTAAACCTTCGGGCAGTATTTTATAGTTCACATCGCCTCTAAATTCCGCTTTTAATATTTCTGTCAGCAGGAAGCTTCCAAACCCGCCTGATGGATTATCAATAGACGCTAATGGCACACCTCTTTTTTCAACCCAATTAAATGAGTAAATTTTGTCTTCCTTTGTAATTGTCACGTCTATTGTTCCATTTGGATGTAAAAGTGCGCCGTGTTTAATGGCGTTCGTCAGCAATTCATGAATCGCCATAGACATGATTTGAACATTTGGAGCTGGTATTAAGAGGTCTACGCCAGAAATAGTGTAAGCGTTCGGGCGATCCCCAAAAAAGGCTTGAAATTCTTTCACGAGCAAGCTTCTTATGTCGACTTTTTTCCAATCGCTTTTACTTATAACATTATGCGTTTCTGCCATGGAAATTAATCGGTCTTGTAAAGACAAACTATATTCTTCAACAACGTTTTGTCCCTTCTTAGACATGTTTATAATTGAGAGAATTGTCGCAAGTGTGTTTTTTACGCGGTGCTGAAGCTCGAAGAGCAAAAGCTCATTCCGATTTTCATACTCACGACGCTCTGTCACGTCCTGAACAGTCCCCAGAAGCCTGATCGGGCGATCATTTTGGAAAGTGGCTGTTGCTGTTGCTCTTATCCATCGCATCGGAGAACCGTCACGCGGAATAACCCTATATTCCATATCCATTTGGCCTGTCCCATGTGGATCTAGAGCTTCTTGCGTTGATTTATCATGTAAAGCGTGATCATCAGGATGAACTTGAGCCAAAACTGTTTCATACGTTATGGTTTCCCCCGCAGGAATTCCCCATAGCTCACGTACCTTATCATCCCAAAAGGCTAAATTTGTTTGAGGCTCGAATTCGAATATACCGATCTGAGAGGCCTTAAGAGCCGCTTGCAGCCGTCTAAGCTCTTTTTCACTCACGAGTGGGTTAGCATCAGCGTTCATATGAATTCCAAGAGACTACGCCCAAGTCATAGGAATTATTCAAAGTAAGTCAAAATATCTTTCCAAAAAGCTAGAAAGGTCAAGCATCAATAAGTCGCCACCGGAGAAATTACTCACCAAGGATATACTCATTCGTCAAAATATCCATTTCTTGGTTGATCTCTTCCATCTCCGCTTCAGAGCCCAGCATTTCACTTTCCGCGCCACTATACCATTCGAATTGTTCATAGCTCGGCTTAAATCCACCCGTTTCAGGATCATAGATTTGGGACTCTACTCTCACGCCCGTGGAGTTGGCCGACGTCACTTGTTTTTGCGGGCCCATGCTCGGCGGAATAATACGCGCTGTGGCCAAAGTTGTCCTATCGTAGCTGGGCGTGAAAAAATGATAGGCAATCCCGACATGCTCAAATCCCGCGCGTTGCTCAATCATAAATAGCCCCGGTTTATAGCTGTCATCGCAGGGGTCAGCCAAAGAGGTCAGGTAAATCTCCATGAGCTTTTCTTCCTCACCTATCAACCACCCATAAGGGGCTTTGAAGCCTTCCATCTTTATCGCCTCGTTCGACATGATACGTGGCTGCCAATCATCCCCCTCCTCGGCCGGAATTTGCATAGACAGCGCTTCGCTCGTCAGCGTCTGCCCATCAAAGACGCCTGAAAATGTAATATCACATCTGGCCTCCACACAGGTCACGCTCGGCATAAGCGGCGGCATATCGGCAGGGTGCATGGTAGCTTGTGCATGGGCGCCTAATGGGGCCAATAGCGATAAAGTAGCGCCTAATAGACTTGCGCGGGAAGTGGAAAAAAGTGTCATATGAAGAGCCTCATAAAAAACATGTGAGTGTTTAAGTTTGATTTATTTCGCCATTGTTTCGAAAGACCGGCCTAAAGTGACAGTCAGTCCGTCATTATTCACGCCAACCCAATAGTCTGGAAAAACTTGTCGCAAGCTCAAAGTCTGCTCTCGGAAATTATCATAGAATGTCAGTCTGTCTTCAACCATGGCCCAAGAGGAAATGTTGAACTCCATAAAACAATCCTGCATGGGCATTGAGGCATCTTGACCAATGACATCAGGTATATCTGAGAGGTGAACAACACAGCGCGACTTGTGGTCTGTCGGCATGAGCTCGTATCGTCCTAAAGGACTCGCGTTTTGTGGTTTTAACTCGTTTAAAGTAGAAGCCTTTACCCAATCATAAGTCCGTGTTTTTCCACTGCGTCCCGTTATATTGCCAACATAAACTGCCCCGCTAAACGGTGAGAATTGTGTGATGCGCGTACCATTGCGGTCATAAAGAGAGGCTGTCTTTCCGCCTCCAGGTCGGTCATCCCAAAACATAACATTTTGAAGCGACCTAACTTGAGGAATATTGGCAATACAGCCTGGGTCAACTACGGCGGGTTTAAGCCCTGCCGTAACCCCTTCATTAATCAGAGCTACAGCACACACAACAGGTCCCGCCTTAACAGAGCGGTTTTTAGATCGATTAATCTCCCAAATACCTTCCCATTTTTGCAATGAGTTTTTTGCAGCCGTCACACGCGGTTGTTTGACCGCATTTGAGATGAGCGTAAATGGCTCATTTCTCATAGAACGCCCAACAAATCGCCCATCTGCATCTGCGTCACTTCCATTCCAAATGATATGATCCCATTTTCCAAGGATTTGAATTGTCGGTCCAGAAGGCTTTAATATCCAAGCTTTCGCTTTATCAAACGGCTTGGGGCACGTCTCGTCTGCTTCGACTTTGAAACCTTCAAAAACCCGCATGTTATCTGTTAGTTCGATGTCGCAACGCGCACCATCTTCTGCCTCAACTGTATAGCTCCCAATATAGGGGTATTCAGCCTCGCTAATATCAAGCTCAAATGTAATCTGTGCCTGTGCAGAAAGCGCTAATAAGGGGACCATGCCAACAAGACTGTGAGAGACAGCTCTTATTATTTTTTTTACATAAAAATTCATATACCATGATGCTCTTCATAACTAATGGTCAAATCTTACCTGCTACCGCATTGTGGTAATGTTTCGACCATTTCAAGACTTATCATGTCTTCGTCTGGTGTTATGAAAAAGAGCAATCATGAAAATAGAAGTTGGAATAGGATTCAAAACCCGACGAAGCATGAAGTTTGCATAATCAACGATCAAGTATTTATACTAAACCTAAATCGATACATTTTATTGCAGCCGATAATCTATCTTTGACATTCAGTTTTAGAAATATGGCTCGAAAATAAGCATTTACCGTGTGGGCAGATAGCCCCATTTCATTCGCAATTTGTGTGTTATTTAAACCTCGCGTGAGCCCTTTAAGCACCTCTGTTTCACGCAGAGTTAATTTGAATGGAAAGAGCGATTTAGCGCGCCGCAACTCACTTAAGCGTAGATGCGCAGCCTGGCACACCATCTGAATATACCGCCTAGAGAGTGTTTCTTCACAAAAAGTGTCACCGTTTGAAGAAGGCAAAGAAATGTCAAATATACTGTCTTTTTGTTTGGGACCATAAGCCGAGACTCTTAGCCCAGGTTTTAACCCCTTTTCTTCTAATGAAGACAGTATAGTGGCCGAGAGAGATGTGAATACGCCATCGTAATCCTCATTCCCTCTAATGTGCGGATCTAAATCATCATAAGACTTTAATTCGGCTCGGCTTACATCCCTAACCTGGTTTAGACTCTGTTGGAGCGTCGACGTAAAATCAGGAAAATCATTATATCCAAAAAATGAAAGTTCGACCTGAGAGAAATCGGATAAACTTTCAGGAGGAATGTAAAGCCAAATTATTCGCTCAATTCCATATTCCGCGAAATAGTGCCCTAGAGCTGTTAATACTACAGATTTAGTATGGGCCTCACTAATAGCCTCAATAAGCATTCTTAATTTCATGACTAACTTGGCCTACTACTGTAAACTTCCATCCCAAAGGTCTATTCATTTTACATGCAGTGTTCTAATGCGGATGCGAGGCGTCTTATTTCGGTATTTATACGGGCCTGATCATGGCCGGCTTTTATAAAATCAAGCAAAGCAATAATGGCAGCGCTTGTTTCTTTATGCGTCCGAGGTGAGTAAGTAAGAATAGACTGGAATATACAATTCCACTCATTCGAATTTTTTTGCTCAGCCTCAATAGCCTCGCGGTAATTTGACGTGTTAGCGGGAACATCACCTTTCGCACCTAAACTCAGGGCATCAATTTTCAATCGACTTTCATCTAACAGTTTCTCAAGTCGGCTTTTTTCGATTAATAGTAACTCTAGGTGACTACTGCCCGCAGAAGGCTTGGCTAAGAGTGACATGTTTTCCAAGAGATTGTCCCCTAAAGACACCATTAAATGCACAATGCATGTTACTGAACTTAGCTACCACACATATATGTGTTGGGCAACACCATTTTGTGTTGAATAACACTATTGTGATTCACACTAAAACAATTAAGATACTGCCCAACTGCGACATTTTTATCATTACAATTCTGTGTTTTAAAACTCTAAGAAGGCAAAAAAATATGCGAGACACTAATGCCTTTTTCTAAAAACCCCCGCGAGAACATAGCTTATGAAGTCCGAGGTACCTTTAGGGCCTTTGAGAATGCACTGATTTCTTTATTGGCTGAAAAAGATTTATCTGTTGGCTTTTTTCATATCTTACGATTGCCCTGGCCTGAAGAGGGCATGTCTCAAAAACAAATCGCAGATCTTGCGTTTATGACTCCAAGTGTCGCCTCACAGTTGATTAAAAAAATGTGTAAGGCGAACCTACTTATGCGCGAAACAGATAAGATAGACATCAGAAAAAAGATTGTCTGCCTAACAGAAGAAGGAAAAGCAAAAAAAGAAGCGCTTCTCAAACCAATATTGAACATTCCGAAGATTGCATCAATGACGGTTTCGGATGAAGACGTGATTACGACGCTCAAAGTCTTAGCTGAGTTAAGACGAAACCTAAAAAATATTGAAACTTAATTTAGTGAGAGGCACTAAATTACTAGCGGACTAAACACTCATTTCGTGTATTTCATATATAGCGCCATTTTGTTAGTTCATTTTTCACAAATTTCTTTGATAGGAAAGTGTAAAATTCATATGGCGAAATGAGAATGAATAGCAAATATACA
Organism: uncultured Algimonas sp.; assembly: GCA_964435725.1. Lineage (GTDB taxonomy): Bacteria > Pseudomonadota > Alphaproteobacteria > Caulobacterales > Maricaulaceae > Litorimonas. Next base: position 7,291 of record CAYTAJ010000063.1, read on the forward strand.
ATCTTACTTGTCGAAGACGATAATGTTGATTGCCTCTTGTTTTCAAAGCATTGCAATCAGATCGGCCTTAACAATAAAATTGTAAGGGCACGACATGGCGAAGAAGCTCTTCAATTATTAGAAAATACTCATGACACACTAGTCCTTAAAGAACCCTACATCATAATATCTGATATGAGAATGCCTCGAATGAATGGCGATACATTACTCCGGGTCATCCGCTCTAAAGAAGAATTGAAACATACGAAATTTTATCTCTGCTCAACGCATTTATCTGAAGGCACCATGAAAACCTTGGAGAAACTGAACATTGATGGCTATACGCTCAAAGACGATCTCAGAGCTTTTCTGAAAGAATTAAAATCAAACCAACGAATAAAAGATGTCGCATAACACTAAATAGTGAACACTGTGTCTTCTTAGTAGATTTTCAGCTTAACCTCATCCGACTAATCGCCAAGAAAACCCCGTTTCACTCGCGATATTTTTGAAAAAGTCCGTTATATTATTTTCTATAAAAATGTCTTTTGCACCCAATAAAGATGCGTCTAAAATATGCTTATCATTGAAGTCTTCTCCAAGCATATAGATGGCAATGTTAGAAAACCTTTCGTCACTTCTAATGTGTCTTACAAAACTAAATCCATCCATATCTGGCAATTCAACTGGACAGAATATTATGAGGGAAGACGCTAGTTCTCCTCCAGGCAAACGGGCGTTAAGAAGCGACAAAGCTTCCTCACCATTTTGAGCAATGAGAACTGGGTTTCCTACGTCAAACGCATTAAAAAACCTTGTAAATTTTTCCTGTGACGCAGGATTACTTTCGATTAGTAAAAATGAAATTTCCTTGGACATATATGCGCTATTTCTACCAAAGTTGTCAGTAGAGATAATTTATAGAGGCGCATTGGAATTGCTAGAGCACAAATGAGTATTCTCTTAAGAAAACAGTCAAAACCATTGATATTTTCTTTAAAACGCTTTTTATTTGACCCAAAACAGAACGCGTCATTGAGTTCTCATTGCAACCTCAACCATCTCTTGGAAATATCAAGCATGTGCGAACACGTTCCTCACATGTAAAAGGTTCCAAGATGAATTCTATGGCCAATTTGAAAATGATAATTTAAGCGCCCTACCCTGAAACTGATTGTTTCTGGCTTCCACTTTTTAAAGAGTAGTGCCGTCCCCTAACACAAAAAAATAGGCTGAAAGCTCCAAGTGCTTTTAACTGTATCAAGGTGCCAGAACAGCAAATTCATGAAGAAGATGTGGGGCAACTCCAATTCATTCGCCGCCCCAGCAAACATAATATGGTAGGAGTTTTTGTGTTGGTCAACATTATATTTACTATAAACGAATACATATTTAGCGTTAAAAAGAGAAACCCCAACCGTGGTGAACGGCCGGGGCTCAAGCATTAAACGGGGCGCAATGTTAATGCCTCTTCAGCACAAAACTTTGTGCCTATTACTTATCCCACCTTAAGCCTTGAAACTTCATGACAGCGATCAGATGAACAGTAGCTGAACATAGTTACTTACAACATTATGTTGGGCAACTTTATTAAAGTGTCTTTAAGGTTTTCGCTACTACCTTAGATAAATAAAATGATTGTTTTAGAAAATCAGTAGAATTTTAAAAATCCGTCTTGGGGGTTAGGTGTGACAGACATATCAGAAAAACTCAATACTCTTGGGATGTATGCTATCTGGCGGATAGAGAAACAGATATGGCTTGAAGGCCAGTCGTTTATGAAAAAGCACGTAAAGCCCGATGCGATAATGATACCTCCAGCCCCTCTTGCCCCAGGTCGATTTGAACACCTCGTTGAAGCGGCGAAAAGAGCTGAAGCCTTTTCAGACGTGGAACTACAACAAAGACAGTTTTTGAAACTAGACCACGCTATTATAATCTCGTACCTAGCCTGTGCTAAGCATAGACGCTACCGTAGCCCTTATTATGCCAGATGCTCTACAACTTATGTGCGTGAAAACGGGCTTTATAAAATAGCAGCACACACGCATAATAAGTTACCGAAAAATATGCTTGGCTAAGTCGCGTGAGAAATCTTGGAAACCTTTATGAAGAAACTGCGCTAAAGGAAACGTTACGATAAATCTATTCGACGCGCGCTCTAAAACTGACACTAAAGTTCTCATTGCCACCTCCCAGGTAGCCCTTAGGGTTAAAACAAATATAGCGAATGTCTGAACGGTATTGACCATCTATGGCGAGAGTCTGGCAGTCAGCAAAACTCGACGGAGGCGTGGTTTGCGTTGAAAAACGTACATCGCGCGCATAGTCAAAGTCCATATTTGTGCCGCTGGCTTGGGCTAGATAAACAGGATCTGAGCCCGGACGGTTATCTGGGCCACCCGCTTCCAAGTCACCGTTCCAAAATTCGATTTCAGGCGGCATAGCATCTATCAAGTCAAAACTATCTGGATCTGTACCAATGACTCCATTATTCGTAACGGATATTGTGTAAATGACATCGTTCCCTGGAATAGCGTACACATTACCACTGGCTGTTGGGTCCCACATTTCTACCAGCTTTTCAGCGCTAAGCTCCGCTGCTCCCAGGTCAAATCCAAAATTCTGACCTGTATTGGTGACGTTCGCAGACACGCTTAAGCCAATGAGGGGATTGGTCGTACCCACAGAGTAAGTGTTTGGGATATTAGTATCTGCTTCGTCCACCTCAATGCGATAAGTCTTAACGGTGACTTGGCTATCAAAGTTGTAACTGCCATCTGACAAAGTCTGTGTTGTTCTCACCAATGTATCGTCAGATATATCCGCTGGCGTGGCATTATCATAATAAAGCGAAACCAATATATCAGGCCCTAAACCCGCTTCTGCATTATCAAGCGCATCCGATCCATCTGTATCTTCAAATACCGTACCTGAAATGCCGCCCAACGGAACTGGCGCAGGTCCACGGCAATATGCTCCGTCATTGATACCGCCTTCATCATTGCCACTTGTTGCGAGCAGAACTGAACTTCCTGTACCATTTCCATTTATGCCGACATCGACCATAGAAATTTGGTTTGTGTTGTTGTCGTATAGATAGAGGTTTCCTTCCTCATCAAACCAAGCCGCACCAAAGCTACCATTAAAAGTTTGGGGGCCGAAGAATTGCGGCGTTGCAGACCCAGCCCCTCCTGAAACATCGACATAAAAAAGTTGATCTCTGTTATTATCGATACCGTATAATTTACCGTCACTAGGGTTGAGACCAAAATCAATCACACTCACGTTCTGCGTAAGGTTTATATTCCCCCCACTAACCGGATTGAGAGGGTCTGTTAGGTCTAGTAACGTCCATGTTGAATTATTACGTTTATAAACCATCATGCCGTTTGGAAGAATATCTCCCGCATTTGAACCGTTTTGAGAGCCCGAAAATGTAAGGTTGGCGACAAGTGAGAAACGCCCCGCCGCATCAACCCGCCAAAGCTCTTTTGTGCCTGATCGAACACCATAGATCATATCGTCGAGCTCATTAAAGCCCCAACCCGCATTAACCTGAAAACTGATACCGCTAACGTTTTGCAGACTAGCAGAATAAGCATTTCCGACTTGGGTAAAGCTCAACTCTTTCAAAGTCGATTGGTTCGTCGCTATTTGATATAACGTACCGTCGCAAGAAAATGGCGTCGGTGTAGATAGACTAATTTGGTAATCTTCCACTTCCCCGTCGGACGCTGCTTCGCCTGACGATACATCCAAGACCGTTGACCATCTAAAGCGGGCCATTGTGTTTCCGGCCAAGAGGTTGTTTGGCGCTTGTATGGGCAAAGAGATTACGCCGTCTGCGTCCCCGTCTATGGCATTAGTGGCGACTTGTTCATTCGCATCAAGGAAATCACCGTCTCGGTTCCAATCGATCCAAGCCTGCAAACGCCCGC
>CAYTAJ010000063.1:11310-12954 GCA_964435725.1 uncultured Algimonas sp.
GCATCAAGGAAATCACCGTCTCGGTTCCAATCGATCCAAGCCTGCAAACGCCCGCCTGCACCTGTCACATTCACATCAACGGTTATAATCTCGCCTGCAAGAAAGTCTGGCAGGCTCACACCATCATCACCGATGTCACCTGAAGCCGTTGCTGAATCATACGAGCCGCTATCCGCATTATTTGTAGCACCAAGATGTATGCCGTCGACAAGCGTGTGGATGGGGTTCCCGTAATTTAGAACTGGAGCATCACCAAAGTCTTCTGGCGTGGAAGAGGAAGTCGCAGGCGTTTGAAGATTTGGGCAATCAAAACCAAGTGATGTCAGCCGTGTTCCGCTTCCCGTTCCTAGTGTCCCAATACGGTACTCGATTGACGTCGCATCCGTATAAAATGTGGTGGCGATATTATCTTCAGCCGTCGGATCAATACCAGGGGCGAATTGTGTTGTTTGAGGTTCAAACCGTCTAAAACCAGTAGTCGGACCCGAAGCATCAATTTCGAGTTCACTCGTGCCATTGAGAACATAACCCACGAGACTATCTTCAAGTTCCGCATATTCGCGCAGACTGCCCGGGTTTCCTGGTAAATCCCCATTTCCGTCCACATCAATGGCACTCACAGCAAGGTCCAAAGCAACAGGAATATTTGTTGATGTTAGAAATGAAATTCTAAAACTGGCCGCCGAGTTCGCAGACGATACAAATTCAGGCTGAAAATAGTTTGTCAGACCGCTATCATTATCAAAGGCATTAAGGCTGCCCCCTCCTTCAAATCCCATTAACTGGACACGCGCATCAACACCCGGAGCGACATTAGTGAAACGGTAGACGGCATTTGTTTGAAGCGCCGTGCCTGACTCTAGAAAAGACCCACTGAACTCCAATGAGGTGACGGGACGTCCTTGGCAATTAATAACAGGGGCTGTCTGAGCTAATGCTTGTGATGGTAAAAATGTTGTAGAAAGGAGAATGGCAGATATGCCAGACGTGTACGCATGCGCGCTTTCTTTACAGAAAGTCGTAAATATGCGCTTCAGCCCAGAGTAAAACTTTCGCTGCCCCCAATAGAAAGGCTTACTCAATGCGCGGCTATCCCAATCCCAAAGTACCACACCCTAAGGTTAGGATATCATCCTTAATCTGTCGCAAAGTAATATAGTGAACATTACCTAAATTAATTGCAGAGCACAAAGGGCAATACCAAATTAACCCATTTAAAGCATTGTATTTTATACCTGTTTTAAAAATCGAAATATCGCGTTCATTTCTTGTTAAACAGATGACTGAACCCGCGCGACTAATTATGAAGGTAACAATTAGGCATGATACTCACTGTTATGCATCATTGTCAGCGCATGAAATCGAAAAGAAATGTTAGATGTAGAGCTTCCGAACTTGAAAACACACTGAGAAATAATGCGAACATACTTTATTCAGAAATCGTAACCTGAAGTCTGCGGCGAATCACTTTTAAACATTTAAGCATTGAGCCTCCCTTTCATGCCCATCTAACTTGACGTGCCTTTCCATGTGTCCTTTTATGCAACCTTTCATGTGCCCTTTTATTAAACAGAAAATCTATAAATTATTGTTTTTATTGTATAATTTAATACAAAACGGCTCCTGCTTGCGGAGCCATTCTTT
>CAYTAJ010000064.1:0-3707 GCA_964435725.1 uncultured Algimonas sp.
GTGCCTGCGGGCTCCGACAAATTCCTGTTTATTCTCGCCCCTGTTTTGACGCTTGTCATGGCGTTTTTGGCGTGGGCGGTTATCCCTGTCGCGCCCGGTTGGGTCATCTCTGACATTAATATCGGTGTTCTTTACGTCCTCGCAATCAGTTCTCTGGGCGTTTACGGCATTATTATCGGTGGTTGGGCCTCTAACTCCAAATATCCGTTCATGGGCGCGCTTCGATCAGCAGCGCAAATGGTCTCTTACGAAGTGTCTATCGGCTTTATCATTTTAACCGTGATTTTCTTGGCCGGATCAATGAATCTCACGGAAATCGTCAATCAGCAAGCCGGGGGTATGTTCAATTGGAACATGTTCCGCCTTAACCCTGCCGGGGAATATGGTCTTTGGAACCTGCTTTTATTCCCCATCATGTTTTATATGGGTATTCTCTTTTTTATCTCGGCCTTGGCCGAAACCAACCGTCCACCTTTTGACCTTCCGGAAGCGGAATCAGAGTTGGTGGCGGGTTATCAAGTTGAGTATTCGTCCACGCCATTTTTGATGTTTTTCTTTGGCGAGTATGTGAACATCATGTTGCTCTGCTCCATGATGACAATTTTGTTTTTGGGCGGTTGGCATGCGCCGATTGATACGGGTTTCCAAATTATCCCGCCAATCCTCTGGTTCTTACTCAAGACGGCCTTTTTGTTCTTCCTCTTCGCCATGGTGAAAGCAATTGTCCCGAGATATCGTTATGATCAGCTGATGCGTTTGGGGTGGAAGGTCTTCCTGCCAACATCATTGGTGGCCGTTGTGATTGTCTCGACATTCGTCGTCTTCCTCGGCGATAAGGTTTAAGGAGCGTATCATGAATGTAGCGCGTATTAAACAAGCCGCTCGCGGCGCGATGCTTTTGGAATTCGGAAGCGCCTTTATCTTGGCGATGAAATATTTCTTCCGCCCTAAAGTCACAATCAACTACCCGTTTGAGAAAGGGCCACTATCACCGCGCTTTCGCGGTGAACACGCTTTACGTCGTTATCCAAGCGGAGAAGAGCGCTGTATTGCTTGTAAGCTGTGTGAAGCGATATGTCCGGCTCAAGCCATTATGATCGAAGCCGAACCGCGTCCGGACGGATCGCGCCGTACAACGCGTTACGACATCGACATGGTGAAATGTATTTATTGCGGTCTTTGCCAAGAGGCTTGCCCCGTCGACGCCATTGTCGAAGGCCCCAATTATGAATTCGCGACAGAAACCCGCGAAGAGCTTTATTATGACAAAGAAAAGCTTCTCGATAACGGGGATCGTTGGGAGAGCATTATTTCGAAAAATCTGGCTTTGGACGCACCTTACCGTTAAGGCCGCCATTGAGACTAAGACGCTGAGTCATTTCAGCAAGAGGGACACTAAATCGTGATTATTGCACTTTCATTCTACTTGCTTGCGGCGGTTGCCGTGGCCGCGGCCTTTATGGTCGTTGCGGCCCGCAACCCTGTGCATTCTGTTATGTATTTGATCCTGACGTTTTTCTCTGCGGCGGGTCTCTTTATTTTGATGGGCGCAGAGTTTTTGGCGCTCCTCTTGGTCATGGTTTACGTCGGCGCGGTCGCCGTGCTGTTCCTCTTCGTAGTGATGATGCTGGACGTTGATTTTGTTGAGCTTAAGCAGGGGTTCTTGTCTTATTTGCCGATGGGTGCGCTAGTGGCCTTCATTCTCTTATTGGAGATGATTTTGGTCGGGGCCGCCTATGTGTCGGGCCAAACCGAGACAACAGCGGTTCAAACCTATGAGAGGTCGAATATCGAGCGTTTCGGCGAAGTGCTTTACACGCAATATGCTGGCATGTTCGAAGCCGCCGGTATTGTTCTTTTGGTCGCTATGATTGGTGCGATTGTCCTGACACTGCGTGAGCGTGAAGGCGTTCGCAAGCAAGTCGTCATGGATCAAATGGCCCGCACACGGGAAGACGGTGTCGAGCTTGTCGATGTCGAACCCGGTCAAGGTCTAGGGTAGGGAGAGAGATATGGTTATCGGGCTGTCCCATTACCTCGTCGTCGCGGCGATATTATTTACGATTGGCGTCTTCGGTATTTTCGTAAACCGAAAGAATGTCATTATCATTTTGATGTGCGTTGAGCTTATCCTTTTGGCGGTGAACATTAACTTCGTCGCTTTCTCGACGCATATGACAGAGACGGGTATGAATGATCCGATGGCGGGTCAAATCTTTGCTTTGTTCATTTTGACGGTGGCAGCGGCGGAAGCGGCTGTCGGTTTGGCCATCCTCGTGGTTTACTTCCGAAATCGCGGCAATATTGCGGTCGAGAATATCGACCTGATGAAGGGCTAGGGGCCTGATCATGACTATGTATCACGCTATTGTCTTTTTGCCGCTTCTCGGCGCGATTATTGCCGGATTACTCGGCACGCGTTTCGGAAAACAATTCTTGAACGAGAAATTGTCGATGAGCCTCACAACAGGTTTATTGATGGTCTCGGCTGTATTGTCTTGGGTCGCACTTTTCAAAGTCGGCTTTGGTCACGAAGAAGCCAACGTCACCGTCCTGCGCTGGATGGATGTTGGCGATATGAAAGCGAACTGGGCGTTTAAAATCGACACATTGACGGCCGTTATGTTGGTGGTTGTGAACTCGGTCTCGGCCCTCGTTCATCTCTATAGCTGGGGCTATATGGAAGATGACGATTACAAGCCGCGCTTCTTTGCGTATCTGTCGCTCTTTACCTTTGCCATGTTGATGCTGGTTACAGCAGATAACTTCATCCAGCTCTTCTTTGGTTGGGAAGGCGTGGGTCTCGCCTCATATCTTTTGATTGGGTATTACTATAAAAAACCCTCAGCAAATGCGGCGGCGATTAAAGCTTTCGTCGCCAACCGTGTCGGAGATGTGGGCCTAGCGCTCGGCGTTATGACCGTTTTCTTGGTCTTTGGATCAGTCGAATTTGACGTTGTCTTTGCGGCTATTGCTGAAAATTCAGACCGTGTCCTACCATTCTTAGGTATGGAATTTAATGCCATTGAATTAATGGCCGGGCTTCTGTTTATCGGGGCTATGGGTAAGTCAGCGCAATTTGTGCTCCATGTCTGGCTACCTGACGCGATGGAAGGCCCGACGCCTGTGTCCGCCCTTATCCATGCGGCGACAATGGTGACGGCGGGTGTGTTCCTTGTATGCCGCGCGTTTCCCATTTACGAAGCAGCGCCTGTCGTTTCCGGTTTCATTACGGCACTCGGCGCCTTCACCGCTATCTTTGCGGCCTCTGTTGCTCTGGTACAGAACGATATTAAGCGCGTTATCGCTTACTCAACCTGTTCGCAGCTCGGCTATATGTTCTTTGCGGCCGGTGTTGGCGCATATAATGCGGCGATGTTCCATCTCTTTACCCATGCCTTCTTTAAAGCCTTGCTTTTCCTATGTGCCGGCTCCGTTATCCACGCCCTGCATCACGAACAGGATATGCGTAATATGGGCGGTATTCGTAAGAAAGTGCCGTGGACTTACGGCGCCATGATTATCGGAACCTTGGCCATTACGGGTATTGGTATTCCGGGGATCTATTTCGGCTTTGCCGGATTCTTTTCAAAAGATGCGATTATTGAGGCGGCTTATACGGCCTCGGGCAGCAGTAACGCCGCCGCCTTTGCTTTCTGGATTGGTCTGGTCGCGGCGCTGATGACAAGCTTCTATAGCTGGCGTCT
>CAYTAJ010000064.1:3807-5962 GCA_964435725.1 uncultured Algimonas sp.
CTTTCTGGATTGGTCTGGTCGCGGCGCTGATGACAAGCTTCTATAGCTGGCGTCTTATCTTTATGACATTCCATGGAAAATTCCGCGGCGATCAACATACGCTTGATCACGCCCATGAGAGCCCTTGGGTTATGCGCACACCGCTTGTCCTGCTCAGCTTAGGGGCCGTTTTCGCCGGTGGTTTATTCTATCAATATTTCCTCAAAAACTATGGCGATTTCTGGCACGGCTCTTTACCTGTGGATTACAAAGACCATGCGGCCCTCGCACCTGAGAATCTTTATGCGGCGGCTGAGTCTGCGCATGATGGTCATGACGCGGTCAAACATACAGGCCCATTTGGTTGGCTGTTTAACAAGGTGCATGGCTACCCATATTGGGTCCTGCTCTTACCATTCCTCATGTCAGTGACGGGCTTTATCGTGGCATGGTTCATGTATATTCGCGGCAGCGTCGAAGACAAAATCAACACCATCAAAGAAACAGGCGGTGGCCCGCTTTATCGTTTCCTTTTGAACAAATGGTATATCGACGAGCTTTATGACGTGACAGTCGTACGTGCGACGAAATTCTTGGGTGATGTGTTCTGGAAAGTCGGCGATGAGAAAATCATTGATGGCTATGGCCCGAATGGTTTTGCGAAATTCGCGGCTAATACGTCCAAGCGTCTGTCTAAAATTCAATCAGGCTATTTATATCATTATGCCTTTATCATGTTGCTGGGGGTCGCTGTGCTTATTGTCGTAGCGTTCCGTGGGGTAGGGGGCTGATATGTTTGAGAACCTCCCAATTCTATCCATCCTGACGTTTACGCCACTCATTGGTGCCGCGTTCTTGATGATTGTTTCTCGCCTCACACGGGCGGATGGTAAAGCACAAGTCGCGGCAAACGCGCCTTGGGTGGCCTTGCTTGTTTCTGGTTTCGTTTTTGTCCTCTCACTTTTATTGGTTATTGATTTCGATACGGCCAATCCCGGTTTCCAATTTATGGAAGATGTCGAATGGCTTGGCGGGGGTATTGAATACCGCTTGGGTGTGGACGGTATTTCTATCCTCTTTATCCTGCTGACCGCGTTCCTGACGCCACTTTGTATCTATTCGAGCATGACCTCGATCAAAGAGCGTATGCTCGAATATATGGTCGCCTTTTTGATCCTAGAGGCGCTCGTGATTGGCGTTTTCTGTGCGCTTGATTTGGTGCTCTTCTATCTCTTCTTTGAGGCTGTGCTCATTCCGATGTTTATTATTATCGGGGTTTGGGGTGGAAAGAACCGCGTTTACGCCTCTTATAAATTCTTTCTCTATACGCTTTTGGGTTCCGTCCTCATGCTCGCGGCGATTTTATATCTCTATAATCTCAGCGGTCAGCAATTCGGTAATCCGACGACGGATATGCGTGTTCTTATCGAGCAATTGGATGTGCCACTCGGCGCGCAGACATGGCTCTGGTTGGCCTTCTTTGCTTCCTTTGCGGTGAAGATGCCCATGTGGCCTGTGCATACGTGGTTGCCGGATGCTCACGTTCAAGCGCCGACGGCTGGCTCTGTTATCCTTGCAGGTATTTTGTTGAAGCTCGGCGGATATGGGTTCTTGCGTTTCTCGCTCACACTCTTCCCAAGTGCGAGCCTTGAGCTTGCCCCCATCATCTATTGGATGAGCGTCATCGCGATTATCTACACCTCACTGGTGGCCTATCGTCAGAAAGATATGAAGAAGCTGATTGCTTATTCTTCCGTCGCGCATATGGGCTTTGTGACCCTCGGTATTTTCGCCTTTAACACGCAAGGTATTCATGGCGGTATTTTCCAAATGTTGTCTCACGGTGTCATTTCCGGTGCGCTCTTCTTCTTGGTGGGTGTCATCTATGACCGGATGCACACACGCGAAATCGCCTTTTATGGGGGCTTGGTCAGCAAGATGCCTGTTTATGCGGCTTTCTTCCTGTTGTTTACGATGGCGAATGTTGGCTTGCCCGGTACATCTGGCTTTGTCGGTGAAATCCTTACAATGGTCGGCGCTTACCAAGTCAGCCCTTGGCTCGCATTTGGTGCGGCGCTTGGCATGATTTTGTCAGCCGTCTATGCGCTTTACCTCTACCGCGAAGTTGTTTTCGGTGAGACTGTGAATGAGAAACTAGCCGATATTGCCGACCTAA
>CAYTAJ010000064.1:6062-12946 GCA_964435725.1 uncultured Algimonas sp.
GAAGTTGTTTTCGGTGAGACTGTGAATGAGAAACTAGCCGATATTGCCGACCTAACAAAACGCGAATGGGTTATTCTGACACCGCTCGCTATCATGACAATCGTATTGGGTGTTTACCCGTCATTGATTACGGATATTACGGCAGCCTCTGTCGAAAACCTAATCGCTGATTTTAATGCAGCCACAGCTACAGCGGCTCTGGCGGAGGTGCAGTAACAATGTTGCAAACACTCTCACTTTTCGCGCCTGAGCTACTCCTCGCGGTTTCTGCGTCCTTGCTTTTGGGCTTTGGTTATTGGGGCGGGAAAGACCGCTCCAGCTTTGCGCGTTCATACGCCATCATTATTTTGGTTATCTTCGCGTTCTCGAGTTTCATCTTGGGGCGTCCGGAAGGCTTCGCGTTCTCAGGAGCCTTAATCGTTGATAGCTATAGCCATTATGCCAAGCTTCTCTTAGGTCTAGCAGCGGCTGCAGCTCTGTTGTTCTCAAAATCTTATTTCCAATCCGAAAAACTCGAGCGCTATGAATATTCCGTTCTGACGCTGTATTCCGTTTTGGGTATGTCGATTATGGTCTCGTCCAATAATCTACTCTCTCTCTATATTGGTATCGAAATGCAGTCTTTGGCGCTTTACGTCATGGCCGCCTTTAACCGCGACAGCTTGCGCGCCTCAGAATCCGGTTTGAAATATTTCGTCTTGGGCGCTTTGTCGTCAGGGCTTTTGCTCTACGGCGCATCCATGATTTATGGTTTTACCGGCTCTCTCGACTTCGGCACGATCGCAGCTGTTATAGGCGAGAAGGGCGGTACACCGGGCATCGTCGCGGGTATGACATTCCTTCTTTGCGGTCTTGCATTTAAAATCTCTGCGGCGCCTTTCCATATGTGGACGCCGGATGTCTATGAAGGCTCACCGACACCTGTGACAGGCTTCTTCTCTGCGGCCCCGAAATTTGCGGCTATGGCGCTTATCGCCCGCGTTCTCGTCGGGCCTATGGGCGGTATCACGGAAAGCTGGCAGCAGGTTATCGTCGTAATCTCCGTTCTGTCCATGGCCGTCGGTGCCCTCGGCGCTTTGCAACAAACCAATATCAAACGTCTGATGGCTTACTCTTCGATTGCCAATATGGGCTATGCACTTGTTCCGCTCGCGGCCGGCACCATGGCTGGCGTCAAAGGCATGCTTATTTTCATGAGCATTTATGTCATCACCGTAATTGGTGTGTTCTCGCTTATCCTGCAAATGCGTATTCGCAATGGCATGGTCGAACAGATTGCAGATCTGGGCGGCTTGTCCAAGACTAATCGCGGTATGGCGATTTTGATGACTATGTTTATGTTCTCGCTTATGGGAATTCCGCCCATGCTCGGCTTCTTCGGTAAGCTCTTTGCTTTCTTACCTGCTGCCGATGCAGGCCTAATGCCGCTTGTGATTATCGCACTTATTGCATCAGTCATCGGGGCGTTCTATTATCTGCGCGTTATCAAGACGATGTGGTTTGACGAAGAAAAGAATGAGTTCTTGGAAGCACCAGCCAGCCTGAAATATATCAGCCTAATCAGTGCCTTGCTCTTACTGCCTATCTTGCTCTTACCGGGTATATCAACAGGCGCGCAGGGTTTAATCTCACTTGCGGCAGAGAGCCTGTTTTAAGGCCAATCGGTTGTGAAGTTTCTATACTTCGAGACTCTCGGCTCGACACAAGACTATGTGAAAGACCTCGCCGCCAAAGGTGAGGTTTCTCCAATTTGGGTCAGGGCAGGGTCGCAAAATGCAGGGCGGGGCCGTCGTGGTCGGCAATGGGTCTCCAAACCCGGTAATCTCTATGCCAGTGGTCTTTATCCTTGGGATGGGACTTCGGTGCTCAAACCCCTCTCCAGCTTCGTCGTGGCTTTGGCCGTGGCAGAGACACTTGGTGCCTATATCGACCCTGATAAAATCAGCTTGAAATGGCCCAATGATGTTTTGGTCGATGGGGCAAAGATTGCGGGCATTCTCTTGGAAGCGGGTGAGGGGTGGATAGCCATTGGTGTGGGCATAAATCTGGAACATCACCCCCAAAACCTGCCTTACCCTGTGACGCATTTATTAGAGCATATTGCGCCGGAAAAGCTTGATGATGCCGAACCTATTTATGCAGGCCCTGACCCCATTCTCGTGACGCTTGCCAGTCATATTTCCAAAGGTCTTGAAACCTTACAGAGCCAAGGCTTTGAGTCTATCAGACAGACTTGGTTGAGCCGCGCCGCACGTATAGGAGAAATTATTACTGTTAATCTTGGAGAAGAACAGCTTAGCGGTACCTTTGAAACACTCTCAGAAAATGGAGCGTTGCAGCTTCGTCTCTCAGATGGCACTCTCAGGGACATATTGGCAGGCGATGTCTTACTATAGAGGATAACTATGCTGCTCGCGATTGATACGGGAAATACGAATACGCTCTTTGCCATTCATGATGGGAAAGAGTGGGTGATTGAATGGCGTATCGCAACGGACCCCACGCGCACAGCCGATGAATATGCGGTGTGGTTTCACCAGCTTTTGGAAATGCAAAAGCTGGATTTTGACAGCATTAGTGATTGTGTGATTTCAACCGTTGTTCCGCAGTCCTTGTTTAACATGCGGAATTTGGCCAGACGCCATCTCAATGTGGATCCGATTATCGTTGGCGAGGATAATGTAGATGTCGGGATTGGCGTGCGTATCGACAATCCGGAACAGGTTGGGGCTGACCGCCTTGTGACGGCTTTGGGTGCGGTGCAGCGTTATAAAGGCCCGCTCATTATCATTGATAGCGGTACAGCCACGACATTTGATGTGGTGTCCGAGGATCGTTATTTTGAAGGCGGTATCATCGCGCCGGGTATCAATCTCTCGGTCAAAGCCCTTCACGAAGCGGCGGCGCAACTCCCGCGTATTGAAATTCGTAAGCCTGAAAAGGTCATAGGCAAGAACACGGTTGCCGCCATGCAGTCAGGTATTTTCTGGGGCTATATTGGTTTGATTGATGGATTGGTAGAAAAAATCAAAGCCGAAGACGGCCGCGACTTTACTGTGATTGGCACGGGAGGCGTGGCATCCTTGTTCGAAGGGGCCTCTGCGACAATTGACCATTACGACTCGCAACTGACAATTGACGGCTTATATGAGATATGGCGTCTAAATAAGTAAGTTGCATCGGTAATAGCCAAGATAAAGAATAATAATATGGCACAATCAAATCAGCATGACGAAGAATTCGTCTTCCTCCCTTTAGGCGGAAGCGGTGAAATCGGCATGAACCTCAATGTCTTTGGCTTTGGCCCAGCGGATAATCGTCAGTGGGTGATTGTGGATATGGGCGTGACTTTTGGCGGGTCCGATACACCGGGTGTTGAAATCATTATGCCGGATATTTCATTCCTCGAAGAACAACGCGGAAATATCCTCGGCATAGTCCTGACCCATGCGCATGAAGATCATATGGGCGCTCTGGCGCGCCTCTGGCCGCGTTTGCGGTGCCCTGTCTATGCGACGCCTTTTACGATGTATTTAGTCAAAGACCGTCTGAGTGAATTCGACCTGCTCGACAGTGTGGAATTGCGAGACGTGCCTTTGAAAGGCTCGTTCTCTCTCGGGCCATTTGATTTTGACATGATTACATTAACCCACTCAATTCCTGAGCCCAATGCGCTGGCGATTAAGACAAAGCTTGGTACGGTTCTGCATACAGGCGATTGGAAAATTGACCCTGAACCGCAGATTGGGGAACCTGTCGATGAAGACGCTTTGCGCGCTTTGGGCAAAGCGGGCGTCACGGCGATGATTTGCGACTCAACCAATGTCTTCTCTCCGGGCGAAGCCGGCTCAGAAGAAGGCGTTCGCGAAGAACTCGGAAAAGTCATTGCTGAATTTGCAGGTCAGGGCGTGGCCGTGGCGGCCTTTGCCTCAAATGTGGCGCGGCTCGAATCTGTGATGTTGGCGGCGCGCGATAATGACCGCTCTGTCTGTTTGGTCGGACGATCTATGCGCCGCATGGTGGGCGCGGCGAAATCCGTTGGATTGTTAAAAAATATTGGTGAGCTTCTGTCCGAAGATGAAGCGCAGGCCTTGCCCTCACAACACGTGCTCTATCTCTGCACAGGCAGCCAAGGAGAGCCCCGTGCGGCTCTATCCCGCATTGCCTCTGGCCAACACCGCAGCGTGAAGTTTAAAGAAGGCGACGCGGTTATCTTCTCGTCCAAGATTATTCCTGGTAATGATAAAAACATCTTCGCCCTACAAAACGCTTTGGCAGATGACGGTGTTCACATCGTTACGGAAAAAGACCGCCCGATCCATGTCTCCGGGCACCCGTGCCGGGATGAGCTGTCCCGCATGTATGAATGGGTGAAGCCTGAAATCGCCATTCCTGTTCACGGTGAAAGACGGCATCTTTTGGAGCATGCGCGCCTTGCTAAGTCGCTCGGCATTGCAAAAGCCTATCCGCCGCGCAATGGTGAAATGATTAAACTCGCCCCCAATGGCCCTGAAGTCGTCGACATCACACCATCGGGTCGTCTGCATCAGGATGGCCATGCCATTGTATCTTCTGCTGATGAAGGTCTGCGTCAGCGCAAGAAAATGGCCTATGCGGGCCATGTGTCTGTGAGCCTTGTCGTCGATCAACGTGGAAAAATCATAAGCGGACCGGAACCCCGCATCAGCGGTTTCCCCGAGGGGAAGAAAGGTGAAATTCTCGATGTGCTTTTGGATGTCGTCGAAGATACCGCGCAGGATGCGTTCGAAGAACTCTCCATGAAAGCCCGTAAAGAAGAAGATTTGATTGAGGATAAACTCCGTGCTCGCATTAAACGCCGCGTGCGTGAAATGACGGATAAACGCACAATCGTCGAGGTTCTAGCCCATAAGGTGAAGACATGATTGGTCCTTTAAATCACGTCGGCATAGCCGTTCCGGATATTAAAAAAGCACTCGATTTCTATCGTGATGTGCTCGGCGCGACGGATTGCACGGAACCCGCTATTCTAGCGCCACAGGGTGTGAAATATGCCTTTGTCAATTTGCCCAGCGGGCAGGTGGAACTGATTGAACCTTATGGCGATAAATCCCCCATCATTCGGTTTTTGGAAAAGAACCCAAAAGGCGGCCAGCATCATATCTGTTTCGAAGTCGAAAACATCCATGAAGCGAAAGCCCTCATGGAAGAACGCGGGATGCGTGTCTTGGGCGAACCCCGTATCGGCGCGCATGGCACATTGGTGATTTTCCTCCACCCCGGCGACTCAGGCGGTGTTCTGATTGAACTCATGGAAAGCCATAAAGAGGAGCACTGACATGAACCCGTTTTCCATGTTCGTTATGTTCCTCATTATCTGGTGGACAGTGCTGTTTGCTGTTCTGCCACTTGGTATTCGAGGGCAGGCTGAAGAGGATAATGTCGTGGAAGGGTCAGAGCCCGGCGCGCCCGTGGATAGCAATATCAAAGGTAAATTCATTTTGACGACAAAGGTCGCCGTCGTCGTTTGGGTGATTATCTGCGCAATCATTTGGTCCGGCTTACTGGATTGGGATATGTTCGGCGAATGGCTAGGACGAAGCCCGACGGGGTAAGCCTTATTATCATGCCGTAATTTAATGGCATTTACAGTCACTTAGGCTTGTTGCGTTGCGTGAGTCGCGTTATGCGAAACTCTGGATTGAAACAGAGTTTACTATGCGTCTCTCAAATTATTTTTTACCTGTTTTGAAAGAAACGCCGTCAGAGGCCACAATTGCCTCGCATCAATTGATGTTGCGCGCCGGTATGATTAAGCAAAACAGCGCCGGGATTTATTCTTGGCTGCCTTTGGGCCTGAAAGTCCTGCGTAAGATTGAGACCATTGTCCGTGAAGAGCAGAATAAGGCCGGGGCGGTTGAGATGCTCATGCCGACGATCCAATCGGCGGACCTCTGGAAAGAAACGGGGCGTTACGAGGCCTATGGGCCGGAGATGCTCCGTATTACAGACCGCCATGAACGTGAGATGCTTTACGGTCCAACCAATGAAGACATGATTACGGATATTTTCAGAACTTATATCCGGTCTTACAAAGACTTACCTAAACTTCTTTATCACATTCAGTGGAAATTCCGGGATGAAAGACGCCCCCGTTTTGGCGTGATGCGCGGTCGTGAATTCCTGATGAAAGACACTTATAGCTTTGACATTGATGAGGCGGCGGCACGTAAGTCCTATTACAAAATGTTCGTGGCTTACCTCAACACATTTGCGCGTTTGGGTATCAAAGCCATTCCCGTCAAAGCCGACTCTGGCCCGATTGGTGGCGACCTGACCCATGAATTTGTTATTCTCGCAGAGACGGGTGAGAGCGAAGTGTTCTGTCACAAAGATTTGCTTGATATGGACGCACCGGGCGATGTGGATTTTGCAAGTGACCTCTCTGACCATGTTGACAAACGCCGCGCGCTTTATGCGGCAACGGATGAAACGCATGATGCGGAGGCCTTTGCCGCCATCCCAGAAGAAAAGCAAATGACAGCCCGCGGTATTGAGGTCGGGCATATTTTCTATTTCGGCGATAAATATTCGGCCCCTATGGGGGCCAAAGTGATGGGGCCCGATGGTAAAGAACACGTCGTCCAAGGTGGGTCTTACGGTATTGGTGTCTCACGCTTGGTCGGGGCGATTATCGAGGCCAGCCATGATGATAATGGCTGTATCTGGCCGAAATCGGTTGCGCCCTTTGGTGTCGGTATCATCAACCTCAAAGCGGGCGATGAAGCCGCAGACGCGGCCTGTGAAGACCTCTACGCCAAGCTCTCAGATTTGGGCTGTGATCCGCTCTATGATGATACGAATGAGCGCGGCGGCGTGAAATTCGGACGAATGGACCTGATTGG
>CAYTAJ010000065.1:0-12803 GCA_964435725.1 uncultured Algimonas sp.
GCAACCTGTGCTGCATAAGGCGTTGATTTACGAGAGCCTTTAAAGCCCATCGCACCGGCAGAACACCATGACACGGCATTGCCTTGTGCGTCAGTGATCGTGATCATTGTATTGTTAAATGTAGAGTTTACGTGCGCAACGCCAGAAGTGATGTTCTTCCGGTCGGCGCGGCGAACGCGACCTGGTTCTTTAGCCATCTCAGCCTACCTTACTTCTTCTTGCCGGCGATTGCTTTCGCCGGACCTTTGCGCGTACGCGCATTTGTGTGTGTACGCTGACCACGAACAGGCAGACCACGACGGTGACGTAGACCGCGATAGTTACCCATATCCATCAAGCGCTTAACATTCTGAGAGCGCTCACGGCGAAGGTCACCTTCAACCTGGTAATTCGCATCGATTGTCTCGCGGATTTGAAGGATCTCTTGATCTGTCAAATCATGCACACGACGCTCTGCAGCGATTCCAACTTTCTCACAGATTTCAGCCGCGATCGACGGACCGATACCATGAATATAACGTAACGCGATAACTACGCGTTTATTCGTCGGGATATTTACCCCAGCAATACGAGCCACTTGCGGCCTCCTAATAATTCCTACACTCGCTTTGGCCCTGAACATAAAGCTCACCCCATAGGAAAAGGGGCGAGCGATAATCGAACCGTCCGCGAAAGCGGGTTACTTAGTCTCAACCCCCCGCGCCGTCAAGCGTAGGAAGCCCTAGTTTAGCGAGAATCTTCAGCCATTTCCTCTTAAGAGAAGAGACGCGCGAAGAATCCTTTCTTTTTAGGAGCTTTCGCCCCCGAATCCGCGTTCAAAACGCGATTTATATTTCCAGCAACGGCCTCAATATCGGCCATACCGTCTACTTCAGATAATTTTCCCTGTGCTGCATAGTAAGGCAGCAAGGGCGCAGTCTGTTTGTTGTAATTTCCAAGGCGGATCTTAAAGCTTTCAGGATTATCATCCTTGCGGCCTTCTTCCTCGAAACGCTTGGTGATACGCCCCACTAAAGCTTCATCATCGACACAGAGGCGAATGACGCGATCTACTTTCTGTCCACGCTTACTCAATGCCGCATCAAGCGCTTCAGCCTGTGCTACAGTGCGTGGAAAACCATCAAAGATAAAACCTTTAGAATCGGGATTGGCATCTAATTGCTCTTCGATAAGCGCAATCACAATTTCATCTGATACCAAATCACCGCGGTCCATGATGCCAGCGACTTTTTTGCCAAGCTCCGTACCGGACGCGCGAGCGGCCCGTAGCATATCACCCGTAGAAAGCTGCATTAAGCCTCGTTCTGCCACAAGGCGTTTCGCCTGTGTGCCTTTGCCCGCCGCTGGCGGTCCAAAAAGAACGAGATTCAACATGTCAGCCCCTTACTTATTCCGACGACGCATGCGGGACTTTTTAATCAAGCCCTCATATTGGTGAGCAATCAAATGCGACTGAATTTGCGCAACCGTATCCAATGTCACCGAGACGATGATGAGCAAGCTCATACCGCCAATCAACATCGCAACAGATGTTGGGATAGCACCACCCTGACGCGCGATCACAAATTCTGGCAACACACAGACAAAGGCCACATAAACAGCGCCAATAAATGTCAGGCGGGACAAGACATAAGAGAGATATTCTTCGGTGCGCTTACCCGGACGAATACCCGGCAAGAAACCGCCATTTTTACGAAGGTTATCCGCAACATCATCGGGCTTAAAGACATAAGGCACATAGAAATAACAGAAGAAGATAATCAAAATACCGTAAAGCGTTAGGTAAACAGGCGAACCATAAGCCAATAACGCCAAGACTGTTCCAACAGCACCACTCCCCGTTTCACCGGTCGCGCCATTCCCCATCATGATTGGCCCCAATGTTGCCGGAAGCAATAAAAGCGAACTGGCAAAAATAGGCGGAATAACGCCAGCCGTATTGAGCTTAAGCGGCATGAAAGAGCTTTCACCGCCAAATGTTTTACCACCCGCCATTTGTCGTTTTGGATATTGTACAAGCAGACGACGCTGCGCACGTTCAACGAAAACGATGAGCATAGACAAACTGACAAAGAGGAAGATGAGGAACAAAAGAAGCCATTCATCAATTGTACCGCGTTGGTTCAGGCTGAATGTTTCAAAGATCGCATTTGGAAGCTCTGCGACGATACCTGCAAAGATAATCAGCGACACACCGTTACCCACACCGCGGGCTGTAACTTGTTCACCCAACCACATCAAGAACATCGTACCGCCTACTAGGGTAATAACAGTAGACGCCTGGAAAAACGCGCCGGGATTAATCACAGCACCTGGCGTCCCTTGAAGGGCACGCGCAATACCAAAAGCTTGGAAAGCCGCGAGGAAAACCGTCAAATAACGCGTATATTGGTTGATTTGCTTCCGGCCTTGTTCGCCGTCTTTATCCAGCTCTTTGAGAGAAGGGATAGACCCCTTCATCAACGTCATAATAATCGACGCTGAAATATAAGGCATCACGTTCAGCGCAAAAATCGCCATCCGTTCAACAGCACCGCCGGCGAACATATTCAGACGCGTTAAAAGACCGCCACCGCCAGAGGAAAAGGCTTGTTGAAACGCCGCCATGTCCATACCGGGGATCGGGACAAATGTCCCGATACGGTAAATGACTAAGATCATCAGCGTGAAAAGAAGACGTTGTTGTAGCTCTTTCGCCTTGGCAAAAACGCCAAGGTTCATGTTCGCTGCTAACTGTTCTGACGCTGATGCCATTGAACGTCTCCTGCCTTCGTCAAAGTTAAAACCCTATCCGTTACAGATAGGGTTTGCTTGAAGGCGTTTAAAGGTCTTCGAGCTTGCCTTCGTTTTTGGCAAGCAGATAATAAAATGTCACACGGTTTTTCATGCGAACCGGTTTCATCTCAGCACAAACCGCTTTGACTTTTTCCATCGCAGCATCTTTGTCTTCAACACCGAGTTTTTTCTTCATGAAACCTTTGACGATTGTCTCAAGCTCTGTCTCATCAGAACAAGAGACGTATTTTGCATCTTTATTCTTAAGTGACGCGCCAAGATATTTTTCAATCTTCGTGACGATTTCATTTGATGCGTCTGCATCGAATTTTTGAGTGGCTTCAAGATAATCTGAAACACCCTCTTCTTTCGCCGCTTTCTTCGCAGGCGCTTTTTTAGCCGTTGCTTTCTTAGCAACTGGCTTTTTCTCTTCTTTAGCGGGTGCAGCAGACGCTTTCGCTGCCTTTTTATCAGCCTTAGAAACCTTACCAGACTTATCCGCTTTCACACCTTTAGCGCGGTACTCGACAGTCTCATCAAGAATAGTTAGAGAGCCCTTTGCAGCTTCGATGGCTTTTTGAGCCCCTGCAGAGGCGCCTGACACAGTGAGTTTAACAGCTTTTGACACTTTACCATTACCGATAACGCGAACGCCATCAAAAGAACGACGCAGAACGCCCGCTTCTACAAGAGCCGCCGCATCCATATCTGTTTTTCCATCAATCTTGCCGGATTCGATAGCACGATTGATATTAGCGATAGACAGCTCTGCATAACGCTTACGATTTGGCTTGTTAAAGCCACGCTTTGGTAGACGCATATGAATAGGCATTTGACCGCCTTCAAAGCCTTTAATCGCCACACCGGAACGTGACTTCTGACCTTTGACACCACGGCCACCTGTCTTACCTTTACCGGAGCCGATACCACGGCCAATCCTCTTACGCTCTTTAGTTGCGCCGGGATTATCTGAGAGTTCGTTTAAACGCATTTCGTTTCTCCAAGAGGTTTCACTTTACAAATGTAAAGAGACTACTCTTCTACAATTTTCACCATGTGAGAGACCTTAGCAATCATGCCACGGACGCTCGGTGTATCTTCTAATGTACGCTGTTTGCCGATACGACCTAAGCCGAGACCGACAAGTGTAGCCCGTTGGTCAGGTTTGCGACGTGTGGCCGACCCTGTTTGACGAACTGTAACTGTTGCTTTCTTAGCCATTGTTCAGGCTCCTTAAGCTTCGATTGCGTCAGGTGCGGAGGCACCATCTTGACGACGCGCAACGATTTCAGCCACTTTCTTACCGCGCTTATTGGCGATAGTCCGTGGGCTTTCCATACGCTTGAGCGCATCAAATGTGGCGCGAACCATGTTATAAGGGTTCGACGTACCGACAGACTTACCAACAACGTCTTGAACGCCGAGACATTCCAAAACAGCACGCATTGGACCACCCGCGATAACACCGGTTCCGGGAGGCGCTGAGCGGAGCATAATCTTACCGGCACCATGGCGGCCACGCACATCGTGGTGAAGGGTACGACCTTCACGTAATGGCACGCGGATCATTGTCTTTTTCGCTTCTTCAGTCGCTTTACGGATAGCTTCAGGCACTTCGCGGGCCTTACCTTTACCCATACCGACACGACCTTTTTCGTCACCCACAATAACGAGCGCAGCGAATGACATGTTGCGGCCACCTTTTACAGTTTTAGCAACGCGGTTGATGTGCACGAGACGATCGATAAACTCGTTATCTTGCTCTTCGTCACGTTTGCGGCGGTTGTCTTCTCTAGCCATAATCTTTTCCTAGAATTTCAGACCGGCTTCGCGAGCCGCATCAGCCAGAGCTTTCACTCGACCATGATAAAGATAAGCGCCACGATCAAAGACGACATCGCCGACTTTGGCTTTCGCAGCCCGTTCTGCAATTAATTTTCCGATACGCTGAGCCGCAGCAACATCAGAGCCCTTTTGCTTTTTATCTTCAAGCGTAGAGGCTGAGGCTAATGTTGTACCTGTTGTATCGTCGATAATCTGAACAGAGATGTTCTTGGCAGAACGATAAACTGACAGACGCGGACGACCATTGGCGTGCTTTTTCAGGCGACGACGAACGCGCTGGGCGCGACGTTTGATATTTTGGTGAGCAGATTTCATGACTACTTCTTCTTACCTTCTTTGCTGCGCACGAATTCACCGACATAGCGTACACCTTTACCTTTATAAGGCTCTGGTTTACGGAATGAACGGATTTCGGCGGCAACTTGACCAACTTGCTGCTTGTCGATGCCTGACACTTTGATCAGTGTTGGCTTCGAGGCTTCAATCTTGATGCCTTCCGGCGGCGTGTAATCAACATCATGTGAGAAACCGAGCTGCATAGAAAGAGAGGACCCTTTCATTTGCGCACGATAACCAACACCGCGCAACTCAAGCTCTTTTTCAAAGCCTTTCGTAACGCCTTGGATCATATTCTCAACCATTGTACGGCTCATGCCCCACATAGCGTTGGCATTCTTAACACCTTCAACAGGCGAGACTGTGAATTCAGCACCATCCAATTTACCAGTAACGGCATCTGGAAGTGTAAAGCTCAATTCGCCTTTTGGACCTTTGACAGTGATGTCCTGACCGTTTTGAGTCAGTGTAACGCCATCAACAACTGAGACAGGTTTTTTACCAATACGTGACATAAAGCTCTCCTATGACACCTGGCAAAGAACTTCACCGCCGACGTTATTTTCACGTGCAGCAGCGTCACTCATAACGCCTTTAGGGGTGGACAGGATCGCAATGCCAAGGCCGTTACGGACTTGCGGCAAAGTTTTAACAGACGAGTAGACGCGACGACCCGGCTTTGAAATGCGCTTAATTTCGCGAATAACGGCTTCGCCTTCGAAATATTTCAATTCAATATTGAAAGCGCGGAACCCGGCTTCGTCTTTTGTTTCTTCGTACCCACGAATAAAACCTTCATCAGCCAAAACATCAAGAACGCGACCGCGTAGGTTTGACGCCGGTGTTGTGACAGATGAGCGGTTACGCATAATCGCGTTGCGGATGCGTGTGAGCATATCACCGAGAGGATCTGAAAATGACATTATTTCTCTCCCCTACCAGCTAGACTTCACAAGACCTGGAATAAGGCCCATTGATCCCAATTCGCGCAGCGCGATACGGGACATTTTCATTTTACGGTAATAACCGCGAGGGCGACCCGTGACTTGGCAACGGTTACGCACACGATTTTCCGCAGAATTGCGAGGAAGAGCTGCGAGCTTGAGTTGCGCTTGGAAACGCTCTTCAACCGGCAGGTCCTTATTGCGAGCAATATCTTTCAGCAAAGCACGTTTCGCTGCATATTTAGCAACGAGGCGCTGACGCTTCAGATTGCGCTCAACTGAGCTTACTTTAGCCATTTATTTTCTCCTATTTGCTTACTGCGAACTTATGTTCGCAGCGGGCTTAGCTTGTTGCGTTCGTTCCGCTTCCGTTCAGATTAGTTTCTGAAAGGGAAAGAGAACGCGGCCAACAATGCTTTGGCTTCTTCATCATTTTTGGCGCTTGTTTGCACCACGATATCCATACCGCGAACGGTATCGACTTTATCATAATCGATTTCCGGGAAAACGATGTGCTCTTTAAGGCCCATGGCGTAGTTACCATGACCGTCAAAGCTCTTACCGTTAAGACCACGGAAGTCACGCACACGTGGCAAAGCGATGTTTACCAAGCGGTCGAGGAATTCATACATTTTGTCCCGGCGTAGAGTGACTTTTGTGCCAATGACCATACCATCACGGAGCTTAAAGCCCGCGATAGATTTTTTAGCAACACAAGGAACAGGTTTTTGACCCGCGATAAGCTCGAGTTCCGCCATAGCGGCTTGGACTTTTTTCTTATCACCAACACCTTCACCAATGCCCATATTCAACACGATTTTTTCGATACGTGGAATTTGCATGTCGGAAGTGTAGCCGAACTGTTCTTTCATCTTCGCACGGACTTCATCACGATAGACCGCCGCGAGGCGTGGTTCATACGGTTTAGCCATCGATGACTTCCCCTGATTTCTTTGCAACGCGAACTTTTTTGCCGTCTTTCAACGTCGTAAAGCCTACGCGTGTCGGTTTATTGTCTTTTGGGTCGATATGAGCGACGTTGGAGACGTGAATAGGTGCTTCGAACTCTTTGATGCCGCCATCTGGATCCGCTTGGCTTGGGCGCATATGACGCTTAACCATGCGAACGCCTTTGACGACAACGCGTTCATCTTTTGGAGACACTTTCAGGACTTCGCCCTTACGGCCTTTATCCTTACCGGAGATAACGACAACATAGTCGCCTTTTTTAATCTTAGCAGCCATGACTATAATACCTCTGGCGCGAGAGAGACGATTTTCATGTGGTTTTTGGCACGAAGTTCACGCGGAACTGGGCCAAAAATACGTGTACCAATCGGCTCACCATTATTATTGATAATGACAGCAGCATTGCCGTCAAAGCGGATGACAGAACCGTCACGACGCTGAATATCTTTACGAACGCGAACAACGATCGCTTTACGCACATCGCCTTTTTTCACTTTGCCGCGTGGAATAGCTTCTTTGACAGAAACAACGATTGTGTCACCGACATGCGCATAACGACGCTTAGAGCCACCGAGCACCTTAATGCACTGCACGCGACGGGCGCCGGAGTTATCGGCTACTTCTAGGTTTGTCTGCATTTGAATCATGAGACGTCTCCTTGTTTAACTTAAGAGGGTACAACGTGAGGGCAAAGTGCCTTACGCTGAGACCACTTCCCATCGCTTGAGTTTAGACTTTGGCGGGCATTCCTGAATGCGGACTGCATCACCAACCTTATGCGCATTCTTTTCATCATGCGCGTGATATTTCTTTGAACGGCGAATCGTTTTTTTAAAGAGGGGGTGCAGATAGGCGCGTTCAACTTTGACCACAACCGTCTTTTCACCTTTATTCGACACGACCGTGCCCTGAAGTACGCGTTTTGGCATCTCGACCTACCTTTAAGCCTTAGAAGCGGATTTGTTTTCCGCCATTATTGTTTTGACGCGCGCAATATCGCGACGCACTTGGCGAACGCGGGCGGTCTTTTCTAATTGGCCGGTAGCTTCTTGAAAGCGCAGGTTAAACTGCTCTTTTTTCAGCTCTAAAAGCTTATCATTAAGCTCATCGGCACTCATGGCTCTGACATCAACTGCTTTCATCATCGCCTCCTATTATTCACCCGGGCGTGTGACGATTTTCGTCTTCACGGGCAGTTTAGCCGCTCCAAGACGTAGCGCTTCACGCGCAATATCATCAGAGACGCCATCAATTTCAAACATGATCCGGCCCGGCTTTACTTTGCAGGCCCAAAATTCGACAGAACCTTTACCTTTACCCATACGGACTTCGGTTGGCTTTTTCGTAACAGGCACGTCAGGGAAGATGCGGATCCAAACACGGCCAGCACGCTTCATATGACGCGTAATTGCACGACGTGTCGCTTCGATTTGGCGGGCTGTAACGCGCTCAGGCTCAAGAGCTTTAAGGCCATAAGACCCAAAAGTAAGCGATGTGCCGCCTTTGGCTGTGCCTTTAATCCGACCCTTATGGGCTTTACGGAATTTGGTACGTTTTGGCTGTAACATTTTTGTCTCGCCTCTATCTTAATTGGCGCGTGCCGGACGACGTCCGCCACGATCTCCGCCACGACCACCACCAGAGCGCTCATTGCTTTGCTGTGTCATGCGCTTCTCATGAGCATAAGGGTCATGCTCCATGATCTCGCCTTTATTGATCCAAACTTTAATGCCGATAATACCCATGGCTGTCATAGCGCGCGCAACACCGTAGTCGATGTCAGCCCGCATTGTGTGAAGTGGTACAGACCCTTCTTGATACTGTTCGACACGGGCAATTTCTGCACCGCCGAGACGTCCACCAAGTTTAATCTTACAACCCTTCGCACCCATGCGCATAGCAGATTGCATAGAGCGCTTCATCGCACGACGGAAAGACACACGACGTTCGAGCTGCTGAGCAATACCGTCAGCAACAAGGTTCGCATCAACTTCAGGCTTGCGCACTTCAACAAGGTTGATGAAGACTTCACCGTCAACCATAGAGGCTACTTTTTTACGAAGCACTTCGATATCAGCGCCTTTTTTACCAATTACAACACCCGGACGCGCCGTGAAGATAGTGATGCGGCATGTTTTATGTGGACGTTCAATAACAATGCGAGAAACTGAAGCATTCTTCAATTCACCCATCAAGAAAGCACGAATAGCGAGATCTTGATGTAAAAGATCGCCATATTCGGCTGTATTGGCGTACCAACGTGATGACCAAGTCCGGTTAATACCGAGGCGTAGGCCAATTGGATTAATCTTCTGACCCATTACGCGGCCTCACTTGTTTCTTCGACTTCACGAACGATGATTGTCAGCTCTGAGAATGGCTTCAGGATACGAGCGCCACGACCGCGCGCACGCGCACGGAAGCGCTTCATTACAAAGTTCTTACCGACATAAGCTTCGGATACGATCAAGCTATCAATGTCCAAGCCGTGATTGTTTTCGGCATTGGCAATTGCGCTCTCAAGAACCTTTTTAACTTCACCCGAGATACGCTTGTGCGAAAACTCAAGATCAGCCAAAGCTTTTTCAACTTTTTTGCCGCGAATAAGTTGCGCAACCAGATTCAGCTTTTGGGGGCTGATACGGATCATCCGCAATTTTGCGCGGGCCTCTTTGTCGCCTACGCGACGTGGATTTTTTGTCTTTGCCATGGTCTTTACTTCCGCTTGGCTTTTTTATCGGCCGCGTGGCCATAATAAGTACGCGTCGGCGCAAACTCACCTAGCTTATGACCGACCATATCCTCGTCGATAAGAACGGGGATAAATTTCTGGCCATTATGAACCTGAAACGTCAAGCCAACAAAGCTTGGCATGATTGTCGAACGGCGCGACCAAGTCTTGATCGGCTTATGACGACCTTCAGCTCGCGTCGCTTCGGCTTTCTTAAGCAGGTAACCGTCAACAAACGGGCCTTTCCATACTGAACGTGGCATAATGGAGTCCTACTACTTCTTC
Source organism: uncultured Algimonas sp. (assembly GCA_964435725.1). Lineage (GTDB taxonomy): Bacteria > Pseudomonadota > Alphaproteobacteria > Caulobacterales > Maricaulaceae > Litorimonas. The sequence goes on from CAYTAJ010000065.1 coordinate 9,886, forward strand.
TTCTTATGGCGAGAGCGAATAATAAACTTATCCGTCGCCTTATTCTTGCGAGTCTTGGCACCCTTTGTTGGCTTACCCCAAGGCGTCACCGGATGACGACCACCTGATGTACGCCCTTCACCACCACCATGAGGGTGATCAACCGGGTTCATGGCCACGCCGCGAACTTGAGGGCGCTTACCTAACCAGCGCTTACGACCGGCTTTACCAAGATTGATGTTCATATGATCCGGATTTGAGACCGCGCCAACAGTTGCGAGACACGCCTGATGCACCATGCGCATTTCACCTGATTTCAAGCGAATTTGAGCATAACCTTCAGAACGACCCACAAGCTGAGCATATGTCCCAGCTGAACGCGCCAACTGACCGCCTTTACCGGGCTTAAGTTCGATATTGTGGATGATGGTTCCAACAGGCATACCGCGAAGAGGCATGGCATTGCCTGGCTTCACATCAGCTTTGGCAGATGAGATAACCTTATCACCTTCAGCCAAACGCTGCGGTGCCAAAATATAGGATTTCTCACCATCTTTATATTCGATCAAAGCGATAAAAGCTGTACGGTTTGGATCATACTCCAAACGTAATACAGTCGCTTCCATGTCGACCTTCGTCCGCTTGAAGTCAATCTTACGGTATAGGCGCTTATGACCACCCCCTTGACGGCGTGACGTGATACGTCCTGTATTGTTACGACCACCTGTTTTCGTCAAACCCTCAGTCAAAGACTTTTCAGGGCGACCTTTGTGCAAGCCAGTGCGATCAACCTGAACGAGGTTACGACGCGACGGGCTGGTCGGATTAAATGTCTTTAAAGCCATCTCTTCTCACCTACAGTCCGGTTGCGATGTCAATGCTATCGCCGTCTTTCAACGTAACGATGGCTTTTTTGACATCATTGCGACGACCAGGGCGACCCCGGAAGCGCTTAGTTTTACCTTTGACGCGAAGCGTGTTCACAGCCGTAACAGAAACTTTGAAAAGCTGCTCAACAGCTTCTTTAATTTCCGGCTTTGACGCGCTCAATGGAACCTCAAAAACAACTTGGTTGTTTTCAGAGACAATTGTCGTCTTCTCAGTGATGATCGGAGAGACCACCGTATCATAATGACGGGCTGCTACACTCATTTTAGGCGAGCCTCCAAATCTGCGACAGCCTGTTTCGTCAACACGAGTGTGTGACGCTTAAGAATGTCATATACGTTTGCGCCTTGGCTTGGGAGAACATCCAAATTTGGAATATTGCTGGCGGCCCTGGCGAAATTCTCTTCAATGCTGTTCCCGGCAACCACTAAGCCATTCGTTACACCAAGCTTTTCAAGTGACTTGCGAAGGTCAGCCGTCTTCGGCGACTTAGCAACAGCATCATCGATGATGATAAGCTCTTTTGCAGAGGCCTTAGCCGATAAAGCATGACGTAGGGCCATAGCACGCACTTTCTTTGGAAGATTATGTGCGTGAGAGCGTGAACGTGGACCATGCGCCTTTGCACCACCACGGAACTGAGACACAGACCCGTTACCGTGACGCGCCGTACCACCACCTTTTTGGCGACCAATACGCTTTGTTGTCTTAGACACATCACCACGTTCTTGGACTTGGTGAGTACCAGCTTGGCGTTTTGCCAATTGATAACGCACCATGCGGTGTAGGATGTCTTTACGCGGCTCGTTTGCGAAGATGGCATCGTCGAGATCGACGGAACCAGACTTCTTGCCGGCAAGTGTTTGAACGTCGAGTTTCATGACTATTCTTCCTCACCCTTTGGTGCTTCAGCCTTAGCCGCCGCAGCTGTTGTGAATTTACCAGGCAATGGAAGTTCGTCGACTTTTGTACCTTTGACAGCATCACGAATTTCAACCCATGCCCCTTTGGCACCCGGTGTAGCCCCTTTAATCAAAACAAGACCTTGGTCGGCATCAACACGCGCAACTTCGAGGTTTTGAACCGTACGGCGCACAGACCCCATGTGACCCGCCATCTTCTTACCTTTAAAGACCTTGCCCGGATCCTGACACTGACCTGTCGAACCGTGTGATCTATGCGAAATAGAAACACCGTGAGTCGCGCGAAGGCCGCCAAAGTTATGACGCTTCATCGCACCCGCAAAACCTTTACCAACCGTGATACCGGCAGCATCAATTTTTTGACCTGGAACGAAGTGGTCAGCAGCTAGAGTAGCACCGACTTCAATTTCGTTCCCTTCCGCAACGCGGAACTCAACGAGCTTTTTCTTCGGCGTAACAGAGGCTTTTGCAAAACGCTCACGCTCAGCTTTTGAGACACGCTTTGCTTTCGCTTCACCCGCGCCCAATTGAAGGGCTGTGTAGCCATCACGCTCTTTTGTTTTATGAGCTACAACCTGACAACCCTCTAGTGAAAGGACTGTGACAGGAATATGATTACCGGCGTCATCATAGACGCGGGTCATGCCCAATTTCTTGGCTAATAATCCTGAACGTAACATTTTACGCTCCCAGCTTAATTTCAACATCAACGCCAGCAGCAAGATCGAGCTTCATAAGCGCGTCCACTGTTTGCGGTGTTGGGTCTACGATATCGAGCATACGCTTATGCGTACGGATTTCGAATTGCTCGCGAGACTTCTTGTTCACGTGTGGTGAGCGGTTAACAGTAAAACGCTCAATGCGAGTTGGCAGCGGAATTGGCCCCCGTACCGTAGCACCAGTACGCTTAGCCGTAGACACGATCTCTTTTGTCGAGGTGTCGAGAATACGGTGGTCGAACGCTTTCAACCGGATGCGAATATTTTGACGATCCATAACAGGGCCTAATCTTTACGCTTCAAACAACAAGGTTTGTGCGCAAATAGAGCGCACAAACAAATACAATTAATTCAACTACTCAATAATTTTAGAGACGACGCCGGCGCCGACTGTACGGCCACCTTCACG
>CAYTAJ010000066.1:0-8873 GCA_964435725.1 uncultured Algimonas sp.
GCACATGGTTTTTGAAGAAACGCAAAAATTCCCTGGCTGGTCAATATGGTTGATGCGGGGCATTATTCTTGCCGTGATAATTCTTTTCGCTGTAATTTATTTATTCACCGAAACAGACACAGTGACGAATATAGTTCTAGTAGTGGCATTTGTTGCAACCGTTTTGCCGTGCCTGTTGCTTGAAGTTATGCGGTTAAAAACAAAGGTTGGCACTGAAGCCATCCATGTGATGTTAAAGCCTTTGAGTAACAAGCAATATACTTGGTCAGATATTCAATCGGCTGAGATTATTGATTATGGTTTCGTCGGAGGATGGGGCATCCGTATCGGTACGAAGTATGGCACTGTTTATAATGCGCGTGGTTCAGAGGGTGTTTGGTTGACGCTTGAAAGTGGCAAGAAAATTGTCATTGGCACTCAACGTCCGAATGATTGGCAAAAGGCTATTGATAAATATTTGCCTAAAGCTCCGTAAGACATGACCCTCGAAGACTATAACGACTTCTGCGGTTCTCTTCCACAAGCCGAACATGTTGTTCAATGGGGTGGGGCGCATGTTTGGAAAGTGGGGGGCAAAGTCTTCGCGATTTGCTTTGCGAAACATGAACCCTTGCGGTTTACCTTCAAAGCGACCGATATCGGCTATGAAGTGATGAAGGATTTACCAGGCTTACGGCCTGCGCCCTATATGGCGGCTCGGGGTATGAAGTGGATACAGCATTATGACGCGCCGGGCCTCAGTGATGACGAGTTAAAAGAGCACTTTGAAGCCTCTTATGAAATGGCCATAGAGCGCCTGACGAAGAAGAAAAAAGCCGAACTTGGGCTCTAATCTTCCCGATAGAAATCAAATCTCACATCAACATTGAGAGAGCCTATCCCCATAGACAGATCATAAGGCGGCATTTCATAGAGGAAATCGAGGCGTATGGTTTGTTCGTCAATATCTCCATTGCGCTGTCTGATGCCTTGCTGACGGCCAAAATTTATAATCTGGGTCGGAACGCCTGTAAGGTCGCCCAAATCATCAATACCGCTGACGATTTGAATGTTTGAGCTGTTTGCTAGTGCGCCATATTCAAAGCCTTCGTCATTTCCGCTGGTCGAAATAGACGGTCTGAGTTTTATATCGCCGAGTTGGATTGTATTGGCAAAATCACCTGTCACATTATCAATACTGGCAAGGGCGCGGAGGCTGAAACGTGTGTTTCGAGATGTGATGAAAAAGCTGCGTGAATAGGCGCGACCCGGACCATCCAAAACAATATCGGTGTTTGGATTTAACGCAAACACACCCATCGTGTCTGAGGCATCAAGGTAGCCGTCTCCATCGTCGAGGAATGAGGCGTCAATGGTTGAGCCGTCTTGGGTAATGCCCAGCATAAAGCTTTGATTGTCGTTTGGATCAAGACCAATGGCGCGATTAAGCGTGCCCGTAATGTTCGGAACCCCGGCGCGAGAATAATAACTCACCATCTGCCCACCCACGAGCACACAGCACGCATTGATATCGAAACGCCAATTATCATAGATATCGTAATTGGTGCCATCATGGACAACCGCGCAGCCATAAGTGCGACACCAAAAGTCAGTATCTAAAAAACTGGCTGCCGCTTGATTAGTATAGATTACAGCGGCGGCAATACCGAAGAGTGAGGCCTTAATCGTTGACATACTCTATATTTCCAACATCAACGGCCATAGAACGAAATTTGTTCTGCGGCGCGAAAGTATTGTTGAGATTAACGTCAATTTCGTAAGTGCCTTTCTCAAGATCGGCAATTTTCTCGAGTTTCACATTGTAAGTGCGTTCACCGCCATCGAGTACAACAGCATTTAGCGGTGTTTCAGCGATGACTTCACCGTCGTTGGACTTAATCTTTGCCGCGCCTTGTAGACGGGCGTGAGCATCGCCTTCATTCTTGATTTGCATCGTCAAAAGAGACTCGTCTTTGTTCACGACGACGCTTGTGACCTCTGGCAGGCTCTCTGACGGGGTAAGTGTCAGGTAGAAGAGGGAAGCGAGTTGATAGCGGTTCCAAACACCCGAAGCCTCACCACGGTCATTCAGTTCGGGCAGCATGGTGGTTGCGAGGAGGGCGAAGCGATGATCGCCTTTTTCTTCTATTTTATAGGGGGCTGCGATTTCCACAGTTACGTCTTGTGACGTGCCGGGTTTGAGTGTCACCGAGGCAGGAGAAAAACGTACCCATTCAGAGGCTGAGCGGTCCATATCGCCGGGCGCGGCAAGTTCTAATTGACCGTCATTGTCCAGTGTCCAGTCGGCAAGACCCATTGTCATGCTGATTGTTTTCGTTTTGTGAACATTGCCAACGGTTACGACCTGTCGCTGTCTATCGCCCGGTTTAATGGTCATTTCGACTGTAGACGGTTGAACACCTACGCCGAAGGCATTGGCCAATGGTGTGTAAATGAGCGTTGCTGTGCTTGCTAATAAGAGGGCCGCAATAGTTGAACCCACGATTGAACGAGTCATATCGTATTCCCCGAGTTTAAAATTTCCACATTATCAAAGTAAAGGAAAAGGCTTTCCGCTCGGTTAATGACAGGCTTTAAATCACAGAGTCGTGAAAGCTGTTATGTGACTGAAAATTTAGGCGTGACAGCAAGGGTTTAAGGGTTATTCGTAAGGGAGATTCGTTTGGAGTATTTATGAAAGCCCGTTCCCTTACCATTCCCCGCAATATGAAGACGTTTAATTGGGGCAGCATGTTCTCAGCCGTCATTTATCCGGTTTTGGGGGTGGCACTCTTAACAACGCTGATTTTGGTTGGGGCGTTGGTAAACAGCCTTGAACTCGCGTGGTGGTATCTCCCATTGGGCCTAGCTGTTGTGGCGATTTCTATTTTCGTTTGCAATTTAGGCATCGGGCCATTGCACCGCATTATGCAGCATAAGGCGGGCGAGTTGAGGGCACCCGCACAAGTTTTGACGATGATAAACCTCATGATCGCGATGCAGGGTACCGTGCGCGAGTGGGTAAACTATCATAGTCAACATCACCGGTTCTCTGACAAACCCGGTGATCCTCATAATCCATTCGAGAGCAAATTTTGGGCTTGGATTGGTTGGATTTTATGGCGAGACGAAAAAGATTGCCGCCGCCCTATGGCAATGTGGTTAAAGCAAAAACCTATCATCGTCTGGATGGACCGCTTCTATCACGAGATATCTTTAGTCATTCACTTAGTAATCCCGGCCATTATCTATGTCTCAGTCTGGGCATTAGGCGGTTCGCTTCTCCTAACGGGTATTTTGCATGGCTGTGTGATTATTGGGCGCGCTATTCAATTTCATGCGACGACCTATGGTATCAATGTCCTCGGTCATCTCAAGACACCGAAATGGGCGGATTATGCCATGGCCTTGCTAACGGGCGGCGAAGCCTTTCACGACCACCATCATGATGAGCCGCAATCTGCTCTTCATCTTCCGCGTAAAGGCTTTTGGAATCGATTTTTCGATTATAATGGAACCATATTATTGGTATTTGAGAAGATTGGTTGGGTTAAAAACCTAAAAATTGCACCGCGTTTTGCATAAAAAAGCCCCGCATTTGCGGGGGCTTAATAGTTTAGGCTTCTAAGTAGCCCTGAGCTTCTGTGGCAGCGAGCATCGCTTGCTGCAGTTTTTCAAAGGCTCTACCTTCAATCTGGCGAATACGCTCTCGGCTTACATTGTAAATCTTGGCCAAATCTTCGAGGGTCATTGGGCTATCAGACAGTCGACGTTTGGCAATGATGTCTCGCTCACGATCATTCAAGTCGGCCATTGCTGTTTGAAGCAGTTCCATACGTTCGTCATATTCTTGTGCTTGGCCTAGTTGTTCTTCTTGAGAGTCAGATTCGTCTGCCAGCCATTCTTGCCACTCTGCTGTACCATCATCACCGCCAATTGTAACATTCAAAGACGCATCACCCCCGCCGGACATACGACGGTTCATGGAATGAACTTCTTCTTCTTTGACATTGAGGGTTGTTGCGATTTTCGCCACGTTTTCAGGGGTAAGGTCACCATCCTCAACCGCTTTCATTTCACCTTTTAAGCGTCTGAGATTAAAGAATAATTTCTTCTGAGCAGCGGTCGTTCCCATTTTGACGAGAGACCAAGAGCGCAAGACATATTCTTGGATAGCAGCGCGTATCCACCACATCGCATAAGTGGAAAGGCGGAAGCCCTTATCCGGATCGAATTTCTTGACGGCCTGCATGAGGCCAACATTGCCTTCGGAGATGACCTCGCCAATCGGCAAACCATAGCCGCGATAGCCCATGGCAATCTTCGCCACGAGACGGAGGTGCGATGTCACCATGCGCTCCGCTGCGCGCATATCGCCTTTTTCTACCCAGCTTTTAGCGAGCATAAATTCTTCGTCACGTTCCAACATTGGGAACTTTCGAATTTCTTGTAAGTAGCGATTCAGTCCTTGTTCCGGCGATAACGCCATAGAAAGGCTCAGATTGCCTGTGTACGAGGCATCCGTTTTCGTGACTTCTTTCGTGTCGTTTTTCTTTACCAATGTTGTGTCTTTATCAGCCACAAATGACTCCCATGAATTTACTCAAGGTTTACATATAGGATACGCAGGGCCTGATAAAAGGTTTGCGGGACAATTATCTAATTAAACTGCGGTAATTATGGGCTTTTTAGGCCTTCCAAAGCAGTCTCAAGTGCTTTCATGTCAGGCGGTAGGTCTGCTGAAAATGACATCATTTCTTTTGAAATAGGGTGCAGAAACCCGAGATGCTTGGCATGCAAAGCTTGTCGCTTAAAAGTCGCAATAGCCTCTCGTAAAGCGGCTTCGTCCGGTTTGTTTGCCGTTAAAAAACCTCTTTGGTTTGCGTAAAGTGGGTCACCTAAAAGAGGGGAGTTAATGGCAGCCATATGCACACGTATTTGATGCGTTCGACCCGTCTCTAGCTTACAGTCCAGTTGCGTGACCTTTGGTGTGCCAACGGCGGCGTTGGATTGTTGGCCAAATCCTCGAATATAGCTGTAATGCGTGACGGCATGACGGCCATGGTCTGAAGCCTCCATATTACCGAGCGTACCTCGTACGACGGCTTGTTTCTTTCTATCGTGAGGAGAACGCGCAATACGGCTCTCGATCGTTCCTGAACGTGGTTTGGGAACACCTCTGACAAAAAGGGTATAAACGCGCTCAATGCTGTGTTTTGCGAATTGTTTGGAAAGATACCGATGCGCACGGTCCGTTTTGGCTACGACTAATAGACCGGATGTGTCTTTATCCAATCTGTGTACAATGCCGGGCCTCATCACGCCGCCAATGCCGGAGAGCGTGTCTTTGCAATGATAGAGCAGGGCATTGACGAGTGTTGCCGACCTCGAACCTGGTGCAGGATGAACCGTCATGCCGGCCGCTTTGTTAACGACAATGACCTGATCATCTTCAAAGACTATATCAAGTGGTATATTTTCCGGCTGAGGCGTATCATCGACAACAGGCGGTATGAGGACAGCGTATTCTATACCGGCAGCGACTTTGTGTGTTGCAGCGGTGACGATGTCACCTGCGACTCTAATATTTCCGTCTTCCAGCAAGCCCTTTATCCGGGATCGAGATAAACCGGTCCAATTACTGAGCCATTTGTCCAAGCGTTGCCCGGCATCGGCTATATCGGCTTCTTGGGTCTGCCAAGAGGGTTTATCGGATGAGACAGGTATGGGTCTTTCGGTCATAACTTTGTCCTTAGTCTGTTGTGACTAATTGGCAACACTATCATACATTTAGTCGTAATCGGGCTTGCTTTGACCTCGGTCATTCGATACCGATTAACGCAAGGCCTTACAAAATAAGAGGTCTCAACAAAGCTCCATTTAATCGGACATGGGAAAGATATATGTTCAAGAAATCACTTCTTATCAGCAGTGCCGCTGTTTTAGCGACTGCTACGGCATTACCGGCTTATGCGCAGGTTGATGATGAAATCATCGTTACAGCCACAAAGCGGTCGTCTACACTTCAAGAAACACCAGTCGCGGTTACTGTAACCACAGCAGACGTCATTGAGAAAGCACAAATCCTTGATATCAAAGATTTGCAGACTGTCGTGCCGACATTCCGTGTTTCTCAACTTCAAAATACAGCTAACACGACACTGACCATTCGTGGATTTGGTAATGGCGGCAATAACTATGGTATCGAACCTGCTGTTGGTCTCTTTATCGACGGTGTGTATCGTTCACGCGCAGCGGCTCAAATCAGTGATTTGCCAGCACTAGAGCGTGTCGAAATTCTCTCTGGTCCACAATCAACACTCTTCGGTAAAAATGCTTCTGCTGGTGTTGTGAGCGTTGTGACAGAAAAACCTCAGTTTGAAACTCAAGGGTATTTAGAGGGCGGTTACGGTAATTATAACCAAGCCTATGCAAAAGGTTACATTACAGGCGCAGTAGCTGAGAATACAGCGGTGAGTCTTGGTATCGGTTACCAACGCCGCGACGGTTATTTTGATGTTATTGATGGTGTCGACGAAGAATTAAACAATTTGAACCGCTTTAACGTGCGCGGACAGCTTCTTTGGGAGCCAACAGACAATCTTTCTGTGCGTTTGATCGGTGACCTCAGCACACTCTCAGAGAATTGCTGTGGTACCGGCGTTGCGATTGAAGGTCCGCTCGCAGAGGGCGCTCCAACAGCCGGACAAGTTATTGCATCACTTGGCGGTCGTCAGCCAAGCGCGGCGAACCAGTTCTCTTATGAGACGTTTGTAGACACTGAAACACTCAACGAAATTGATGATAGCGGTTTGTCAGGTCAAATCGATTATGACCTTGGTTTCGCGACACTGACGTCGATTACGGCATATCGTACAACAGAGTCTGAGTTCGTAAATGATTCTGACTATAACTCTTTGGAAATTCTTCCGAATGTATTCCAAACAAATGTCATCGATACATTTACTCAAGAATTGCGATTGGCCTCAAATGGCGGCAATCAACTTGAGTGGATGATCGGTGGTTACTTCTTTGATGAAACGCTAACTCAAGATTCAGGCTTTAATTATGGTGCTGATACACGGCCATATCTTGAGGTTTTAGCTGGTGGAGGACTTGCCGCGCTTGAATCTATTTTAGGTACGACCCCAGGAACTTTCTTCGCTGAGGGACAAGGCGTAAACGAGACTTTTGCTCAGGATAACCAGGCTTTCTCAATTTTTGGAACGGTCGATTTTGAAGTTACTGATCGTTTGACGTTTACTTTGGGGGCTAATTACACTGAAGATAAGAAAGATGTTTCTGGTAGTTCAGTAAACACAGATGTATTTGGTGACCTAGATCTTGAGGGGGCAGCAGGTCTACAGTTCTTAACTGTTAGTGGCCTAGCGGCGAACTTCCCAGCCTTAGCGGCAAGCTGTGGTCTTGGTGAGTTAGCTTTCTCACCTGCAAACGTCGGCGCTGTTTTAGCTGCTCCTGCTTGCTTCATAGATACTATGGGGAATACAGCACCAGGTTCTGTCGTGTTCCCGGGCTTCCAGGCTCAGGTTGCAGCGGGCGCCGCCGCAATTGATAGAACAAGTCTTGATTCCAACGTCAATCCATTGGCTGGTTTCTTTGGTTTGCAATTCCAGCCTCAATTCTTGGCATTCCCGAATGCTGTTGAAGATGGGCGGACAAGAGATGATGAGCTGACTTATACAGCCAAAGCGGCATATGAAGTTAATGATAACATTAATGTCTACGGTAGCTATGCAACAGGCTTTAAGGCGTCTTCTTGGAACTTGACGCGTGACTCGCGTCCATTCCTTACTGATGGTGCTGCATTGCAGGCCGCAGGATTGCTTCCGAACAACTACAACCCAACAACGGGTCGTAATTTTGGTACACGTTTCTCAGCGCCTGAAACCGTAGAAGTCTTTGAACTTGGCTTTAAAGGACGTTTTGAAAACGGCGCTATCAATGTTGCTGTGTTTGATCAAACTGTTCAGAACTTCCAGTCGACGATTTTCCAAGGCACTGGTTTCGTTCTTTCAAATGCCGGTCAACAGTCAACACAGGGTATCGAGTTTGATACAACCTTTACACCCGTTGAACCTCTGACATTGACCTTTGGTGGTGTCATTCAGGATCCAGTTTATGACTCATTCACAACTGCACCCGTAGCGGTTGGAAGCGATCTTGATGCGGCAGATGGCTCAATTGATGGTGTAGGTGATATCTCGGGCCAAAAGCCAGCTGGTATCAACGAGATAGCGTTGACAGCCTCTGCGACATACACGCATGAGTTTGAAAATGGCATGTCAGCCTTTATCCGTGGTAACTACCAGTATGAGGACGAAGTCCAAATCGTTGATAACATTCCAGGACTTACACGTGACACAAGTGTAGTGAATGCGTCTCTTGGCTTTGACTTCAATAATGGTCTGGCTCTGCGTTTCTGGGGTAATAACATCTTTAACCACGAAACATATACAAGTGCGTTCCCGGGTGTTGTTCAATCCGGTACGGTGAATGCCTATCCGAACCAGCCACGCACATATGGTGCAGCACTGCGTTATAACTTCTAGGTTAAAGCGTTAAAGAAAATCATAGACCGGAGCTTCGGCTCCGGTTTTTTTATACATAAATACAAGGTTTACCCAATAGGGGGTAGGACACCTTAATTAGCTCGCGAGCACAGCTAATAAATATGTTTTACCGTCCAATGTGCTCAATCGATTGCGAATAGCATCACGGTTCATGATTTCTGCATTTATTGTACGGCCAAACACATCTTGTGTGATTTCTGCAGCTTCAGAAAAGCCGGGGTTTTCAGAGGCGAGTTGTTGGAAGTGCTTTGATATATCCGGCATGCGTTGTTTTAAAATTGCCACCGTATTCTCGGGTGTTTG
>CAYTAJ010000066.1:8973-12716 GCA_964435725.1 uncultured Algimonas sp.
TTGATATATCCGGCATGCGTTGTTTTAAAATTGCCACCGTATTCTCGGGTGTTTGAATCATGGCATTGGCATAATCCAGAATCGTACCGTCGCTTATTATCGTGTCGGGCTTCAGGTCAAAATCATTTAGCCAAGCCTCGAAGCTTTGAACTTTTTGAGCGGCGATGGTCTCATCGATGGCCAGTTCTTCTGTTGTAAGCGCTAAGGGTTCAGCTTCATTTTCAAAGCCACCCATCATATCTTTCCAACGCCAAGGCGATTTCTCTTTCTTTTTACTAGACCCAAAAAGAGGTTCAGGACGCGAGAGGGGCTTAATAACGTCATCTAATTCAAGGCTTTGATCCTGGGCAGGATTATCTAATGGCACTATCCCAAGAGGTTCAACGGCCGAGCTCTCTGTCTCTAAATCAAGCGGCTTAAGGTGTAAGCGTCCCGCTGATGCTTTTCTGTTCGGTTGCCGTGGAATTTCTAACTCCATATCGCGTGTGTCAGCATTGGCAAGTTGTACCGCTTCTATGGCGTCGGCATTATTCTGTAATCGCGTAATGCGTCCATCAAGCTTAGAGAGCAGGGCCTCTGTCTCGTCTAGTTTAGAGAGAATTAGGCCATTCTGTTCATTGACGGTTTGATTGATTACTGCGTCGGCCTTCGCCAGTGTTTGTTCGACATCTTCACGTTTTTTGGACAATGCCTCGTCGCTTTTCTTGGCTTCCTCGCGCATTTTTTCAGCCGCGTTTATACTGTGCTGTATGGTTTCAGCGAGCGCTGTATTGGCTTCATTATTGGCTGTATTGAGCGTTTCAAGAGCCTCCAAACGCTCTTTCATCAGTGTTTGAAGGGTTTCATTCTCTGCTTTGAGGGCCTCAATTTTCTCTTTTAATGTAGCCGATTGACCTTCCAAAGATTGTAAGACTTGTGACGTTTCAGATTTTGAGTTTTCTAAAGCCTCCGCTGTTTTTAAAAGCTGAGCTTCTACATCGCCGGCAAAGCCTTGGTACTTCTGCAAACGCTCCTCGAGAACAGTTCCCGCTGTCTCCAGTCCCAAAGTTGTCGCTTCGGTTGTCTCTTTCAGAGCCTTTTCATGCGATGAGACAAGGGCTGATAAGCTATCCAACTTTGCCTCAGTTGTTTGTGACATGCTCTCAAGCGATTGGCGTTGTATCTTTAAATTTTGTCCGATGACATCGCTGGTCGCCAAAAATGAGGAAGAACTCGTGTTTATAGTCTCGGCATGATCAGAGGCATTTTCTTGGAGGAAACGTAGCCTTTCTGTGAGATTGGCTAGGTCATCATTTAAGCTATTCATTTCCGCACGGATAGATTGGGCCAGAGTTGTCGCTTGGGTCGCCGCTGTGCCATCCGCTGTGACCAAAGCCTGTCCAATTCCTGCGAATGATTCCGCTTGGGCTGTCACACGATTGAGTTTGTTAGCGGCAATGAAAAAGAGCAAAATCGCGAGTGCCGGAAAAAGAATGGCGGCGGTCAAAAAGAAAAGACTTTCAGGGGAGAGGGTCTGTAAATCGCCTAAAGGACTGAAGTAAAAGAAAGCGCCTGTGGCGATAATCCAGAGTATCGCAAAAAGGGCACCTATCCATAAAAGCCAGCTATTTGATTTTTCCTCGCCTTGCAGTAGAGGGATCATTGGCTCGGGTCTTTTGACGAAGCCTGGAATATCATCCGTTGCTTTGGCTGTTGCAGAGCTTAGCCGTTGCGGCCTTGTCTCGTCCATCGGATCAATACTGTGAACTCGTTTTGATATGTCTGACACGCACGTCTCTTTATTAAGAAAACCCAAAGGCCGTTTTAACGGAATATAGAAGTAAATCTATTAACATGCTCTCCTATAAGGGGAAAGCGGCGAAGACCGATAATTCCCCAGTTGAAAAACATGGTTGAAAATGGGACGGGCTGTGCTCTCCGAAAAACAAAAACAAAACGTGCTTCGGCACGACGTAATCGCTTGGCTTAAAACAGGCGCGGGCAATAAAGAAGGCCGCTTGGCGCTGTTTGACGGCACGGGTCAACGTGTAGACCAAACCGTTCAGCGCGCGGCTTTATCCCAAGGCTGGGTTGAGGGGTGGTTTGCCAACCCAATGCGACCTGATTGGATGGTATGTCGTCTTACGCCTTCTGGAAAGCGCTTCTTGGCCGAAAATACCAAAGGGCGATAAGCACAAGGCTTAGGGTCACAATCGTCAAAACACTGTCTAACACAGGCAAGGTTTTAATCTGAAAAACCGACGGCGTAGGTAAAACGGAATTTTCGTAATTTATAAACACGGCCGCGAAAGTGTTATTGGCAGCGTGGACGCCTATGGCACTTTCCAATCCATCATCCATCCAAACCATCAGGCAACAGGCAAAGCCAAAGAAAAAATACCCACTCATGACGATGGGTAAAATCCCAGCTTCGGCACCTGAAAGGGCTTCGGGGTTAGAGAGGTGTAAGGCCATAAACATTAGACTGGTAATTACAAAAGCGATCCATTTATTGCATAAGATATTTTCAAAGGCTTGATTAAGATAACCCCGAAAGACGATTTCTTCCGTCGCGGATTGCAACGGGATGAACAAAAGCGAAATAGCTGCATAGATAAAAAACCGAGACGCATCAAAGGTGAGGGTCAGGGGTTTAACGCCCGTGAAGTGAAGCAGTGCGGCAAGCACGGCAAAAATGCTCCATGTAATGACAACACTCTGGATAAGACGGAACCAACGAAACCTATTATAAGCCGTGTGAAGCGACAGGATTGTACGTTTGTGGAAGAGTTTTTGTCCAAAATAGAGAGAAATAAGCCCAAGAGGAAAGGTAAGCAGAAATAGTCCATAAATGGCAGGATTATTCTTCATCAGGCGCGCAACCATAGTGTTTGTTTCTGCGTCGCTTACGAAAGGTAAGAAACTTAGAAGGCTTACAATCGACAGCGTTACGAAACTCAATGAGAAAGGAAGAAATTTTCGGCGTGTCGGCTCTTTAGATGATAAATGTATCAGCACGAGAACAATTGCTATCAATGTTGAAAACTTCGCGGTGTTACTTAATAGTTTAACGAGTTGACTGACCTCTGCAGATTGAGACTTAATAGCATAATCTGCAAAATCAGGGTCGGTAAAAATCGCAATTATGCCAATTGGTAAGCCCAGTATGAATTGGGCTATAATAAAGCCTATCAAAGTAAACCAAAAGACGAATATCCAACTCGATAAAGTTGAAATGCCTTGGTTTCGGCTAATCTCAAAATACTTCATATCTTGCTTTTCAAAAAACTCTGTTCCGAATCTTTTATGACGCTATTGTATTTCTATGACAAATGCACCTGCCGAAGATGAAGTCGAGATTGATTTCGACCATTTGAACCGTTTTGTTCAAGGCGATGTGCCACTGACGAAAGAGTTATTCAGCCTTTTCAGAAACCAAGTTGAGATGTGGAGCCGTGTTTTGGATGCACGCGCCGATGATGAAACCTGGGTTTCTGCTGTGCACTCTTTGAAAGGCTCCGCGAATGCCGTCGGTGCTGTGGCGCTGGCGCAAAGATGTGAGCGCGCAGAAACACTTGTCGCAGATAAAAAGACATCAGGCGCACGGGATATGGCTGTTCAAGATATTGAGTTTCGTATCTCTCGTGCCGTAGCCGAAATCCAACGCTGGGAATATCGCCAAACACTCAATGATATGCGCTCATAAACCAAAAAGGCCGCCACCGGGGAGGGTGACGGCCTCTCATTGACGAAAGACTATTTGC
>CAYTAJ010000067.1:0-12634 GCA_964435725.1 uncultured Algimonas sp.
AAAAAAGCCGCCTAAGAAGGCGGCTTTTCATTAAGTTCGATAAATTGAACGATTTTACTTACGGGTTGTTTGCTTTTTATTGGGAAACCATTTTTCAAGTTTCGCCGCAGCCCAAGCGCGTCCCCCTACACCGAAGGCGATAGCGCCGCCGATACCACCGGCAACCGCTGCTGCACCTAAGCCGTATTGGAAAGCGGTGTTTACGATCTCTTCGCCGAGTTCCATCTGTGCCAAGCCCATGAATGTTACAATAACGATTGTGGCATATTTGATGATTGTGCCAGCTAAATCGCCGGATGTTTGCGTCACGATCTTGGACACGAAGTTTGCGATAAACAAACCGGC
Source organism: uncultured Algimonas sp. (assembly GCA_964435725.1). Taxonomy (GTDB): domain Bacteria; phylum Pseudomonadota; class Alphaproteobacteria; order Caulobacterales; family Maricaulaceae; genus Litorimonas. The sequence continues at coordinate 346 of CAYTAJ010000067.1, forward strand.
GCCAATAATGATTGCACCAAGAACAACGCGTCCACCCACTTCAAGAAGCGTGTTAAAGACATTCGTCAGCTCAGGAATACCCAAAGCTTTCATTGCGGCGGTAAGGCCCATCAAAACGATACCGACAAAAGCGACTGTTGCGATGATGTGTGATGGAACGAAATTCGGTCCTTCACCATCAAGACTGGCAACTGTCTTCAATGAATTATCAACGCCTAAAGCCGGCAATGTATTTTTAGCAAGGTTAGAAACAAACTTACCAATAAATACGGCGACACCCAAAATAATGGCCGCACCAAATATTTGAGGAATGTAGCCTAAAACCGTTTCAAGCATGCCTGAGATTGGCTCAGAGATTGACTCGATGCCGAGCGCATCAATAGCAGCGATACCAAAACCAATTAATATCAATGCAGACACTAATCCGCCTAATGATTTAGCAATATTAGTGGACGTTGATTGTTCGTCTTTAAGGCCAAATTTCACAGCAAATGAGTCGACTTGGACGGCTTCTAGTGAGCTTTGTGTTGCTTCCTTGCCAACTTTGGCAACAACGCTACCAATAACAAAGAGAAGTACAGCGCCTAAAATATTTTTACCATAGCCAAGTATTCCGCTCATCATATCTGATAATGGAGATAGAGGCTCTTTAAGTGCATCGAATTGACCGAGTGCCAATAACAATGCGATTAAAAGTATAATCCAGTATAGAGCTTTACCGATTGACTTGCCGATATTTCCGCCAGTCGTCTTCGCCTGTTTACCTAGTCCGGTTCTGTTAATCGCACCGGCTACGACGGCTCTTACGAATATTGCGAAAACCCAGCCGATGAATAATGTTATGACAGCGGTGGCAGGGCCAATCGCATAATCAGGCAAAAAGCCTAAATGTTGAGATAATTGTTCCATTGTTATTCTTCCCTCCAGAATAAATTTACAGCCCGCAGAGGTGCGAGTGTCCCAAATTAACCTTTCCAAGGTTTAACATGAACAAAGGCTTAACATGGTTTCAGAGTCGAATCACGCAAAAGCGTAAAAACCAGAGATTATTTTGTTTGTGCACAAGACTTGACGACAATAACCCGCTGGGCGAGGACGCTGATTATGGCTCCTATTCGTAACAAGCCGCTTTTCTATGGCCTGTGTCTCTTTTCTTTTGGGACATTAGCGCTCGCCATTATTCTGATAAGTTTGAAATAGTCATGAGCGTCGAAGCCAAGCTGCGAGCCTATATCGCCAAAGGGACATTACAAGAGGACCAAGCCCAGATAGACGCCGCCCAAGCGCTCGACAGATTACTGCGTCACTTGGAGGTGCGACCGGACTCGCGGTTTATGTTGAGAGTATTCAGGCGTCCTGAAACGATCAAAGGGCTTTATCTTTGGGGCGGTGTTGGGCGTGGCAAATCCATGCTGATGGACTGGTTCTTTGAAGAGGTTCAAATCAAAGCCAAACGCCGTGTCCATTTTCATGCCTTTATGTTGGATGTTCATGCGCGCATAAATGAACGCCGAAAATTCAAAGACAATGACGGCGACCCGATTGCACCGGTTGCCAAGGATATTGCGAAAGACGCCAGGCTGCTTTGCTTTGATGAATTTCATGTTACGGATATTACCGATGCCATGATTTTATCCCGACTATTTGACGCGCTCTGGGCGGAAGGCGTTGTCGTGGTGGCGACCTCTAACCGTCCACCGGAAGATCTTTATAAAAATGGATTGAACCGGCCGCTCTTTGAGCCCTTCATTGAACGTATGCCTGAATTTTTGGTTATTCATGAATTTGCAGGCGAAACCGATCATCGCCTGCGTCAGCTCGAAGCCGCCCCGGTTTATTACACGCCTTTGGGCCCAGAAGCTGAAGCGGGGATAGACGCCGCTTGGGAGCGTTTGATTGGTGGGGCGAGGCCTCGCGAAACGGTGTTGACTGTACAGGGGCGGGACCTCATTTTGCGGCGCACGGCGGCAGGGACAGCAAGGGCGAGCTTTGACAGACTCTGTAATAACAATCTCGGTGCGGCAGATTATTTGCGCCTGTCTCATGCCTTCCAGACTTTAATATTGGAAAACGTTCCAAAAATGGGCCCGGAGAGCCGGAACCAAGCCAAGCGTTTTGTCACGCTCATAGACGCGCTTTATGAAACGCGCACCAAACTGATTATGAGCGCGGAGACAGACCCTGAAGACCTCTATCCCAAAGGGGATGGGGCGTTTGAATTCGAACGCACGATCAGCCGCCTCATAGAAATGCGCAGCCACGATTATCTGGCCGAGCGCCGCGTTATGGGGACATCTGAACCATAGCTAAGACGCTGATAATCTACATTGAAGTTTTGACAGCGCTGTCATATTCTTCTGCAAATAAACAAAAATTCTCAGGGGATTGATGATGACACGTTTTTTGATGAGCGCTTGTTTAACGGCTGCAATGTTGGGCACATTCGGCCTGAGCGCAGCTGACAACTTTGACGTCAAACGCTGCATGAATATGGGCAATGCGCTGGACGCGCCCAAAGAGGGTGAGTGGGGTCATGTCATTCAGGCTGACTCTTTTCGAGTCATTAAACAGGCCGGGTTTGATACGGTGCGTATCCCAATTCGCTGGAGTGCGCATACGGGCGGGGGGCCAAACTATAAGATCAATGACCGATTTTTCAGGCGTGTTGATGAGGTTATTAATCAGGCGCTATCCCAAGATTTACAGGTCATTATTAATGTCCATCATTTCGAAGAGCTGAATGAAGATCCGCAAGGGAATTTCGCAAAGTTCATTGCGCTCTGGTCGCAAATCGCGCCGCGCTATGCCTCTTTGCCGGATAGTGTGTATTTCGAAGTGTTGAATGAACCGAACGGAAAGCTTGGTGGTGATATCATGCGCCAGGTTCTGAAAGCGGGGTTTAATAAAATTCGCGAAACGAATCCGACGCGCATTCTAATTTTGGGCGGTGAGAATTGGTCCGGCATTAATACATTGCCCAGTATTCCGGCAATTGATGATCCGAACCAAGTCTACACGTTTCATTATTATGACCCGTTCGAGTTCACCCATCAAAAAACAAGTTGGACCCATTTGGAAAATAGCGGTTCACGCGGTTGGGGCAGTCGAGACGATCGTCGACAGCTAAAAGCGGCGGCAGACTATGCCAAGAAAACACAAGATGATTTGGGTATCCCTTTATTTATGGGGGAAATCGGTGCCTATCAAAAAGCGCCTTATGATGATGTCGTGCGTTATACCGAAGAAACGCGCAAAGCCTTTGAAGGGGCTGGCATAAGCTGGTGTGTCTGGAGCTTTACCGAAACCTTCCCTTTTTATGATCAGAATACCCGCCGCTGGGATGAGCAAAAACTGGCCGCTCTAGGCTTGGGTTATGGTGCGTCTTCTGTTCCTCTTTCAAATAAGGCTTCGAAAAAACCGACCATATCATTCAAAGGCCAAAGTCTGGATCAGGTGTTTACAGATATACAGAAACGCGTTGGCCGCAATGCCGTCATTATGATGTCCCCTTATGTTGATGAATTAGGCTCATACGGCCCTGCTAAAATCTCAATTAAATCAGATAAGGCTGTGCCTGAGGGTCAGGTCTTAGACATCAAAACGGCAAAAGGCCAAAATCCTTGGGATAGCGCTTTGTCCGGCGCTTTCATTCCGCCGGTCAAGAGAGGCGACACAATTTTGATGACGTATTGGGCAAAGGCTGTCAGTGGTCCGGGTAATATCGCCTCTGTTGGTATCCAACTCGCCCAAGAACCTTATTCCGCCTTGTCAACGAACTCGGAAACACTGAGCTCTCAGTGGGAACAATATTATATCAGTGCCAAGGCGGACAGAGATTATGCGCCTGAAGAATTGGGCTTCACCTTGCAAGTCGCTGGGGCCGCACAAACGCTTCGAGTAGGCCCAATTCTTGTCATGAATTTCGGTCAAAACGTGCCGGCTTCGCGTCTGCCCCAATAAGGTCAAGTTGAGATGATATAAACGGCGGTCGATTTATGCCCAATAAAGGCCGCGTTGATTAACTGTTCCTGTAACGGCCTATAGCTTTGTTTTGGGGGTTCTGAATTGATGTTAGTTGGAAATTAGTGCGTAAAGCCTACCCAGAAGTCCTTAACTCGGCCCCTTAAGGCTGAAATTTTGTGCGATGAGTGTCTCCAATTGTTCTTTTGTGTGTCTTGAGAAGAATTGTCGAAATGAAAGGCGTTGGTCAAAATAAGGTAATTTAAACTAAACTAACAGCATTTTAGAAAAATTATTCCCTTATCACGTGTTTTTTCTCTTCTATTCGTGAGGAATTACCTCTGAGGGCGCTTCTCTCAATTGTATTGCGGTGTTGCCTCAATGGCACAGTGCTCATCAAATTGTTAAAAAGCGGCAACTTTTGACCTTGATTTGATAAAATGCCGTGATTAATGAAATTTAATAATGGCCGGAGCACCAGCTTTCGAGCCTAAAATATTAAGGGAACATTATGATCGATCAAAATTTGAAGGGGTTCTTGCTAGGCACGACCCTCATTGCGGGATTACCATTTTATGCGGGAAGTGCGGCCTATGCGCAAACCGCAGACGAACCAGTAGTAGAATTAACTGAAGAAGAGGAATCTTCAGATGAGGCTGATGAAGTGGTTGTTACGGGGTCAAGACTAAGAAGAGACACCTTTACGTCCACAGCGCCAATTCAGGTTATTACGGCAGAAAATGCCGCTGAGGAAGGTTTGTTCAGCGCTGTAGAAATCCTTCAGTCTAACGCGGCGGCGTCCGGTCAACAAATTGACTCAACTTTCCAGGGTTTCGTACTTGACAATGGCCCCGGCTCAGAAACGATTAACCTTCGCGCTTTGGGTGCTGACCGTACCCTCGTTTTGCTAAATGGTCGCCGTATTGGGCCGTCAGGGGCTGAAGGGTCGCCTTCACAGCCTTCTGTAAACCTTATTCCTTCAACAATGGTTGATCGTTTTGATCTTCTACTAGATGGCGCGTCAGCGGTTTATGGCTCGGACGCGGTTGCAGGTGTTGTTAACGTCATTCTGCGTAATGATTATGATGGCTTGGAATTGGATGTTTTCGCCGACACGCCAGAGCAGGGAGCCGGTCAAGACTACTTTATCGGGGCACGTTATGGTATAAATGCAGATAGAGGCTTTATTGGTGGTGCGGTTGAATACACATACCAAGATCCATGGTTTGCCTCTGATCGCGATTTCTTGAACAATAACGGTTTAGGCTGTGAAACATATCGCGAAATAACAGAAACAGGCGAAATTCGTACAAATGATATTTCAAATACACGTTTGGATAATTTGCTTGGCTTGACGTCAGATCCGGGGCCTTGTCGCCCGACACGCCTAACGCAACGTTTTGCGACATTAGATGGCGGTTTTGGTTCTATTTATTTCCAGCCTGAAATCAACAACACAGGCATCGGATTTTCTGAGTCAACATTGTTCAGCGTTCCAATCGATGGCAATGGCGACGGTGTGCGTGACGTTGTTTTCTCAAACTTCTCGCCAAACGGGCAACAATCTGAGATTCAGCAGTTCGTAAATGAACAAGACCAGATTTCCGTCTTTGCAAATGGTGAATATACGTTCGAAGGCGAAGGTAATAACACCATGTATTTTGAATTCTTACATGTTGACCGATCTATTGAAGCGACAGGGGGGCAACCACAATTATTCCCAACGGTTCCTGGTAACAACCCGTTCAACCCCTGTAATATCGACAATAATGACTGTGGGGCTGCCTATAACTCCATTCTGGCGGATCCGGGTTATGTTCAAAACTTCACAACATTCTTGAACTCTGATTTGAACCCGTTCGGAACGACAAATTGTTTTGGTTTGCCTGATGCTATTTGTACGCCTGCAACATTTGGGCTTAATCGAGCAACAGGTCAAAGCCTTGACGTGCTTCCAATCGTAGGTGTCTTGGGTGACCGTAATGTGGTTGAAGTTAATCTGGCACAATCACGAATTGTTACTGGGCTTAAAGGCGATTTGCCATTCATTACACAAGGACCTTTGAATGACTGGAGTTTTGATCTCTCTGCTCAGTATTCTTACTCTCAAGGGGAATCCCTAAGAACAGGTGTGCGCGAAGATAGATTGAATTTAGCTTTGGGTATCAACCCAGTTACAGGGGCAACTTTGAATGCACCTTGTGAAAATGCAAGCAGTTTTGGTAATGATGTTGGCACAGGTTGTGTACCTGTAAACCTATTTGCGCCGTCATTATATGTGTCTGCTGCGGGCGGTGATTTCGCCTCTCAAGCAGAGCGTGATTATCTGTTCGGCGACCGCACATTTGACACAAGAATCGGTCAACTTGTTCTCTCCGGTATCATTCAAGGCGATATATTCGAATTGCCTGGTGGTGAGGCCAGCCTCTTATTGGGTGCTGAATATCGCGAAGATACAATTGACTCGGCTCCAAATAATGTTGCGCGTGATGGCCTCTTGTTCGGTTTCTTCGCTGATGGCGGTGCCGTAGGTGATGTGACCAATAAAGAACTCTTTGCTGAAATGAGCTTGCCTTTGGGCACAGGTAATACTGGCTTAAAAGAACTCAACATTGATTTGGCAGGCCGTTTAACGGACAATGAGTTTTATGGTACGAACGCAACCTATTCTGTGAAAGCAGGTTGGAGACCGATTGACCCACTATTATTGCGTGCGACTTACGGAACATCATTCCGTGCTCCAAATACACGCGAACTTTTCTTAAGAGCACAATCAGCATTTAATAATAACTTTGCTGATATCTGTGCTGTTCCGGATGAAGCTTTTGAAACCGGCTTGGGAGATACAGACGGGGTTTATACTCGAAGCAATGATTTCCGTAATGATAGAATTTTGGATAACTGCCGTGCGGCAGGCGTCGATCCTGAATCATACCGTGCAAATAATAACTTCTATTCTATCGAAGTAGAAAGTGGAGGTGTTGCAACAGGTGGTGTGCCTGGATTTGAGAATTTGGATCCCGAGACATCAACAAGCTATACACTCGGCGGATCATTTGAGCAGCCTTTCTTCGACAGCTTTGATGCAACATTTGGTGTGACTTACTTTAACCTTGAAATCGAAGACTCGATTTTCGAAGTAGGTTCTGCATTCGTTGTTAATTCATGCTATGCTGGTGAAGCTAACTTGCAATCTCGTTTCTGTGGCCTCTTTGATCGCGGTGCTGATGGTGATATTGACCTTGTGTCTACGCCTTTCTTGAACCTCAACAAGGATAGTGCTGAGTTCATCGATTATAATTTCCGCTTCGATAAGAGCGATATCGAGTTATTTGACCGTAACTGGGACATCTTTGGCCGGACACAAATTTCACAATATCTCTCTCGGAGTTCAGAACTTATTGCTAACACCGATGGTGACGTTAACTTTGATGAGCGTGTAGGAGAGTTTGGTGTTCCGGAATGGACGGGTTCTGCTACTGTTGGATTTACACAAGATCGCTGGTCTGCGGCTTGGACAACACGATTTATCGATAGTGTTGCTGCGCCAGAGGAAGATGACCAACCAATTGATCCAGATGCTAATAATCGTTTGTTGGCGGTTGATGGTTTCACAAATGCCTATGATGACGTGAACACATTTAATGGTGCAGGATCAGTCGTTACTTGTTTAGGCGCAGACTTTGATGATGTGAACTGTCGGACGGTGTCTACTGCACCTGACTACTTTGTTCACAGCTTGTCTGTCTCTTATCGTGGTGATGATTGGAACCTACGTGTTGGTGTAAACAATGTCTTTAACGACGCTCCACCACTTGTAAGTCCACGTGAAGTGTTCTCAATCAATAACGTGCCGATTGGTAACGGTTATGATTTGAATGGTCGTGAATTCTTCGCAAGAATCCGTAAGTCATTCTAAAATCATATAAACATCATATAAACATCATATAAAAATCACTCTAAACTTCTGGTGTCTCGCCAGAAGTTTTTTTATTGCAAACAGGTAAAGTCTTAATTGGAGATAAATTCGTGAAGTTATCAGCCCTTCTATTATCGGTTAGTTTTGTTTTCGGTATAAATACAATCGCCCATGCGGCCCCAACAGCTGCGAATGGTTACACAGCAGGTACGCCTGTACCATTGGATTACTGGGCTGTAAGAGCGGCCGTAAGCAGCGTGAGCGTTTCGCCGGACGGAAAACACATGGTCGTTCAACGGATTGCGTCTAAGGACGGCGATCCTATAATAGAAGTTTATAAGGTTGATAATTTGGGTGAGAAGCCCATCCGAATTAATGCGAAGCCAATGGAGTTCCTGGGCGGAGCCACATGGGTAAGTGATGAGATTTTTACAGGTCAAGCCATGCAGGTCGTCAATAAATCTGTAAAAGGGCCTGAGCAAGATGTGCGTCGTTATCGCAATTACGTTTACAATATTTCTACAAAAGAATTCAGTACCTTTGGAACATCTTCAGGTAACGGCGTGTTTGAGCTAGCGGGATTATTGCCAAAAGAGCCTCGGCATATTCTTATTGCGACTTCGAATGGCCCGAGTGCAGCGGCTTCAGATGACCCCTTCGCCGGTTTCCGCCCGCGCTCATATTTCCGATATAATATTGATACGGGCGCGCGAAGCTTGGTTTACAGAGGCGGTGGTAAACAGCCTCAGGCGGGCTTTGACAGTGATGGCAATCCGCGCTTGAGCCAAGGCATTGATGCGGCTGCTGACGAAATCATAACCTATTACAGATCGCCGACAGATACTGAATGGAGAGAAATTAGACGAGAAAAGGCGGAAGACTTTGATCGTACGGATTTTGGCTATGTCTCAGATGTTGAAGGTAAGCCAGATGTAATTTTGGTGCGTGCTCGTGCGAACGGTGAAGATAAGATTGCCTTGTGGGAATATAATACTGTTTCAAAAAGCTTTGGTAGAAAAGTCCATGGAAATCCAGATGTCGATATTCTTGGCGGCTTTTTCGGCAATGCGCTTGCTGGCGATGATGAGCTAAAAGGCGTGTTTTATGGTGGCGAGAAAACCAATCGCCATTTCTTTGATGCGCAGGAAAAAGCCTTATACGATTCAATTCGTCCCAATATTAAAAATGCTTTTCAGATGTCTATTACAAGCCGTTCCAGAGACGGTAATGTCATGACTGTTTTTAATGTAGGGCCAAACGATTCTGGTACTCATTACCTTATCAATCGGGGTAAGATGCAGAAAATTGGTTCGAGCAATCCCTTACTAAAAGATGCTGATTACTCGAATGTGGAATATATAAAGTATCCAGCCAGAGATGGACTGATGATACCCGCCTATGTCACCTATCCAAAAGGGTCGGGACCACACCCTCTTATCGTACTGCCGCATGGCGGTCCTTACGTTCAGGAAACAATTACCTATGACGAATGGGGACAAATGTTGGCCAATAATGGTTATATGGTCATACAACCTCAATATCGTGGTTCAGAGGGTCATGGATGGAATCATTTCATTAGCACATGGCATGAGCATGGATTAGCCATGAATGACGATAAGGATGACGGCGCGAAATACTTGATCCAAAAGGGCTTAGTCGATCCTGACCGCGTTGCTATGTTTGGTTGGTCATATGGCGGTTATGCGGCTCTTGTGGCTGCTTCGCGAGAAGATCAAATTTATCAGTGTACGATACCGGCCGCTTTCGTTGCGGATCCGCTTATGTCTTATAATGGCAGAAAAAACGACACCATTAAATATTTTGATGACTTCTCAGCTCAACGCGGAGGTAAAGTTGGTATTAATCCAATGGACGAAGTTGATAAGGTAAATGTGCCTATGCTTCTCATTCACCCGAAATGGGACCGACGTGTTATTTTCAAGCATTACACCAAATATAAAAAGGCTCTCGAAAAAGCCGGAAAAGCAGATGATATGACGTTCTTGCCTATAAAGGGCGCGGATCACTTCCTGTATACTCACAGATACGAGCACAACATTGAGTATATGTCAGCCATATTAGATTATCTCAAAAATGATTGTGGGCCAAACGGCTTATAATTCGCATCATTGCAACCATACGCTCTTATTGGTCGTAATTAACTACAAAGGAAAAACTGTGACTTTAAAGATTACGACATCCGCATTGGCGATAACATTGAGCGCATTAATTCTTTCATCAGCCCCTCATGTCTATGGGGCTGAACCTTCCTTCAACGATGCTGGTGAGCGCACAGTCTCTACCCAAGTACTTTATGCAAATCAAAGGTTCTCACAGTTTGAACCTAAGCCCAACGCTAATAATAGGACACGCTTGGATTATAGCATTTGGAATGACGCCTTAAGTAAGGTTGTCGTAGACCTTGGCCCTTCAACTCGGTTGCGGGCAAAAAGACCGTCTGCCTCAGTTGGAACGCGCTTTGTTCGGGGGCATAAATCGGCTTATCGTTTAGAGGGGTCTCGTTTTACATTTGAATATATTACGGACGATTTCGTAGGTGGTTTGAGTGATTATCGAAAGGACCTTCAAGATATCGCTACCAATTATGATATAAGTCGGTTCTCAAAAAATGAGCAATTGGCTTTCTGGTTAAATCTATACAATGTTGCGACACTAGAAAAAATTGCCGAAGCTTATCCGGTTCAACGGCCTGATTATATTAAAATTGAATATGAGGGTCAGGAATATGAATTGGAAGAGGCCCCATTCTTACGCATTAAAGGACAATCTTTGTCTTTGAAAGATATTCGCGAAAACATAGTCTACCGTTATTGGAAAAACCCATTAGTCATTTATGGTTTTTTTCGCGGTGAAATTGGAAGTCCTCTTTTACAATCTTATGCTTTTACAGGTGAAACTGTAGAGCAGATGTTAACGCAGAATGCAGATGACTTTGTTAATTCCCTTAGAGGATTTAATCTTGGCTCGCGAACACGGAATGTATCAGATATTTATAATGAGGCAGGCTCTTACTTTTTTCCTGATTTTGAAAAAGATCTGATTCCGCATTTGATGTTATATGCAAATGACACTGTAAAGACTGAACTTGCAAAACCCTTACCTGTAAAGATAGACTCATATGATAATATGATTGCTGATTTAAGCGGCGGACGGAGATTGGGTTCATCCGGTGCACCCACCGGTAATTTGGGCCCGTCTGTTGAAGTCACACGCTTGCTGCGGGAAGCAAATGAGAAAAGAGAATATCTGAACCGAAGACGAGACTCGAGAGCGGGTAGTGGTTACGTAATCATCGAAGATCTTGTCCCTGAGGAAGATAAACAAAACCAGCCATTAGAGTAATACTTGTAGGAGTATTAGGCGAGTTCCTGAACAAACAGGTGCACATATCGTTCATTGTTTATAGTGCGTCCCAAAACAGAAGGGGCGACTCTCTCAAGGCTCATTTTATCTTCAAAGATAAGTTCACATGTTGAATCTTTTTCGAGACGTTCGCATGCAGAAACATGAAGAACGCCGCCAGAATCCGAGAGTTCAGATAGAGTAATATCTACACTCATATAAGTGCTATCCGATGTTTTAATCGTGAAGTTTTGACCTGAATTATTTTTATCAAGACTAATTCCAAACGCGGAATTCCCAATCGCTCCGTGTACATAGTATACTGGCCTTGCCTCGACGTTATGACCTTCATAATGTAAATGCATAGGGATTAATGTTAGCCCATGGCCGATAATTGTCGCTCCGATTAACAGCCCCGCCAATTGCCATTTGGGCAAACGGCGTTTTGTATTAGCGGCATTCAGCGCCATATATTTATCAACCAGACCTCTTAAGAGACCACTGACGCTTTCGCCCTCTTGGCGCGCGAGTTTTGTCAACGTGTCTTTCTCTTCTTGCGAGACGCGTACTTCAATTTTTTCTGTGCGTTTCATCATGGTCTCCTCATCTCGGTTTTGACAAAATAGGAAACAGTTTGAACGGAAAGGCAAATGGTTTCGTGTCAGGATGGGGCGTATTTCGTGTCATGACAGCAGGTTTGAGGCTGTATTATCAGAACTCTGACGGTCTAAGCCCTAAACCATCATTGCAACTTTGTGTCGGTGGGGCTAAAGCACGGCCAAATTCATTGCCACTATGGAGACCACTCAATGGCACGTGCAAAAATTGCTCTTATCGGCGCCGGCATGATCGGCGGAACTCTGGCTCATATCGCAGCTCGTGAAGAGCTTGGCGACGTTGTCCTCTTTGATATTTTTGAAGGCACAGCCAAAGGCAAAGCCCTCGACCTTTGTGAGGCGACCCCCGTTTTTGGCAAGGACTCAAATCTCAAAGGCACAAATGATTATGCCGATATTGCTGGCGCAGATGTTTGCATCATCACAGCGG
>CAYTAJ010000068.1:0-12396 GCA_964435725.1 uncultured Algimonas sp.
TGATGTCATCAAACGTCTGACCCCTTCGATTTAACAGAATTAAACTTGCGCCACGAAATCAGATGGTAAATAGCATGACGCCATGTACGTTAAGGATTTAATCAGATGAAAGACGGGGTGTTTTTTGGCACGTCTTTGGCGGTTGTCATCGCAATCATCGCTGTGGCGCTGTCATTCGCCGAAAGTCCGGATATCATCATCCAAGACATTTGTGAAAACGGGTATGAACTCAAAGGCGATGATCTGAACCGTCTTGTGCAAGTGGACGGGACGAATATTAGTTTCACACAGGCGACGTCTGTCGCCCCTGCCATTATGGTTATGGACGCCCCTCTTGCGCGTGATGTCGCGCGTGCCTCAGCGGGAGTCTTCATGCCGATTACCGAAGCCTATGGAGAAATTTTCAAAGGAAAAAAGGTGAAACTAACAGTGCGTGCGAGGGCGCACAGAACTTTACCTTTGGATGAATTCGACGCCGGTTTTTTCTCATTCCAACTCGGTGTGTCAGGTTGGCGTTCTTTTAAACTCTCCGATGAATTTGAGAACCATAGCTTTGAGATGAATTTGAAAAATCATGAGGGCGATTTAGATCTCAGCTCCTTCGGAATTTGGCCGGGCGTGAAAGGTGAGGGCCTCAAGATGGATGTCTCTTCCATGCGAATTGATATTGTCTCCGATTGCGAATAAATCTTTTTAGATGACCGTATCCGGCGCTACAACATTACAAAAATTGCAGTCTATTCAGGCCTTGCGCGGTGTTGCTGCGTTTCTGGTGATGTTGTTTCACTGTGCTGAAATTCAACGCGCAGGCCTCGGGCCAGAACGGCAAGCTGAAATCGAATTACTGTCAGGCTTTTGGGATCGCGGCTATGCAGGGGTTGACTTGTTCTTCGTGATTTCCGGTTTTGTCATGGTTTATGTAACGCAAAGCTATGGCGCGAAAGATATCGGGCGGTTCCTCTATAAACGCGCTGCGCGTATTTATCCGGTCTGGTGGATTTTTGCGTCTGTCATGGCGCTTTATGTTTATGTGTCTTACGGTCAATTGGGGTCGCCGCAATATGTTGGCCCAGAAGAGGACGGGCTATATTTCCTCAAATCGCTCTTACTCATTCCGCAAGAGCATGTGCCTGTCTTATCTGTGGGTTGGACACTCATTCACGAAGTCTATTTTTACCTTATTTTCGCGTTGACGCTCTTTCTGCCCAAGAGGGTTTTGCCTATATTTTTATTTGTCTGGGCCGGACTGACCGTGGTTGGTTTTGCTAATGGTTTAGCGCGCCCAATGGTGGACGGGGTACCTTCCTTATTCGCGTCTTTGTTGACTCTGGAATTTATTGCAGGCGCGCTTTTGGCGTGGGTAATACTTCGTAGAGACGTGCCCTTTGCGCGAGTCATCTTAGGTTTTGGCATTGTGAGCTTTATCGCCGCACTTGTCTTTTACACGGATCGATCAAACGATTTAACCCTATGGGGGCGTGTGTTTGTTTACACGCTTCCATGCTTGGCGTTGCTGGCCGGTCTTGTTAGTTTAGAAAAGGCGAGAAAGATCAAAATTAATCGCTGGTTGAGTCGATTGGGCGATTGGTCTTACGCGCTCTATCTGTCCCATATCCTTGTTATCCTAACGATGAAGCGTGTTTTTCTTTATTTGGAAGACGACCTGCCAGAGAGCCTGCGCTTTCAGGCGGTAGGATGGATTGATAACGCCGTCTTTTGGTGCGTGACAATTATCGTTTGTCTAATTGTCGCTGCATTGTCCTACAGGTTTATAGAGCAGCCCTTACTGCGCGGGACTCGAAAGGTTTTTGGCTCACCATAGTTCCGATACAGATAGCTCGTCTTTATTTATGGTCCATTTCCTCGGTTCAGTTATCAACAATATGTTCATGAAATGTTCTTGCCTTATAAAGGAATATAGTCCTATTTAAGTGTCGTTCTTTCTTGAGTGATGTTTATGGCAAAACCGCATTTCATACCGTTTAAACGTGTGCGTACAGATTTGGAGAGAGGGCGAGCGGCACGGAGTAATGTCAGCGGTCGTTATGAGCCGGATCAAAGAGAACGCTTTGACGATGATTGGGGCAGCCTGACGGATGATGACAGGGTAGGGCGTAAAACGACTGTCACGGTTGAGCGCCCAAAAACGATTATCAATAAGGTCAACTCGCCTTATGTCGGTTTTGATCGATCCATCAATCCGTATCGCGGATGCGAGCATGGCTGTATCTATTGTTTTGCGCGTCCTACTCATGCCTATCATGGGCTGTCACCGGGATTGGATTTTGAGACACGTCTTTTCGCGAAGCCCGATGCGCCTAAACTCCTTGTCAAAGAGCTATCCAGTCCGCGGTATAAAGTGCGCCCTATCGCGATTGGCACGAATATGGATGCCTATCAGCCGATTGAACGTGAGTACCAAATTATTCGCAAGGTTCTGCGGGTGCTGTCTGACTTCAATCATCCCGTCTCCTTACTAACGAAGTCGAACTTAATTGTGCGCGACTTGGATATTTTAGCGCCTATGGCAGCCAAAAATCTAACGCGATGTATGATTTCCATTACGACACAGGATAGGAGTTTAGCGCGTGCTATGGAGCCACGTTGCCCCACACCGGAGAAGCGTTTTGAGGCACTCAAGCAATTGGCGGATGCGGGTATTCGGACGGGTATTATGTTAGGCCCAATGATTCCGGGACTTAATGATAGCGAGCTCGAAAGCATTATGGGACGCGCAGCAGAGTTAGGGGCAACTTATTCTGCTTACACAATCCTTAGACTGCCGCTCGAAGTTTCTCCGCTTTTTCAGGAATGGCTTGAAGTCTTCGCCCCAAATCGGGCCAGGCGCATCATGCATCATATCCGCACCATGAATGGTGGGCGGGATTATGACCCACATTGGTCGCGTAGCGGGGAGGTCACTACACCTTTTGCTCAATTGATTGCCCAACGTTATCGCGCCACACAAAAGCGTACAGGGCTTGATCGTGTCAGTCCGCATGGAAAAACTCTCGTTC
Source organism: uncultured Algimonas sp. (assembly GCA_964435725.1). Classification (GTDB taxonomy): domain Bacteria; phylum Pseudomonadota; class Alphaproteobacteria; order Caulobacterales; family Maricaulaceae; genus Litorimonas. The sequence goes on from CAYTAJ010000068.1 coordinate 3,018, forward strand.
AACTAGATTGTTCACAATTTCGAATACCAAGCACAGTGAGCGGGCAAGGGGATTTGTTTGGGCAATAGCACTGCACAATAACAAAGGGTCACGAAACATTCACTTGCTATTTTTATCCACCGCGCCCATATGGCGCTTATCGAAGACGGCCAGACTACCCGGCTATTGGCGGCGCGCCTACCTAACGTCCCTTGAGTACGCAGTGATTATCCTTCCTCGACAAAGGTACTTCCATATTGAAGTCCCATAATTGACGTGAAAGGAAAAAACCATGTCAGACGCAATGCAAGCAGGAACCGTTAAGTTCTTCAACACAACAAAAGGCTTCGGCTTTATTCAACCAGAAGCCGGTGGTGACGATGTATTCGTTCACATCACAGCGCTTCACCGTGGTGGTCTTCAAGGCCTTAATGAAGGTGACAAAGTCAACTTTGACACAGCCAAAAACGAGCGCACAGGTAAGACAGCCGTTGAAAACATTTCAATGGCCTAAGTCCTCGTTCAGTTTTGAATGATGAAGGCTCCCTTGTGGAGCCTTTTTTTGTAGGTCATATTCTATTCAATTGAATTGAGGGGAATATTATGACTGCTGAAACTTTTCTTACACCCGTTTTAGCGTTGATTGTTTGGACGTTATTGATTTGGGTCTTGCTCTACGCGCGTCGCATTCCGGCTATGAAAGCCGCAAGAATTAGTCCGGATAGTGCAAAGTCACCTGATGGCGACTGGAAAGGGAAAATGCCGATCAAGGCCGAAGCGCCCGCGCATAATTACAATCACTTATTAGAACAGCCGACGATCTTTTACGCTCTTATGTTTTATTTGGTTCTGACATCTCAGATGTCGTCCATTTTATATTATCTGGCTTGGGGCTATGTGGGGCTACGTGTTGTGCATAGTTTTATTCAATCAAGCGCTGGTCCTGTCATGGCACGTTTTATCGTCTTCACCCTATCAACGCTTGTTTTAATGGCGATGGTCGTCTTAGCGCTTATTTAGCGCCTCCCATACCGCGGAGAGTGCAATAAAGTCCGCACTCTCATCAGGGTCACGGTCATTATTGAGATCCGCGGGACTGTTACGAGTAATGATAATACCGAGAGGTTCGCCTGTTTCCCGATCAATAACCGGGCCACCGCTCATACCTGTGACGACCGGCTCATCCGGGTTTTTGATATGGGCAATCCATTGTCCGGCGCCCCGCTCGAAATAAATTACGCCCTCACGTTCTTCCATTGCACGCGACCCTGCGGGAAAACCTCGAAGAATAACAGCGCGGCCAATCTGTGGAGCAGGGGGAGGTGTTATCGGGAGTTCGCACCCGGCCAGTGCCGCATCAAGGCCATCTGGCCAACTGATACAGTCCTGAGTGACAAAATCAGGCGTATGATCCAGTGCTTCTGTGACGCAATGGCCTGCACTTATCCATCCTCCCCAATGAGCAAACCAAGTTGTATAGCACTGAAAGCCTCTTTCATTATGAAAATAGCGCCGAATATCCAGATCAAAGCTTGGGCCTTTAGGAGCGACAGTTTTTATAGCCTGCTCGGTCTCTTCAACGCTGTGAATTGGGGCAGGGGCTTGCGGCTTTCGACGCCAGAAATTGAAAATAGACATGGCGAACTTGTGTTCCAGAATCTCTGGCAGAGCAAGCCTGCCATGTTATAAGACATCATGAAAAAATTGATTTCTCTTATTGTTGCTCTTCTTCTGTCTGCTTGTGCGTCGAATACAGCGTCGCCTGCTCAAACAACAAAGGGTGAAACCGTTATCGAATATCCAAGAGATGAACACGGTGAAGTCATGCCCTTTTATGCTGATAAAGAGGCGAGAGCGGCGGTCGATGCTGCGATTTCCAAAGCCGCTGAAACCAATAAAGACGCACTTATCGTGATGGGCGCGAATTGGTGCCATGACAGCCGAGCGCTCGCGACACATTTCGAAACGCCACGTTTCAAGTCCATGATAAGATCGCATTATGTTTTGGAATATATCGACGTGGCCAAGAAGAATAAAAACCAAGACATTGCGCGTGACTTTGGCGTTGACGGAACCAAAGGCACACCAACAGTTTTCATCGTCGACGGTGCAGGTAAAGTTCGCAACCTCGACACGGCACCGACTTGGCGAAACGCGGCCAGTCGCCATGAAGATGATATTTATGCGTATTTCCGTGACTATGCTCATAATAAGGATAAACCCTAATGCTTATGGGGCATTATGCACCGGCTGTTTGGGATACCCAGCGCGGGAAGACCGTGCCTCTTATAACACTATGGCAGGCCTTTTTAGCTGTTCAAGCTATCGACATCGTGTTTGCCATATTGGCAATTGCTGGCATTGAAGGGACGGTCATGAAAGATGGGCAGCCATTCTTTGATATTCCCTGGTCGCATTCTTTGTTAAGTAGTCTGATAATCGCATCTATTGTTGCGGCCCTTTTTCGCATTTTGAAACCAAGTGCGGGATTTAAAGGATCGGTTGTCATCGGGTTACTCGTTTTCTCGCATTGGGTTTTGGATTACATAGTGCATAGACCTGACCTTCCCATATATCCGGGCGGTAACACATTTTATGGTCTCGGTTTTTGGAACTATCCTATCGCCGCATTTGTTTTGGAAATTGGACTTTTGTTTTTAGCGCTTTTTTATTGGGTGAGAGTGACCGAAGCTAAAGCGTCTATTTATAAAATTGCACCGTGGATCATGTTTGTGATCATGGCTGTAATGCAATTCGTATTTATTACCTATCAAGGCATTAAGTTGGCTTACGGAGAATTCGATGAAACGTCTCAGATAAGTAATGTCACATTAGGCGTATCGGCTTTATTGACCTATGCGGGGCTGACGTCTTTCATCGCGTGGATTGAAAAAGGTCGACCTTCAAAATTCGTTTAATCATCTTCCACTTGAATTTTAGCCGGTAAACTTTCTGTCTCCGACGCTTTATTTTTGCGCGCTTGATTTAAACGAAAGCCACGACCCGTTACGATTGCATCTGTGCCAAATTTTTCTCTGGCAATGTCTGAGGCTCTCTCGGCTTGGCTCCGCTTAGCAGATTGCGGGTCGAGTAAATCAGCATAGTCTCCGGCGGGGGCACTGAGGCCGGATATGCCCGCTCCAATGAGGCGATAAGCTTGTCCTTTCGCTTCTGCCTCTAAGAGCGGTTCTAAAGCACGAAAAATGACATCTGCGAGTTGGACGGGATGTTCCAAGGTGCGACGACGGGTAATGGATTTGAAGTCGGAGGTTTTCAATTTTAGCGTAACGGTGCGTCCGGCAATATTTTTAGCTTTTGATCGATCCGCCGTTTTCAAACAGACTTGCCAGAGTTTATCCTTCAGCGATTCGATATCACGAATATCCTCATTGAATGTCGTTTCTGCGGAGACGGATTTTCGTTTGGAACGCGGTTGCACGCGGCGGAAGTCCTCAGCTCGAGCCAAACGGGCGAGGCGAAGACCGTTATCCCCATAGCGCTGCGCCATTTCCTTATCGGAAAGCTTGCGAACATCTGCAATTGTCCGAAGCCCGCCCCGCGTGAGTTTTGCGGCAAAAGCAGGACCAATGCCAAAGATGAATCCAACAGGTTTGTCTTTTAAGAAGTCTTGTGCGTCTGCTTTGCCAAGAACAGCAAAGCCGAAAGGCTTATCCAAGTCTGAAGCCGTTTTAGCTAGGAACTTGTTGTAAGAAAGACCGACTGAAACGGTGACGCCAACGTCCTGTAATATACGTTTCTGGAGTTTGATTAAGCTCTGAGCCGGAGAGAGCCCGTGCAGGCGTTTTGTGCCATTAAGGTCTAAGAAAGCCTCATCAATTGAGAGCGGTTCGACGAGCGGCGTAAGGTCCTGCATCATGGCCCTTATCCTAGCGCCCTCATGCGCATATTTATCCATACTGCCGCGAACGACGACTGCTTCTGGACAAAGCTTGAGCGCTTTGAACATCGGCATGGCTGAACGCACACCGTAAATACGCGCATGATAGCAGGCGGCGGAGACAACGCCCCGTTGCCCTCCGCCAACAATAACCGGTTTATCCCTGAGTTCAGGATTATCCCGTTTTTCGACGGAACAATAAAACGCGTCACAATCAACATGAGCAATGGCCAGGTTTCCCAGTTCCGGATGTGTTAGAAGCCTCTCTCCACCGCAGGAGTCGCACGCTGTCTGGCGATTTAAAATGGCCTCGCCGCAATCTCGACACAGCGTTGTACCAGATAAAGATAGTGGGCTTTCAGGGCGAGGTGACACTCTTTACTATTCCTTAGAATGTTCTATTTATGTTCTATCTATAGCGAGATGGTTATGGTTAATCCACTCCTAAGGCTCAGGCTACGGATAATTAAGGATAGTATGCCATATTAAGGCCAACAAACAAAGTAAGCGGGCGATAGTCCTGCATAAAATGGTGAACTGGGAACGATGCTAAAAGTCATGCCGAAAAAAGTGCTCATTGTTGAAGATAACGAGTTGAACATGAAATTGTTCGCTGACCTCTTAGATGCGCATGGATATGAAACGCGTCAGACCCGTGAAGGCCTCAAAGCGATTTCAATGGCGCGGGCTTTCCAACCTGATCTTATCCTAATGGATATTCAATTGCCTGAAGTTTCCGGTCTCGAAGTCACAAAATGGATCAAGGATGATAAAGCATTGGCTGATATTCCTGTGGTTGCCGTGACAGCCTTTGCCATGAAGGGTGATGAAAAGCGGATTCGTGATGGCGGATGCGAAGCCTATATTGCCAAACCGATTACGGTGTCATCATTCTTGGCGACGGTTCGTAAATTTGTAGAGCCCGCGTAAGAAAGGCTTAAGCCATGTCTGCGCGTATTCTCATAGTTGATGACCTTGCTCCGAATTTAAATCTTCTCGAAGTTAAGCTGACAGCGGAATATTACGATGTTCTGACGGCCAGTAGCGGTGAAGAGGCTTTAAAAATCGCCGCAAAGGAACGTCTCGATCTCATTCTTATGGATGCCATGATGCCCGGCATTAATGGGTTTGAAGCCTGTCGTCGCTTAAAAGATGATCCTAAAACCTGGCATATCCCAGTGATTATGGTGACGGCTTTGGAAGAGACGAAAGACCGTATCGCAGGTCTCGAAGCGGGCGCTGATGACTTCATCACGAAACCCATTGATGACTTTAACCTGATGGCTCGTATACGGTCATTGCTTCGATTGAAAATGGTTACAGATCAGCTGCTTAGTCATAGTAGTGAAACTATGCAGAACTCTCGAATTGTTCTTGAAAAAATCAATCAAAAGGCTGGTACGCTTCTTTTGATTGAAGATGATAATTTGAGTGCAATGAAAATAGTTGAGTCACTCGAGTCTTTACACAAAATAGTCGTAGAAACAGATCCGGTCACAGCTTTGCGCCGGGCAAGGGCAGGCGTTGATCTTGTTATGGTCAGCCTTGTTTCGAGAAACTTTGATGGTCTAAGCTTCTGCGCCAGCTTACGGTTTAGCGAAGCAACGCGTGAGATACCTATACTGGCTATTGGTGATCCTGAAGATGAAGCGCGCCTTGTCCGTGCTTATGATATCGGTGTGAATGACACCCTGATGCGCCCGATTGAAAAACAAGAAATGTTGGCACGCGTTAACACGCAAATGCGTCGAAAGTTCTATGCTGATAGTTTGCGAGATAATTTCAATGAAAACCTGGAGATGGTTGTCTCTGATCCTTTGACAGGGCTAGGCAATCGTCGTTTTTTTGAACGCTCTATTGGTCCTTTATTTGACGCTCTTGAAACAAAAGACGACCCATTCTCTATCATGGTGTTTGATATTGATCACTTTAAACGCGTCAATGACATTTTGGGTCATGATATGGGCGACCAAATTTTGAAAGAGGTGGCGACACGATTGGTTACGAATATGCGGGCAGTTGATATTGTTAGCCGCTATGGCGGAGAAGAATTTATGATTGCTATGCCGGCGACCAATCAAGAGGCCGCCCTACAGGCTGCAGACCGGGTTCGCGCCTTAATCTCCGGAACACCGGTTTATGTCGATGGTCAAGCTTTGCATATAACAACGAGTGCAGGGGTCGCTCAGGTCGCAAAGGGCGAGCAGTTACGCGATGTGTTCCGTCGTGCCGATGATGCACTCTACAAAGCGAAACAGGCGGGACGCAACCAAGTCAAAGAAGCGCCACTTAAAAAAGCCGCCTAAATCCAGGCATAAAAAAACCGCCCATAATGAGCGGTTTTCAGATAGATTCTGGTAAGATTACTTAATCTTGCCTTCTTTGAAATCAACATGTTTGCGAACGATGGGATCGTATTTACGCTTAACCATCTTCTCGGTCATTGTACGGGAGTTTTTCTTCGTGACGTAGAAATACCCTGTGTCGGCTGTTGAGTTCAGACGGATTTTAATAGTTGTTGGCTTCGCCATGACGCACGCGCCTTTCTTCTAGAATTCGAAGCGCGGCAATTAGGGCGGATTCGGGTGAATGTCAACTCCACGGATGCAGGCTTTTTATGTTAGCCTGGAAAGCGAGAAGCTCGCATTTGGCCGCGAATGGCTTTGGATTGGAAAATGTCTTTCGGCTGAGCGTCTGTTGCCAGGTAATCTTTGAAAACACGCAGCATCATGGTCGTAGCGCGTTGTTGTTCGAGGTCTTTAATTTCATCAAACGTAAACCACCCGACATTGAGTAACTCGGCGCTATCAGCGATGTCTGGAGGGGACATATCGCCCAGATGTTTGTGAAAGAACCACGCGTCAAAACGCTTATGACGGTGAGGCGGTGTTATCGCACGCCCGAAGACTTCGATGTCGGTTATATCAGGACGCAGCCCTTGCTCACGGAACGCGTCATAGCTGGCGTGATTGATGTTCCGTTCATGGTCTTTGATAGGGCGGCCAAGAATGAGGCGTGTCTCTTCCCATGTCTCTCGTACCGCTGCCAGAACAAGGGCGCGGGATTTGCGCGGTGTAAAGGCCGCTTCCAATATGCGCTCCGTTCGGGGGCTCAGATCGCCTGCATATTTGGCGTAGCTATCAGCGCGGTCGACCCGCCCGCCAGGAAAAACATAGACGCTGGGCATGAAGTCATGCCGTTTGGAGCGTTGCCCCATCAGAATTTTCGGGTTTTTAAGATCGCCGACGGTCAAAACGATGGTTGAGGCGAGCCTCGGTCGCGGCGCGCGGGATAACTCGGCGCGTTTATCGACTTCGCCGCGGGTCATTTTAATTTGACCAAGCGGGTAGGGCGGATGATTTGTTTCGCTCATCGTCTGCGTCTCTTATGCTTTTTTCCCCTTGAAGGGCCGCGGGAATAATTCCCTCTATCACGCGGATTGCGTTTTGGCGCTTTGCCGGGTTCACCCTTTGACAACATCTCGAAAGTAAGACCGCCGGTGACGGGTGTGGCTTCTTTCAACCGAACACGGATTTGGCGTCCAAATTTGAATGTTTTGCCACTTTCTATGCCTGTGAGCGCTTTTTGCTTTTCATCAAAAGCATAATATTCTTCGCCGAGGCTACGGGCTGGAATAAGCCCGTCGGCACCCGTTTCGTCCAAGGTAATAAAGAGACCAAATTTCGTCACACCCGTGATGCGGGCATCAAATTCCGCGCCGATATGTTTTTCCAGATAAGCGGCAATGTAACGGTCTTTTGCATCGCGCTCGGCCACCATAGCGCGGCGTTCAGTCGAGGAGATATGCTCGGCAATCTCTTTAAGACGCGAGGCTTCTTCGGTGGATGTACCGTCTTCCCCTAAGTTGAAGGTTTTAATCAGCGCACGGTGCACGACGAGGTCCGCATAGCGACGGATAGGAGACGTAAAATGTGCATAATGTCTGAGATTCAGGCCAAAATGCCCTGATGACCCATCTGCTGAATACACGGCTTGTGATTGTGAGCGTAAGACAGCCATGCCCACTGTTTCCGCCAGATCTTTATCTTCGGCTTGTTTCAGTAAGCGGTTAAAGCGTTTTGGCGTGACGCGTTCTGATAAGGTGAATTTAAGGTCCAAAGCAGGAAGGAAATCCATGAGCCCTTGTAGCTTGTCTCTATCCGGGGCTTCGTGCAGTCTTATGATACTCTGAACTGTCTTTTTATCGAGAGCTTCTGCGGCGGCGACATTGGCCTGCACCATAAATTCTTCAATGAGTTTATGGGCATCGAAACGGTCTCGAATTGTCACTTTTGTGACTTCGCCTTTTTCATTCACATGAACACGGCGTTCAGGCAACTCAATCGCTAAGGGCTCTCTCTCAGCGCGGGCCTGTTTCAAGATACCATAGGCGGCATAGAGGTTTTGTAAAATGTCGAGGACAGGCTCTGCGGCCTCACCCGGACTGCCCATAAAGCCGTCTTGGGCTTGGGCATAGGTCAGACGCGCGTGGGAGCGCATAATACCGCGATGGAATTTGTGGCTGATCTTGTGGCCTTGTCTGTCATAGACCATACGCACAGCCATACAGGCTCGGTCTTCGTTCGGGCGAAGTGAACAAAGGTCCGAGGATAGCTCATGCGGTAACATAGGTTCGACCCGATCCGGCAGATAGACGGAGTTTCCTTTTTCCCGCGCCGCAATGTCCAAAGCTGAACCGGGCGTTACAAAAGCGGCAACATCCGCAATAGCCACCCAAATAACCCACCCGCCTTTATTTTTCGGGTTCTCATCAGGGTGCGCTAAGACAGCATCATCAAAATCTTTGGCATCAACCGGATCAATCGTAATGAGGGGCAGCTGCCTTAGATCTTCTCTCGCGCCCTCAAGCGCTGGGAGTTTGAGAGCCTTTGCTTCTGAAATAATCTCATCACTAAAGCCAATCGGGATTTCATTCTCGTGGAGTGAGATAAGAGAGGCTGATTTGCCGCCATTGGCAGACCCTATTGTACGGGTAATCTCTGCCAATCGGAGATCGCCTTTATTGCGCCGCGCGGACCGGAAAAAGACGAGGTCGTTATTTTCTGCATCATCGGGAACACGTGTCGGTTTATATTCGTCACGGGCTTTCTTGCTGACGGGTTTAATGCGCCAGCCTCGACCGCCTTGATAGAGGACGCCAAGATGTTCTGATGGGCCGGAGCCTAGCTTTTTCATCACTTGGGCAATGATGGTGCCGTCATCCCGTTTCTTGATACGGCAAAGTGCGCGTCCACCCACGCCCATTTCTGCGGCTTTATGGCCTTTGGCTTTTTTAGAAATGGGGCCTTCACGCACGATAACCTGCGGTGGATTGCCTTCGCCTTTAAAGGTCTCGGGCGTGCCAATCATATCGCCATGTTCGTCAATTTTAATGACGCGAATAACCATGACACCGGGCAGGGCGTCTGCTTCACGATAGGTCTTGCGAGAGGATTTCAAGATAAGGCCGTCTTCCTCAAGCTCACGCAGAAAGGCGCGTAA
>CAYTAJ010000069.1:0-8099 GCA_964435725.1 uncultured Algimonas sp.
GCCTTGCGAGCCTCGCTTATGACGCCGTTGTTATTGGGGCTTTCGTCGCGGATGGAGACCCGAAAAAACGCGCTGATCGCCTGGAAGACCCGCAAGGGTTTTACGGTGTGGACGGGGCCATTCGCTTTGGTTCGAATGGTCGCCCGCAACGGGGTCTTGCCGTCTATGAAATCCGCAATGGCCGTTTTGTCGTCGTCGACCCTGCGCCAACCAGCGTGGGTGTGGGACCGAGCTAGCACCCATCCGAACGACGCACCGCGAAGTGGGGTTAGTAAGGATGCTGCTGCCATATTGTGAAAAACCCAAGTGTCTCTCCCAACTCGCAATCCAGTGACGAGCCTTTCTGCTGTTGGTTCCAAATAGAAGGACATCCGCAGAGTTCAGTCTCTTACCGGAGACCGAAGTAAATATGTGTTTCGCAAGAGATAAACTCTGCGGCAGCGGTTTTTGTGGGCCGGCCATGATTTAAGACCCCGAAGTACATCATCCAGATCAGTCCTACCGATTTGAACAAAGCCGGTAAGGCCTTGACCCAAAAGACCCGGCACACATCGTGGTGTCACCCACAATCGCTCAGTCCCGCTGTCTCTTGAGACAGAACACGACGCGTTCCTGTCCGCTCCCAAAAGAACAGTTTGAAAGTAACGCAGGTTTGAGAGGCGTGAATTAAATAGATTGATTTCCTGCCAAAAGGCTGAAACTTATGCGAATAACGTTTCCATAAATGTGGACGAAAATCGCGCTATGCGTTGGCCGCTTTCTTTCGTCTTGAACGGCGAACCAAAAAGAACACAAGCAATAAGAGAAAGACGCCGATAGTGATGGCGGCGATTTTCAGGCCTTTCTTCATGGCTTCTAAACCTACGCGAAAAGGTGAGGCTTCAAATTTTTGAGCATTGATGTTTGTAATGCGACAACATTCACCCTCTTCATTCAGATTATATGTTGTTGTAACTGCCATAAACCCGTCGGCTTTTTCAATTTCATATGTCAGGTCATAGGTTGTTTGAGATTGCGACCCCTCAGACGTCGAAGCATTGAAGCTCTTTGAGGCATTAGCCCCCACGAGGTCACGACGAATTTCGGGGCCTTCTATAATTTGGGCCGTGATAGAATCGAGTTGGGCTTTGACGGTCTCATCCTCTGGGTCTGCCTCAAACGCACTTATGATAAGGCTGATGTCATTATTAGACAGCGCATCGACGTGTTTTTGAGCGTCGAGGCGAACAGACTCAGGGATCATTTTTTCAGCCATGCCCTCTATCGAACAACTCGATAATAAGAGGGCGGAGAGGGTGAGAGCCAGAAAACGAAGTGCGTAAGATATCATTATTGTACCATAGGTTTTTGGTTAAGGGTTTCTTGGGAGCCTTTGAACCTCACTGCCAATATATGCAGTATCTACAAATCCATACGATGAGAAGTCTGAGTCAACAAAAAGCAAAGCATTTTCTTTTTTGGAAATAACGCCGTCACTATTCTTATCCATTATTGAAAAAGAATATTCATTAAAGGCTATGTCTTCACTTTTAGAGATGTCACCGTCACCGTTTGCGTCACGTTGAACAGGTTTCTCCAGATTGGCGACAGCGTCCCCGTCCTTAGAAAAGGGGTTGTTAGTGTCAATCTGATTGTAGTTTTGATCCCGCCCTTGAAAAACATATTCGTCTTCATCAACGAAACCATTGTTGTCCAAATCTAATCTGTCAAAATTCTCTTGGCTATATTGTCTCATCACTTTTTCACTCTCTTGAAGTTGAGATTGAAGAAATTCATTATATTCTAAACGAGAAATACTATCGTTTCTGTTTTTATCCATTCGGTCGAAGGCCTCTTCTTGGCTCTGCAAGAGGTCGTCCATTTCTGTAGCTCCGTATTCTTCATGGAAGTCCTCTGGGTCCAGCCTTCCGTCTTTATTGTCATCAAGACTGCGAAAAGCTTGTCTCATAATCTCTTGCATTTGATCTATATAAGATTGTTGAATCTCGGCCTGAGTTATTTTCGCATCAAAGTTTTTATCGACGGAATTAAATTTTTTTGCCTTAAAATTTAAAAACTCTTGTTCCGTTATCTCGCCATTCTCATTGGCATCAGGCGTTTCCGACGCATGAGCATAGCCCGAAACAATAAAATATAGAGTTAGTGTGCTGAGTAGTAATTTTATCACGATAACGCTCCCGAAAAGAATAGTAGTAAAATTAGAAGTTGAAATCAATTGGGTTGCGAAAACAAAAAAGCCCACTCAAAAGAGCGGGCTTTTCCTAGTCTTCCAAAAGATTAATCCGAAGGATTAGTCCTCTTTTTTCTTACGCGGGCGACGTGTGCGCTTTTTCGGTTTGTCGTCGTCTCCGCCCTTGTCTTCTGAATCATCAGACTTTGGCTTCTCTTCGCGTGGAATTTCGAGACCTGTGTCTTGGTCAACGAATTTCATGGAGAGGCGAACCTTGCCGCGATCATCAAAGCCCATAAGCTTGACGTAGACTTCTTGCTCTTCTTTCAAGAAATCAGATGGGTGGTTTACACGTTCTTGCTTGATCTGGCTGACATGAACGAGGCCGTCTTTCGGGCCGAAGAAATTCACAAAGGCACCGAAGTCGACAACTTTGACGACTTTGCCTTTATAGATCATGCCGACTTCCGGCTCGGCTGTGAGGCCCGTAATCCATTCAACGGCCGCATCAATTGAGGCTTTGTCGTTTGAGGCGATTTTGATGGTACCGTCATCTTCGACAGAGACGCGCGCGCCTGTTGTATCGACGATTTCACGGATAACCTTACCGCCTGTGCCAATCACGTCACGGATTTTATCCGTTGGGATTTTCATGGTCTCGATACGCGGTGCAAATTCACCGACTTCGTCACGCGACTCATTCAGCGCTTTGTTCATTTCACCCAAGATATGCAGGCGACCGGCATTGGCTTGCTCTAGCGCTGTTGTCATAATCTCTTCGGAAATACCGGCGATTTTAATATCCATCTGAAGCGATGTGATACCTTCGGATGTACCAGCCACTTTAAAGTCCATATCACCCAAGTGATCTTCGTCACCCAAGATATCAGAGAGAACGGCGATACCGGCCTCATCTTTGATAAGACCCATCGCAATACCGGAAACAGGGCGCTTAATCGGCACACCCGCATCCATCATCGCCAATGAACAACCACAGACTGTCGCCATAGAGGATGACCCGTTAGATTCCATAATCTCCGACACAAGGCGGATGGTATAAGGGAAATCGTCTTCGCTTGGTAAGACGGCCTGAAGCGCGCGCCAAGCGAGCTTACCATGACCATGTTCACGACGTGATGTACCGCCCATACGACCACATTCACCGACTGAATAAGGCGGGAAGTTATAGTGCAGGAGGAATTTGTTCTTAATTGTGCCTGTTAACTGGTCGACATATTGCTCATCATCTGATGTGCCGAGGGTCGCCACACAAAGCGCTTGTGTTTCACCGCGTGTGAACAGAGCAGAGCCATGTGTTCGTGGCAAAATACCGGCTTCGGAAACAATCGGGCGAACCTGATCTAGCTTGCGGCCATCGATACGCTTTTTCGTTTTGATGACCGTTGTGCGAACCGTCTCAGATTCGATGGATTTGAAACAATCAGAGAATACATTCTCGGCCATGCCTTCCGGGTTTTCATCTGAATAGCCAAGCTCGGCCCAAGCGGCTTCGCGTGTGTCACGCAAGAGACCTTGGCGCTCCATTTTATCTGTCAGTTTGTAAGCCGCTTTAATACCTTTTTCAGCCAGCTTTTTAACCTGCTTTTTCTCAGCAGAGAGATCAGCAGGGACATAATCCCAAACAGGCTTGCCGGCTTTTTCGACAAGCTCTGAAATCGCTTCGATAACGTCTTCGCAAGATTCATGGGCGAACATAACAGCGCCGAGCATTTGCTCTTCTGTCAATTCTTTGGCTTCTGATTCCACCATCATGATGGCGTCTTTTGTGCCGGCGACAACGAGGTCGAGTTCTGAGTCTTCCATCTCTTCAAGGGTTGGGTTCAAGACATAATCGCCATCAATTAGGCCAACGCGAGACGCCGCGATAGGGCCTTGGAACGGCACACCGGAGATAGACAAGGCCGCGGAAGCTGCAATCATGCCAATGATATCAGGTTCATTTTCAAGATCGTGTTGAAGCACCGTAATCACGATTTGAACTTCGTTTTTAAAGCCCTTTGGGAAAAGCGGTCGAATAGGACGGTCTGTCAAACGAGAGATCAATGTCTCCCGTTCTGTCGGGCGACCTTCGCGCTTGAAATAACCGCCCGGTACTTTACCGGCGGCATAGAATTTTTCCATATAGTTGACGGTCAGCGGGAAAAAGCTCTGACCCGGTTTTTCTGATTTCGCAGCACAAGCTGTGGCGAGGACAACCGTATCCCCGTAAGTGGCGAGAACCGCGCCATCGGCTTGGCGGGCCATGCCGCCGGTTTCGAGTTTGAGAGGACGTCCCGCCCAATCAAGTTCTACAGTGTGTTTATCAAACATAACGTACAGTTTCTTTCTTCTACGTACATACATAAGGTTCGATGTCGAACCTTGGTTTAGAGTGCCCTATTGCACTTTCGGATTTGGGGCCTCATGCCCCGGTTTTTGCATCTTATTCTTTTGTCTTAAGATGCGCAAAAGGCCACCGCGTGAATTTTCCTCTAAGAAATTTTCACAGGGCAGCCTTATGTTTCTTGATTTGGCTTGTGTTTAACGACGTAAACCAAGCTTTTTGATGAGAGCCTGATAACGGGCGTCATCTTTTTTCTGCAAGTAAGCCAAAAGACTCCGGCGTTTCGCCACCATTGCGAGGAGACCTCGGCGAGAATGGTTGTCTTTATTGTTACCTTTAAAGTGTTCTGTCAGGTTCTTGATGCGCTCTGTCAGAATCGCAACTTGAACTTCGGGTGAGCCTGTATCGCCGGGTTTAGTGGCGTGCTCTGTGATGAGTGCGGCTTTGCGCTCTGGTGTAATCGACATCGTGTTTCTCCGTAATGATTACAAATTAAAAACACGTTTGGGGAAGGCTTTCCCGTCACGTATTTCACATAAGGCTACTTCGCTTTCGCCCTCCATAGCCAAAACCCGGTCAGATGACAGAGCCATGTCAGAAGGATTGAGGTCGATAGCCCGACCGTGCCGTAAGTCATGTGCGTCCTTATCCAATACGGCCAGCACCGGGATGTCGTCCAGTGCGGTCGAGAGGGGATGCAATGCCTCCTCGGCGGCGCCCCTATTGCAGGTTTGTTCCAGTTCCGCAAGCGTTATTGACTGCGGAAGCGTGAAAGGGCCAACGCGCGTGCGGCGTAAGACTGTGACATGACCACAGGTGCCAAGCGCGGCAGCGAGATCTCGTGCAATGGAACGAATATAAGTGCCTTTTCCGCAATCAACGGCGAAAGAGGCTGTGTTCGTCGTGGTTTCAATAAGCTGAATGTCGTCGATGAAAACACGTCGGGGTTTTATTTCAACGGCCTCGCCTGCACGCGCCAGATCATAAGCGCGCTTCCCCTCAATTTTAATGGCAGAGAATTTCGGTGGAATTTGGTCAATATCGCCTAAGAATTGGGGCAGGACGGAACGTATCTCTTTTTCCGTGGGGCGAATGTCGGATCTTTCCGTTATTTCGCCTTCAACGTCCTGTGTCGTTGTATTCGCGCCCCAGGTGATTTGAAACGCATAAGACTTAGCCGCATCCATCATAAAGGGCACAGTCTTCGTCGCCTCGCCCAAAGCAATCGGTAAAATGCCGGAGGCAAGGGGATCAAGCGTGCCCGCATGACCCGCCTTTTGCGCTTTAAACAACCATCGCGTTTTCCCCACAGCCTGTGTCGAGCCAAGGCCATAGGGTTTGTCGAGTATCACCCACCCATGAACGGGGTTGCCTTTGCGTTTTCGGGGCAAGTATTTACTCGTTTACCCAATGTGCCTCAACAACACATCTATCTGGCCGCCAAACAACGTAATCCCAATGTTCAAAAACATCTTCGCCTTTTCGTATAATAGCCGTTTGATTGTCTTGACAATTTTCTTTTGGCGACGACCAATTGTCAACGGCTACACAGCTTGGCCGAAAGCCTAATTTTTCTTGAGCGTAACGACAAAGACTATTGGTGACTTCTAAAGGATATCTATCTGATACTTGCGTGTGGTAATTTCCGCCTAGCGCCACGATATAGCTATTAGGATGGGCCAGTTTCGCAATTTGCCAGCGCTTCGCCATGCCGTGCGCTTTTAATTTATTTGGCGGAGGGTTGAGCCGCTCATCCCACAAATAAGACAGACTCACATCCGACATGTCAGCTATCTTTTCAAAGAAGGCATGTAATTCCCATGTCGCGCGCTTATCAATATTATCTGTCCAAAAGGGTAATGTTTTATCTGTCATGTCATAGGTCTGAAAACCATCTTTAGGAGTCATGCCCAAGTTAAGCCCTGCTTCTCGTGGTGAAAATTCATGTAAAACCAAAACAGAGTCATGAACATCCAAGGCTGCTTCTGTAACAGCCTCCAACAGCATAATGCCCGTGAGTTGCCCATGAACCTCCCCAATGGCAATACCATCTGGCGATATTTTCACGAGCTCTTTTGCGGCCTGTGAGAAATCAGCCAATGGAGGGTTTGTTTTTTCAGCTAAGGATTGAGTTTTTTCTGCCGCTAAATGATCAGCTGTCATTTTATGTGACGAAGTTTCGCCACAACCATTAAAGAACACACCCATTGCAAGTACTACCAAGAACAGAAGGTGTATTTGAAATAGTTTCATTTAATCTAAATCCTGCGCGACTTTTGGGTCCGCAAGAAGCTTCGCCATATCCTCCGCCGTGTCAAAACTCCGGTCGGCCACGAATTTGAGGCGGGGTGTGGACTTCATTTCCATCTCTCGCCCCAGACGTCCGCGTAGGAATGACCCACACCGGGTGAGGGCCTGGATGATTTTGTCCGGATCGCCGCCGCCTAAGGGTGCCGCATAGACGATAGCGTGTTTGAGGTCAGGGGAGGCCCGAACCTCTGATATGGTAACACTGACGCCTTGCAGGTCGGGGTCACGCAAATTCTCTTTCGCGATAATTTCGGCCAAAGCGCGGCGAATTAATTCTCCGGCTTTTAATTGGCGTTGTGAAGGGGGTCTATTTTTGCTCATGATGTCTATATCGGCTTTATCGGATGAGAATGCTAGGGGGTGTTATCCCTCTATATCAGCATGATTCAGATGTTGGGTTTAACGGAGTTTGGGAAAGAGATACATCCACAGACCCGCAACACCGATGGCAGCAATGCCACCTGCTGTGACTGTAAAGACAGAGCTAAAGGCAGCAAACCGGTCTTCTTTTTTTGTGGCGTGTCTTTAGAAGACATATTTTGTCTTATGGAGGGTTAAATTAATCAACTAATCTGTTTTGCGCTTTCGAGCCATTGAGTGCATTGATTTATTAAATGGGTTTGGGCAGATTCATCACCAATTTTGTCTCGTTTTATATAATAAAACAAACCCTTACATAGAAAGCTGATATAATTTTCCGTTTGAACAACACTAGTGATTGCAGACCACTCAATTTTTGTAAAACGCCCTTTCTCGTGAACCTCTATTCCGTTGCGGTTAATTTTATAGGTTGACGTAAAAATATCTTCCGCATTCTTAGCTTGTTTGGCGCTTAGGCGTGTAACGAGAGGTTCCGCAAACTTATTATAGACATAAAAACCAATAAAGGCTCCACAAGCGAAACCTAAGATACTTCCAAACTTTTCATTGACTAAGCTTGCTAAATAGATGCTAGGGACAGCAAATCCAAATACACAGACAGATAAAATTAATGACGTTATCAATAATGGAGATAGCGTAGCATTTTTTGGGAATTGTGTACGACTTAACTCCATTTGTATGGTCATGAGTTGACTAAATGAAACGCTGTGAGTGTATTCAAACTTCATAAAGACTCCTAACAAAAAGCCCTCCATTCGGGGAGGGCTTTTTAATAAAATCTATTCTCGCTTTAATCCAGTGAGCGTTCAATGAGCTCGACGGTGAAGCATTCGATTTGGTCGCCTTTGCGTAGGTCATGGTACCCTTCAAAGCCCATACCACATTCCATGCCGG
>CAYTAJ010000069.1:8199-12351 GCA_964435725.1 uncultured Algimonas sp.
TCGCCTTTGCGTAGGTCATGGTACCCTTCAAAGCCCATACCACATTCCATGCCGGCTTGGACTTTTGGCACTTCGTCTTTGAAGCGTTTAAGCGTTGAAAGCTCGCCTTCATGGATAACCACGTCATCACGCAAGAGGCGGACACCTGAGCCACGTTCCACACGACCTTCTGTAACCTTACAACCCGCAACTTTACCCAATTTGGAGATGTTGAAGACTTCGAGGATTTCGGCGTAACCGATAAAGGTTTCGCGACGTTCCGGTTGCAACATGCCGGAGAGTGCACCTTTGATCTCATCAATGAGGTCATAGATGACAGAGTAATAGCGAATTTCGACGCCTTCACGCTCGGCCAAATCTTTGGCTTGGCGATTGGCGCGAACATTAAAGGCAATAATCGGTGCGCCGGATGTCTTCGCCAATTGAACATCGGATTCAGAAATACCACCCGCAGCCGCATAGACGACTCGTGCCATAACTTCTTCATTGCCCGCATTTTCAAGCGAAGACTTAATGGCTTCAGCAGACCCTTGAACATCCGCTTTAACAAGTAACGGCATTTCTGACGTTTCTTTATTATTCAGCTTCGCCATCATCTGTTCCATGGAGGCCATGGCAGATGGGGCGGCAGAGGTTTTGTCTTTGGCTTTTTGCTTACGATAATCGGTGAGCTCGCGTGCGCGCGCTTCGTTTTCGACCACCGCAAAAGGCTCGCCCGGTTGCGGCGCACCGTCCAAACCCATAACTTCGACAGGTGTTGAAGGTCCGGCTTCTTTCAGTGTCTTATTACGCTCATCGGTTAAGGCTTTGACCTTGCCCCAATACTCACCGGCCACAACAATTTGACCACGCTTAAGCGTACCGCGTTTGACCAGGAGTGTGGAGACAGGACCGCGTCCCTTTTCGATTTTGGCTTCAATCACCAAGCCATCCGCATTGCGTTTAGGATTGGCTTTCAAGTCCATCAATTCCGCTTGAAGCGTGATGGCTTCGGCCAGTTCATCCAGACCTGTTTTTTTCAGAGCAGAGACCTGAACAGCTTGTGTTTCACCCGACATGCTTTCGGTAATCACATTATGCTGGAGAAGGTCCGTTTCCACCTTCTGCGGATTAGCGTCGTAAGAATCCATTTTGTTGATGGCAACAATAATGGGCTTCTCAGCGGCTTGCGCATATTTAATGGATTCGATGGTTTGTGGCATGATGCCGTCATCAGCCGCGACGACGAGCACAACAATATCCACGGCCTCAGCCCCGCGTGTCCGCATGGCAGAGAAGGCGGCGTGACCCGGTGTATCAAGAACCGTAATGCCGTCGCCGGTTTTGAGCTTAAGCTGATAGGCACCGATATGCTGTGTGATACCACCGGCTTCACCGGAGGCAATATCTGTCGACCGTAAAGCATCGAGCAATGATGTTTTACCATGGTCGACGTGACCCATAACAGCGATGACAGGCGCGCGAGGCTTGCGATCTTTTTCATCAGACGGTGTATCATCAATGATGAAGTTTTCTTCGACGTCAGAGTCCGCAACGCGTTTAACCGTGTGACCAAAATCTTCGACAATGAGTTGTGCCGTATCGGCATCAATCATGTCGTTAATGTTCATCATCTGACCTTGCTGCATCAGATATTTTACAACATCTGCACCACGTTCAGCCATACGGTTGGCCAGATCACCGATGGAAATGACTTCGGGAATGGTGACTTCGCGCTGAACCTTTTCACGTGAACCGCCGCCGCCGCGTTGGCGTTGCTTTTCTCTTTCGCGAGCACGCTTCATGGACGCTAATGAGCGTTGACGTTCGTCATCACCGGAAAGCGCTGATACAATTGTCAGCTTGCCGCGACGACGCTTTTGCTCACCTTTAGAACGCGTAGGCGGAGGCATATTGCCCCGCTTCTTCTTAACGCGACCACCGGCTTTTTCGAGCTCGGATCGATTGTCCTCGCCGTTTTCAGCGCGATTAAGAGGCGACCCCACGGGTTTGCGGGCATTACGGGCTTCAGCTTCTTGTTTGCGCCGCGCTTCCTCTTCTTCCTCCATGCGACGCAGTTCAGCTTCTTCCGCTTCGCGTTTTTTACGGGCTAACGCTTCACGCTCTTCTTCCATCCGCTTTTGGCGCTCGGCCTCTTCGGCTTTGCGGCGCGCAACACGCTCTGCTTGCTCCGCTTGGGCTTTCTCGAGGGCCGCTTGGCGTTTTTTATATTCGGCAACAGAAAGGCCTAAGGCACGCGCCGCTTCTGCCTCATCTACAGGCTTAGGCTTTGCGGCTTCAACGGGTGGCTTTAGCTTAGGGGCTGGTGCTTTGGGCGTCTCAGGAGCCTTTGATTTAGGCACTTCAATGTCAGGTGTCTCAACCTTATTCGATGAGACACGCGGAATAGGGGCCGGGCGGGCGATATTCGGCACGACCGGCTTTTTCTCAGCTGGTGTCTCTGGCGCCTTATTGACCGGCGCGATATTCGGTTTAATCTTAGGGGCAGCCGTCGACGCACCGGGTTTTTTAGTACCCGGGCGGACAATCACTTTTTTCTTCTTCTCGACAACTACCGCGGATGTACGGCCTCGTGTTGGACGGGCGCCTCCTTTATTCAAAGTCAGCGGGCGTCTTGCCGGTTTTTTATCAGATGTATCGTTCATCATTTACTTTCTAATGAAGGGGACGGTCATAACTCCGCTGCCTTCTTTTTGAGGCGGACTTTCACCCGTCTCATTTTGAGCGCGTAACCTAACGTCCGCGCGCACTATTTCAACACTCAAAAGCGGCTGTTTCGCCGCTTTATACGTCTTTTGTCTTCACTTCATGGTCGTAATCATCCCAATCCGTTGGAATTAGAGCCATAAATCCAGAAAGCCGTAAGGCTTCCTGTTTTAAGCTTTGGCATAACTTACCCTGTGGAATGCCGGCGTGGACGAGATTTTCACGTCCCATTATATCACCCAATTCTTCTTTGGTGAAACACCCAATTGTCGCTGGGTCACCTAACTCTAATTCTCGGGCAATCGCACGAGAAAGCGTTCTGATTTTACCGCGCCCATCTGCGGACCCATTTTTGGCTTCAATGCGCAGGCCTAAAACACCTTCACGCGTCATACCCATGGTTTGGTCATAGCCTAGGGCAATCTGTCCGGATTTTTTGGCCATTGCCAAAAGACCGGTCACTGAACGACGTAAACCCGCTTCGACTTGTTCTGTGAGGTCATCTGGCACGCTCACTTTTGATTTAAAGCCACGTGCGAAGGCGCCTGACTTCATCGCCTTTTGCAATAATTCAAGATCGGCACTGACCCAAACACCGCGCCCCGGAAGCTTTCCGGCAATATCCGCGACCACTTGATTGTCGGGGTCGCGAACAAAGCGCACCATCTCTTTTGGATCGCGCACCGCGTTCAACGCCACACATTTACGTTCCCGTGATTTATGGCCCCGTTTATCAGGGCCATATTCGAGTGCGTCGTCTGCGATGTCGGCGGGCGAGTTCATCTTAGGCCCTCGACTAACGCGTTAAGCGCCCTCGAAAACAGATTCAGCGGTTGGAACGGGATTACCCTCTTCGTCCAACTCAACCTCTTCTTCGGTTTCAAGCGCAGAGGCTTCAATCCAACCGGCCTTGACACGGGCTTGCATGATGAGGTCAGTGGCTTCTTCGTTTGATAAGCCCATATGCTCAATCATACCCTCTTCGTGAATGCGCTCACCATCTTTAAATTCGGTATAGCCGTTCAAATCATCCGGTACGAGGCCGGCAACATCTTCAACCGTTTTGATCTCATTCTCACCAAAGATAACCGCCATTGGCAGCGTAACCCCTTCAATGTCGAGGACGTCATCTTCGACACCTGCGGCGATACGGGCTTGGTTTTGCTCTTCTGCAATACGGTCAAGATATTCACGCGCACGCGCTTGAAGCTCTTCAGCTGTTTCTTCGTCAAAGCCGTCAATTGATGTCAAATCATCAAGCGCCACATAACCGACTTCTTCCATGGTCTCGAAGCCTTCGGCAACCAAGAGCTGGGCGACCATTTCGTCCACATCCAAGCCTTCCATAAAGAGGCTCGAGCGTTCAGCGAATTCTTTCTGACGACGCTCAGATTCTTGTGCTTCCGTCAGGATGTCCAAGGCCCAACCGGAAAGTTGAGAGGCCAA
>CAYTAJ010000070.1:0-12158 GCA_964435725.1 uncultured Algimonas sp.
GCCATGCTACCTGCCAATTCATCCCCGGCTTGGAGGCCGTTTGCGACAGATTTGATGAGGAACGCGCCTGAAATGACCTGTGCGGCGAGATTCAAGTATGGCATGGCAACGCTCAAAGCGTCCTTTTCAGTCGCATTCAGGATGATATCTGTCGCGGTAGAGAGCGTTTCAATACCGTCTGACAGAGCTTTGACGCAGACACTCAGATCGACATCATTTGTGCCTGATGCGCTTTCGGTTAAGGCATGAATATCTTTAAGCTCCGCAATCAAGTCGCGCATCGCCTCTCCTCCGTCACGGCGGACTTTGCGACCGACCAGATCAATGGCCTGAATACCATTTGTGCCTTCATAAATCGGAGCAATACGGGCATCTCGATAGTGTTGCGCCGCGCCTGTTTCTTCCACAAAGCCCATGCCCCCGTGGATTTGCACCCCGATAGACGCCACATCGACGCCTGTATCCGAGCCATAAGACTTGGTTATGGGTGTTAAAAGAGCATCACGTTGATGCGCGGCTTTGACTAAAGCTTCATCATCACTCACCGCCGCAATATCTGTTGCAGCCGCAGTGGCCATAGCAATAGCACGCGCACCCATTAGCCGCGTTTTCATATCAATTAACATACGGCGCACATCTGGGTGACCGATGATTGGGTCATTGGCGCTTTGACCAATGGGCTTTCCTTGGACCCGATCTTGCGCATATTGAAGCGCGGCTTGATAGGCGCGCTCGCCGATGGCGACGCCTTGCACACCCACGAAAAGACGGGCTTCATTCATCATAGTGAACATACACGCCAAACCACGATTGACTTCTCCAACAAGCCATCCTGTTGCGCCGTCAAACTCCATCACACACGTCGGCGAGCCATGAATGCCCAGTTTATGTTCTAATCCTATCGGTTTGAATTTATTACGTTCTCCAAGAGAGCCGTCTGCATTAACGAACCGTTTTGGGCAAAGGAACAGTGAAATACCACGAGAGCCTTCCGGCGCATCCGGCAAGCGCGCAAGCACAAGATGGATAATATTGTCCGCACAATCATGATCACCCCATGTGATATAAATCTTTTGTCCGGTTATACTGTAAGTGCCATCACCATTGTCGATTGCTTTAGTTCTTACAGGGCCGAGGTCTGACCCAGCTTGTGGCTCCGTCAGGCACATCGCCCCACTCCACTCACCCGTGACCATTTTCGGCAGATATATATCCTGCAGGTCTTGGTTGGCATGGGCGTTGATGGCCTTGACAGCACTCGATGTCAGCATGGGGCAAAGACCAAAGGCCATGTTGGAGGCATAAATCATCTCGTTTGTCGCCACACTGACAACGCTAGGCAGGCCCATACCGCCAATGTCAGCCGGTGTAGCCAGTGTCTGCCAACCGCCCTCGACAAAAGCTTCATACGCTTCCTTAAATCCCGGTGAGGCGGTAACATCGTCACCATTGAGTTGGGCTGGATTTTGATCGCCATCCCAGTTTGTCGGCGCAATCACATCGGCGGCAAAAGACGCAGCGCCCGTAAGAATATCATTGATTAATTCATCGCTAGCATCAGAGAATTGTGGAAATGCACGAATAGCATCCATATCGATACTATGGTTGAGCAGGAACTGCATAGCTTTGACAGGGGCATTAAATGTCATCACAAAACTCCGATTTAAAAGTCGATTGGCTCATGCCATAAAGCGGCTCAGCCGATAAGAGGCTTTTTGCCACATTCCCTCCATACGATTTTGATTGATTTGATGGAGGTCAAAATAATTTGAGCGGATGCGATTTAGTATGACACAGTTTCAATCAAATCAGGGATTTTTCAATCTCATGACCAAACTCTCTAAACTCCTCGCCTTTGGATCTGCTGCGATTATCTTTGCGGCCTGCGGCAGTGACAATTCATCCGCAACAGAAGCATCCTCTAAGTCCCCTGCCTCTTCATCAACAACTACATCGTCTAATGACTCTGTAAAAATGGCGTCAGTTGACCCGCTTGCCAAAGGGAAACGCTTATATAAACGCTGTGTCGCCTGTCATACGCTTGAGGATGGTGGGAAGCACAAGGTTGGTCCAAATCTCTACGGCTTTTTTGGCGCTAAAGCTGGGTCTAAAGACGGCTTTAATTACTCAAAAGCTATGGTCGCGGCCGATGTGACATGGGATGATGATACGCTGGATCAGTATTTGGCTCGCCCAAGCGCTTTTATCCCGAAAAACCGAATGAGCTTTGTTGGGCTAAAAAAGGCTGAAGACCGCGCCGCTGTTATCGCTTATCTCAAATCAGAGACCATTCCGGAAACAAACGAAGAGCAATAGATTAGAATTCTTGCCAGATCGCAAAAAACAAGCCGCGCTCTTTTACGATGTTCCGCCCGGCAAAGGTCTGGGTCAGCCCCAATTGCGCATAGCGCTTTGGTCGTATGCGATAAGCAAATGACAGTTCAGCTTTTGCTTGTTGCACGCTGGGCGTCGTAAATTGTGCGATTTGCTGCTCTTTGATATCCAAAATGTATAGCTGACCTAGCCACATCCATTTTTCATTGGGTTTTATGCCGAGTGTTGTATCGAGCTGCCACCGACTGACAATATCGCTCTTTAGATCATAGCGAGACGCTAGTTGAACATCCGCAAACCAAACCCATTTCAATGGGTCATCGCCTTCCACCTTTTTACTGCAACCATATAAAGCCCGAAATTCCACCTCATCATTGCGGCCGCCTATGTTAAGACGTGGGTCGTCCAAGCTCCCATCGATGACATAGGACGCCAAAACACTAGCCGCCTCTCCTTCACGTCGACGAAACTCATATTGAAGACCCAACTTAGTTTCATCAAAGCCGCTAAAATTGACATCACTACCCGCGCCTTGAAAATTGATAGTCTGATGACCCGCCTGACCGACAAACATCACGGACTTAAACAACCCCCATTCAAAGTAGAGACGGCTATCAACTTTGGAGAAATCACTCAGCGCAATACTGTTTCCATCAGAACCAATAAGGCTACTCGCCTCGCTAACGGCTGTCGTCATAATTAATTGAGCTTCGCCCGGGGCTAAAGCCCAAGCGCTCGCATGTGCTTTTTCTGCACTATGCAATATGGCAGCGATTGCCGCCACGCATAACAATACCCATTTAAGGTTTTGTCCCATCCCATTACCCCTAGACGCTTTTAGGCTTTGCCAGAGCCTTAGGTCAAATGTTAAGGACAAAAGAATTGAACAATAAGAAAGGGCTATGGTCCCAGACATGACTGAACAAGGCTTTGAAAAACTTGCCTTCGTCGCGAGCCAAAAACCGGACGCACAAGCGGCTTTAAAGAACCTTACGGCACTCTATGGAAATGTAGACGCCGCAGATGCTGACGTTCTCATTTCACTTGGCGGTGATGGATTTATGCTTCAAACACTACGTCGACACACGACGTTGGTACAAAGAGGCCTGCCCGTTTATGGCATGAATCGTGGAACAGTCGGCTTTCTTATGAATGCCTATGTTGAAGAGGGTCTAAAAGACCGTCTGAAAAAGGCAGAAAAAACGACAGTTCGCCCCCTAAAAATGACCGCAGAAGCCAAAGGGGGCCATTTCGAAGATTTGGCCTTTAATGAAATTTCGCTTTTCAGACAAACACAGCAAGCTGCACATATTTCTGTCACGGTCGACGGCCAGGAAAGGCTCGAAAAATTGATTGCAGATGGCATTTTGGTGGCGACCCCTGCCGGGTCGACTGCCTATAATCTCTCTGCCCACGGCCCTGTTGTTCCTTTGGGGTCTCGTATTCTAGCCCTCACACCCATTAGTGCCTTTAGGCCTCGTCGGTGGCGTGGCGCTTTGCTCAATGCGAATGCGCGAGTGGAGTTTACAGTGATTGATCCTGTCAGGCGCCCTGTGTCTGTCTCAGCAGATAACCAAGAAATCCGTGATGTCTTTAGTGTCGTTGTTGAGGAAGACCGCGATAAGAAACTGAGGCTGCTTTTCGATGCCAATCACGGCTTGGACGAAAAAATCCTACGCGAGCAGTTTTCGACTTAAGTCATCTCTTCTGATAAGCCATCCAATATACCCATGAAGTAATCGGCATCGCGGTCCGACAACCCTTTCGGCATCGTCAAAACACGTTCTATCATACGGTTTTGGAAGTCATTGGCACTCAGGGTTTCTCCTATGCTTTCCAAATCTGAATATATTTTGATAGCATGTGACATGAACAAAGACTGCGCTTCATCCAACCCGGCTTTAGCGCAGAGTCCGCGCAGAGCGAATGGTCCTGTATCATGCAACATTAAGACAACTTTTCGGACGGAGAGACCAGCCAAGGAAGACAAGCCGTAATGCACCATTCCAATTTGCCCAAGCCCCATAGCACGAAGAATAATGGTCGGTGTGAGCCGTTCTCTCTCTTTCATATTAGCCACTAGGTCTTTGAGCGCCTTTTCACTAAAATGTTCATTCGGCAAGCTGACTAAAGTACGTTGATAGGTTTCGGCGCCAATCTGTTTTGTCTGAGAACGTTGTAGATTAGTGTCCGCATAGAGACGGTCGGCAATATCGTCACTCGAGACGGCGACGAGTTTTTCGACGACAGACATTGGCATAGAGGCACGATTGAGAAGAGCGGCCTTAATCAAATCATCTTCCCGATAAGCTGCAATCATGGACTCTGCTGCTTCTGCACTCAAGGTGATACGATCATTCGCCGCCAGTTCTTGAACGGCATTGACGTCCCCTGAGCTTATCAAAGACTGGATGACATGATTTGATAAATCAGCCCTCGCTGCGACGGCTCGTATTTTGCCCGCAATACCGGATTTCAATATCAAACCGAGGTCATCATCCGTTAAAACCGGGGAATGCTGAATAAGCGGAACAGCAATTGAGTCGATATCTTGAATAAGCCTGCCTAGAACCTCTTTTGGAATGAAAAGCGAGTTACGTAGTGTTATGGCCAGAGCACGCCGAACAAGATCAGAGACATCCTCGCTGATAACGGCCAAAACCTTATTCGCATAAGCGCGGTCTTTTTCACTTAAATTTGGGTTTTTCACCGCTTTCGCGAGGCGCATAGTGGCATTGGCACGGTTTTCAGGAAGGCTATCCTGAACGGCTATTCGTACGTCATCAACGCAGATAATGTCATTCTCAAAACGCATGATTTAGCCCTACACAAACAGGGTTAATCAGGTGTTATTGCAAAGCGTTGGAAAGGAGAGAAATGGTACCGCCTCTTGGTCTCGAACCAAGGACCTCCGGTTCCACAAACCGGCGCTCTAACCAACTGAGCTAAGGCGGCATCTAATGTGGCGGGACACCTAGCCGAAGCGCACCCGCCATTCAAGTCGTTTTTAACACAGGCCTGCCGAAAAACAGCAAACGTCTTTTAGATATTAGGTACGGATATCTTGAAACCCTTGAGAACCTAATTTTTCCTGACGTCTAATATAGGCGTCAAGATCCCTTGCTCGATTCGCGGGATCAGGGTGAGTAGATAGAATTTCAGGAGGTCGGTTTGGATTATTTG
Source organism: uncultured Algimonas sp. (assembly GCA_964435725.1). GTDB lineage: Bacteria > Pseudomonadota > Alphaproteobacteria > Caulobacterales > Maricaulaceae > Litorimonas. Next base: position 5,518 of record CAYTAJ010000070.1, read on the forward strand.
CTGCCATTTTCTCCCACAACTTCACAGCCTGCATGGGTTCATAGCCCGCCTTATACATATAGTTGACACCCAACTTATCTGACTCACTTTCATGAAGACGAGAATAAGGTAAAACAATACCAATTTGCGCACCAAGACCGAGTGCTTGAAGCAGTCGCTGAGAGTTTTGATTAGCGGTCTGCAAACAAGAATTTCGTTGAACACCTGTTAATTTAGAACATCGCTTTGACAACTGGGAACTCCCTAAAATAGTTCCCCCAACAACAGCTACTTGCGTACCAATCTGCATAGACATTCGTTCACGAGCATGCTCACCTGCAACATGACCAACCTCATGCCCCATAATACCGGCAATTTGGTCATCATTATCAGTGAAATCCATCATACCTTTATAAAAACCGACCCTATTGCCCGGTAAAACAAATGCGTTCTTATCCTCCGTATCAAAAACGGCATAATCCCATTGTTGATCGGCGCGGCCCGCACCGCGAGAAATGCGCCCGCCAATATTTCGAAGGCGATTGGTATAACGCGGATCATTCGATGTGGGTGTCTTTTCTTTCATCTCCGCCCAAGAAGCCGCCGCCATATTACTAAGTGCCGCACCACCTGGAGCAAAACCTACGAGCTGTTTACGACCCGTTGCAGCATTAGTCGCACAGGAAGAAACGCTCGCCCCAGTCGCCGCAATAGCTGTCCCGGCCGCCAGGTTCGTTACGAATTTCCTTCGACCTTGTAAGACTGTATCAGCCTTTTTTGTGTTATGGTTGGACTTATGGTCGTGATTAAAACACATGCGTCATCCTCCTAAATGTCCCATTTTTATGAAATGAGTATAACTTAAAGGTGTTTGGATTTATAGTTAAAAGGTCAATAGGTGAAATATCGTGCAGGATTGGTTCATCTTGCCTCGCTTAGCTAGGGTCTGATTGGGAGTTTTTCATGCGTAAAATTATATTCGGAATCGTCTTCATCGTTATCCTATTTTTAGGCCTCGTTCTTTTCCTGCCGGGGCTTATTCCTTCCGATGTTTATAAGGATAAAATCGAAACCCAGCTCTCCAAAGAATTAGGTCGAGACGTTACAATCTCGGGCGATGTAAAATTGCAATCCTTCCCCTTTATTCGTGCAAAAACATCTGGCGTAAGCATAAAAAACTATGAAGGCTTCACGGAGTCTGAGCTGCTTTCTATTGAAACCTTGGAAGCACGGATACGTCTTCTCCCTCTCCTCTCGAAACGCGTGGAGATATCAGGCTTCGATTTAATAAAACCCATCATTTCACTAGAACGCCGCGCCGATGGTCGCGCCAATTGGGAGAGCATTGAGCAAGCTGAGGCCAATGATTCCAAAATAGATGAAGGCCCTTTTAAAAGAGACGGACGTTTCAATACACTCGACCCACAAATTGAAAAGTTCACACTCGTTGATGGTCGTATAAGTTACGTTGATGCTGTGGCGGGACAAAACTACAGACTTGAAGATATAGACGGCACCCTAGCTTTGCCGGGATTGGCCGGGAGTTTAGAAATCGACCTCGCGCTTGATTATGAAGACCAACGTTCGAATATTGACCTCACACTCGATAGCCCAAGAGCTTTTTTGGATGGGAAAGAAACACCCCTGAACGTTAACCTAGAAACCGGTTTCGGAACATTGCGCATTGATGGGCAGTTTTTGGCGTCACAAGATCTCGACTTTCAAGGCCAGTTAGACAGTAATATTTCAGACATTGACGCACTATCCGCCCTCTCTCCGCAAGATATACCCTATGTTGACCTCCTCAACTCTCTGAGTGCTAAGGGTGATGTAACTTATCTCGGCGGGACGGTTTCAGCGAACTCATTGGATATCTCCCTTCAAGGAGAGGGGCTCGTTGCCTCATATACTGGCGATGGCCGTTACGATAACGGGGAAGCCACTGCCTCAGGACGCTTTGAGACAAAAATCGACGATCTGGCTGACATTGCGCAAAAAATGAAACTTGAAAATGATTACGCTTCCTTACTGCGAACCGTCACAGCGAAAGGCATGGTCAAAGTTGATGGCGAGACCATCACACTCACCGACATGACAGCCGGAGCGGAAAACGGGGCCGTAAATGGTACATTCTCAGGCGGTTTGAACGTCGCGGAAACACCGACAGCGAATGGCGACTTTACCCTCAAAATCGCCGATTTATCAGAGGTTACAAAACGCTTACCTGAACCTGTTCCTTATTCTCAAGCCATCAAAACGTTAGAGACATCCGGAAACATAGTGACGCAAAATCAGACATTTATGCTCTCTGCTTTAAACGCTTCTCTAAGCCAAGGCCTCTTGAACGGAACTTATATAGGCGGCGGTCAATATGCGTTAAATGACGAGAATGCCCTCTCCTTAGAGGGGCAGCTTGAGGCTAATATCACCGATTTACGGGCTTTGGCCGCGCTTGGGGGCACTGAACTCCCGCCAAATACACAGAGTGGTGCAATTTTTCAAACTGTTGCTCTCGAAGGCGCTTTGAGCGGAACGGCGCAAGCGCTTAGTCTTGGAGGTGCAAAAATAGAGTTTGACGATATTGCAGGCACTGGCGAAGCGACGGTCCTGCTCACCGGTACCAAGCCAGAGCTAAAGGCAAACCTCTCATTGGATGGATTGGACTTACGCCCCTATATGGCAAGTTATAGTGCGCAGAACCCGTCAGGCGAAATTCAGCCCTGGAGTGAGGCCCCTATCAATGTGGAGGCCTTCAAGGCCGTAGACGGTACCTTTAATCTATCAACACCTAACGTGGTGACAGACAGGCTTTCTTTGGGCCAGACAAATATAAATGCGACCTTGCAAAACGGCGTGCTCGTTGCGGATTTGCCAAATTTATCACTCTACAGCGGCGGGGGACGCGTCGATTTGACATTCGATGCGTCGAAGTCTGTGCCTGAGCTCACACTCACTGCGGGGCTCGACAAACTTAACGGCAATAACTTCCTCACAGCCATAGCCGGTTTCACACAGGCCTCTGGTAAAGCTAAAACGGATTTAACAATTTCTGCATCAGGCCGGAGCCAAGCGGAGATTATGCGAAACCTAAACGGCCAAGGCGGCTTTAATCTGGCCTCTGGATCGATCAAAGGAATCGATACGGCACAATTCTTATCGGGTCTCGATCAAGCTTTGACAGCCAGACAATTACCCGGCGGTATCGGCGCTCAATATGAAACCATCTATGAGGATATTGCAGCCCTTTTCGAAATTAAAAACGGCGTCGTTTCTATCAATGAATTCGATCTATCTGCCAAAGACGTCTCTGCCACCGGACTTGGAGAAATCGACTTAGGGAATCAAACGATAGACTTTCGCTTTAGACCGCGTGCTCAGGGCGAAAACGCCAATAAACTTGCAGCTTTTGGTATACCCCTGAAGTTCTCAGGCGGTTTCGGTTCAGCGTCAGCTGGCTTGGACGCAGAATTTTTAACTGAGATTGTTACATCAAAAGCAAAGGCCGAAGCCGCAAAGCGCATCACAGATAATGTGGGTGGTCCTGTCGGTAATATCCTAGGAGGAATTATTGGCGGCGGCCAAACATCCGGTTCCAACACACAGTCTCAAGATACAGACGCATCAGGGTCGGAGACTGCTGCACCTGCGACCCCACCTTCCGCTGAAGACGCTGTTACAAATGCCTTAGGCGGCCTCTTAGGACTACCATCCAAAAAAGATGATGAGAAAAAAGACGAGACAGATAATGCAAAAGATCAAGAAGATGAAAAATCAGAGCTAGAAAAGTCATTGGGAAAGCTATTCGGTGAATAGAGTATTTTTGCAATTCCTCTCAAATTATTGGCACTTTTAAAATTTTAATGCGGGTTTAGATATAAATGGAGAATGATATACATCTATTTGTGTCTTAGATTAGTAATAATTACTCACGTCCGAATATCCAACAAAGAGACACCATGATTGATGATCCAGTCATTGCCGCACAAACGCCTGCCGATGATTTCACTATCAAGCAAATGTGGGAAGAATATTCCGACGAAGAGCACGCCGTGTGGGATACGCTTTACGAGAGACAGGCCGAAGTTTTAAAAGGCCGAACAACTGATGAATTCATGGAAGGGCTAGACAAGCTAACCTTGAGTGAGTCAGGCATCCCTAATCTGGATGAGCTTAACCCCAAACTTGAGGCTCTTACGGGCTGGACGGTTGTGATGGTTCCTCACCTTGTCCCGGATGATGTGTTTTTTGAGCATTTGGCCAATAAGCGTTTTCCAGCCGGGCGGTTCATTCGTAAGCGCGAGCAACTTGATTATCTACAAGAGCCGGATATTTTCCATGATATATTTGGCCATGTACCCCTCTTAACGCACCCCGTCTTTGCGGATTATATGCAGGCCTATGGGCAAGGAGGTTTGCGATCATTGAAATATAATGCCCTTCCTAATCTGGCGCGCCTTTATTGGTATACCGTCGAATTTGGTCTTATAAAAACGCCCGCTGGTTTGCGCCATTATGGCGCTGGGATTGTCTCTTCTTATGGCGAGGTCAAATATAGTCTGGAGGATCCGTCCCCCCACCATATCGGCTTCGACCTCATGCGCGTTATGCGAACGAATTATAAGATTGATGATTATCAGGATTGCTATTTCGTGATTGAGTCTTTTGACCAATTATTCGAGGCAACACAGCAGGATTTCGCTCCGCTCTACAAGGCTCTCAGCGAAGATGACACAGCCTATACACCGCAAGCTATTCTAGAAACTGACACCCTTATCCAAAAAGGGACGCTGGAATACAGTACGCATAAAAAGCAAGTTGCCGAGTAATTTCAAAACCTTATCAGGCTCTTCACATGCCACATACCGAGTTGAAAGTGTCTTAATGCAAGGTGTTTTAAACAGTTCGCTGACGTCTTTGATCTAACACACCCAGAATCTACAGCCGCACTTTCACGAATTTAATTCCTTCGTCGTGATAGCCATCAAACGTCTGTTGAAGACTTGCCAATTTAGACGTCCGAAGGTGCAGTTATTTTCAAAATTTAGATATAAAAAAAGCCCAGATAAACTGGGCTTTTCTATTCAATATCTAAACCGAAGCTTAGTTGATAACACCGCCTGTTTCAGACAATGAGATCAATACTTCTGTACGGCGGTTAAGCTGCTCCTTAACACCGTCACCAGTTTGAACGAACAATTCTGTTTCGCCTTTACCTTCTGACGAGATAACCGCAGAGCTAATACCCTGACGGACGAGCTCATCAGCCGCATCCTTCGCGCGACGCTTAGAAAGCGCAAGGTTGTAAGCCGCTGAACCAGAAGAGTCTGTGTGACCAACAACGCGGATATTGTCTACCTGACAGAACTGACCGATATCTAGGATACGGTTGATTGTGTTACGTGTTTCAGCAGACTGACCTTTGTCAAATTCATAATAGATGATTTCTTGACGGTACTGGCTACCACAGAGTGAAGCAACAGTTTGCCCTGAACGCGTTTGAGCAGGACAGATTGAAAGATCTGAAACGATTGAACCATCCCAACATTTGTATGTCGGCTGCGCGGGACATTCAGCAGCGTTGAAGACCATTGAACCATCCCAACACTGTACGTCAGCGACAGGCGCAACAACTTCTGGCGGACACTGGTTCGCATTAAACACCATTGAACCGTCCCAGCACTGGAAGTCAGCTGTTGGTGTTGGAGGTGGTGGTGGTGGTGGTGGAGTTGCGCCACCAAAGCGGTAACGGAAACCTGTCATCAAGCTGTGGCCACCGACACCATCAAGTGTCGTAAGCAAATCGCTCACGGTTCCAGCAGTGCTAGAACGGGTACCAACAAAGTCCAACTCTGATGTATCAAAATACTTATAGTGTGTATCCCATGTCAGATTATCTGTGATGTCATAACCGAGACCAGCAAGTACTTGCCAACCTAAGCCTGTGTCATTCCCATCAACTTCACAAGAATTCACATTAAAGCCGTCAAATGCACCTGGACAGGCTGGGTTTTGAGCCAATACAGCCGTCGGTCCGTTGAAGCCTGGTGAGAAGTCATGTGCTTGAGCTGATAAAGAGGCTCTCACAAGTCCGACACCTGCACCAACGTAGGGCTCCCAATTGCCAAATTCGTCAAAATCATAAATGGCATTGAGCATTAAGTTGTTTGTTCTTAATTTCGCAAAACTGCTAGGCTGTTGACCAATCGAACCCAAATCTGTCCAGAGAGTGCTCGCATCAGTCTCGAGACGCCAGTTGTTATCAAACTCATATCCTAAACCGAGTGATAACGCGGCGTTACCTTCAGATTCAACATCACCAACGAAGCCACCCGAAAATTCGCCATCCGTATGAGTGCCATAACCAGCGTTACCGCGTAAATACCAACCACTATCTTGAGCGGCTGCAAGTGATGGCGCTGCCATCAAAGCGGCTGTTGCCGCTGCAAAAAGAAGCTTCTGCTTCATGGTTTTTTCCTCCGTAATGGCCGAGGCCATTTTCTGTTAATTTGCGATTGCCGCAAGTCCCACGCGACACATCTACCACTGCTCTATCACGAAATAATTCCGTATGGCCACAGTTGATTAAGCCTATTTATCACATTTTAAAAGGTTTTTTATCGAAAGTTGCGAAAATGCATCACTTTTTTTCGCCACAATTCATA
>CAYTAJ010000071.1:0-12077 GCA_964435725.1 uncultured Algimonas sp.
GTTTCTTCTCGCCAAGCGGTCTCTCCTACACCCCAAGAATAATGCGCCGCCGTTGGCCCGCTAATCCGTCCGTCAGTGGCGATAAAGCCCCCCGCTTGATGAAGGCGGCTATTATGTGCGCAAGGATAAATCTCCTGCACCGCTTGCGGCAGGGAGGGCGCAGATGACCACGCCCCTTTTGTTTGGGTCTCCGCAACAGGGGCTTTGGAACACCCAGACAATAAAATTGAGGCACTTGATCCGCCTAAAAATTGTCTCCGAGATAATAGCAATGACCTATGATGCAACACGTAACTCCCGAGGGGTGATTTAGTCTAAATTCTCTTAGAAAATATATGGACACCGGACAACTAAAACGCCTATGTCGTCGTTTTTTAAAATAGTCATGTTCTGTTCATCTAACGCTATCTAGGTCTTGTGGATTGGACTGGGGGATACATGGAAAACGGTCAGTTAAATGACATTTTAAGCCTGTTGGCAGCCACTATATTCGCGGATGGTCGTGTCTTTTCCAGTGAGATTGAAACGTTTTTGAAAGCGGCGAATACTCTGACAACGCTCCGCAAAATAGAACCAAAACTATCCGAAGCCAAATTACTCGCCTGGTATGAAATGAATAAGGAGGATATTCGTGAAAAAATCACGACACCTTATTTCAAAGATTGGTTTTACGTGGTTGTCGAAAATCTCTCAGATGTCGAAGATAAGGGCTCAATATTATCTGTCATGAAAGATATTTCCCAAGCGGATGGCGAAGTCCATGTGAGTGAGCGGGCGCTCGTAACACTCGCCGCGCGACACTGGAATATTGATTTTACGGCTTAGTCTTCACGTTAGGCGAGATAAAGCGTCTCGCATTTTATCAGAAATCGCCACAGGTCGTCTTGTTTCTCGATTGACATAAACATGGGTAAATTGGCCCTGCGCGGCGGCGGTGGTTTCGTCATTGCGAAAAAGGCCGACCTCATAAGTCACGCTGGATGACCCAATTCGGGCGACGCGCATAGCGGCATTCACTTTATCCGGAAAGCTTATCGGGGCGAAATAATCGCAATTGGTATTGACGACGAGGCCGATGGTTTCGCTTGTTTCAACATCCAACAGGCCCTTGGAAATCAGAAACTCATTCACAACCGTGTCGAAATAAAAATAATAAACCGCATTATTCACATGGCCATAAATATCATTATCGGCCCAGCGCGTTTGTATCTCGAGGCTATATTTATAAGTGTCGAGACTGTCTGGTTTCGGGCGGCTCACAAAATCGCCTCATAGATTTTCACCGTGGCATCATAGGTCATTTCCCGCGGGTTGTTTTGTAAAACGCGGTCTTTGGTCATCGCGTCTTCAGCCATGACCGGAATGGCGTCGGCGGGGATATTCACCTCTGATAGAGTGAGCGGCACAGATGTTTCATGTTTGATGCGAATGAGGTCGTCAATCAGCGCTGTGCTGCTTTCGCCTAAGCCCAGGCTCTTGGCAATTTCGGCATACCAGCTATCGGCTTTGGGCTGATTATATTTCAGCACCTCATCCAAAACGAGCGCATTAGACAGGCCATGCGGCACATGGAAAAATCCGCCCAGCGGATAAGCGAGGGCGTGAACGGCCCCAACAGGCGCATTGGAAAAGGCTTGCCCGGCGAGCATAGCGCCAATCAACATGGTTTCGCGCGCGTCCAAATCATCGGGGTGATTGCAGGCCTGCACAATTGAGTTTCGTAATTTGTTAAGCGCGGTGAGGGCGAGCGCGTCCGATAAAGGGTTTTTCTGTTTCACTGATGTATAGGCTTCAATCGCATGGACCATGGCATCGATACCGGTAGAAGCTGTGATGGATTTTGGTAAGCCGACCGTCAATGCGCTGTCGAGTAAGACCCGGTCGGCATATAGCGCATCGGCGACGATACCGCTTTTCTCGGTTTTGCCCGTGGTAATGATGGCGACATTTGTGACTTCTGATCCTGTACCGGCTGTTGTTGGAATGAGGAGCAAGGGCAAGCGCGGCCCCACGGCTAGGCCAACGCCATAAACGGACCCAATAGGGCGATCATTCGCCGCCAAATAGGCAATCACTTTGGCCGTATCCATGGGGCTGCCCCCGCCAAAGCCAATGATTAATCCCGCATCAAAGTCTTTCACCGCCGCCACGCCTTGCAAGACAATCTCTTCGGGCGGATCCGCGACGACATCATCAAAGACCATGACTTTATAGCCCGCGTCTCTCAGCGCGGCTATGCCAGCATCCATCAAGCCGAGGGCGGTAATGCCTTTATCCGTAATGATGGCAACGCGTTTATTCGGACAAAGCCCATCCACGAAATAATCCAGCTTCAAAGCGCCGCCATTTTCAATGCGAATATCAGAAACCGTTTGAAAAGAATGAGATGACATGAAGTTATATTGCGCTGTCCTCACTGGCCTGTCTATAGAGAGAGAGCTATCAATAATAAAAATTGCGGGGAAATATGTCTTTAGTCGTCAGAGACTGGATTGAGTATCACGCCGAAGCCACGCCGCATAAACGCGCCATGTTTGATCTCGCGAGTGGTCGGGATTTTACCTATGCGGAGATGAATGAGCGCGTCGGGCGTGTCGCGGGTTTCCTGAAATCTAAGGGTATCAAGGCCGGTGATCGCGTGGCTTATCTGACGTTGAACACGACGGATGTGATGGAATTAATATTTGGTTGTTGGCGAATAGGCGCGGTGTGCCTCGCGCTGAATTTTCGCCTGACCCCGCCCGAGCTCGCCTATATTTTGAATGACGCGGAAGCGTCTTTGGTTTTGGTCGATGTGCCGTTTACGGCGGTGGCCGATGCGACGCGTCCGCAGACAAAGGTTCTGCATTGGGTGAACACAGACGGTGTCGGAGGCGATACGGAATATGAGCAAGGTCTGGCTGCGGCGACACCGATTTATGAAAGCCATTCCAACGAAATGAATGACCAAGCTTTGCTGATGTATTCATCGGGTACGACAGGCTCGCCCAAAGGCGTCATCATCACGCATGCTATGCTTGAATTCACCAATAGTGCGGCGGTCCGTGTGGAAGGGGCAGGGCCAAGTAATGTGGCACTCAATAATATGCCGCTTTTCCATATTGGTGGATTAAATGTAACCGCGCTTCCGTCCCTCTGGGTCGGCGGAACTTGCGTGATTATGCGGCTCTTTGATCCGGGGGCGACTTTGGCGGCACTTAATAATCCTGATTTAAATATCAATATCATGTTTATGGTGCCTGCGGCCTATAATGCGATGCGCGCCCATCCCGATGTAGAAAGCACTGACTTTTCTCGTATTGAAATTGCGCTTTGCGGGGCAGAAGCCGTGCCGATTGCTCTGATGGAATGGTGGCGCGAAAAGGGAATCCTTATTCAAGAAGGCTACGGCATGACAGAAACAGCCGCCGCCGGTTGCATGACGCGTAAAGAAGATATTCCGGCTAAAGTCGGGTCTGCGGGCCGTCCGCTCATGCACACAAAAATCAAAATTATGAGCATGGACGGTCAGGAATGCGGTGCCAATGAACAGGGTGAAATTTGGTTTAAAGGCCTGTCAGTGACGCCCGGATATTGGCGCAATGAAGAGGCCAATAAAAAAGCCTTTGTCGATGGCTGGTTCCGCTCCGGCGATATTGGGCGACGCGATGAAGAGGGCTATATCTATATCGAAGACCGCATCAAAGATATGTATATCTCCGGCGGGGAAAATGTGTATCCGGCAGAGATTGAAAACCTTCTCTATCAAATGCCGCAGATAAAAGAAGTGGCTGTTGTCGGTGTGAAAGATCCGAAATGGGGTGAAACGGGTTGCGTTGTCGCTGCGGTTCACAAAGATCAAACTCTGTGTTTAGAAGATGTCCTAGGGCATGTTGGTGATAAACTTGCTAAATATAAACAGCCGCAACACTTGCATATTGTTGATGAATTACCGCGTAATGGGACGGGCAAGGTCTTGAAATTTGAGTTGCGACAAGTCCTTCCCGATGTTCTTGGGTTGAATTAATTAATCCGTTTTCTCCAAAGATTTCGACAGACTTATATTAAATTCAAAAGCGCGTTTCGCAGCTTGTGTCGCAATTTCACGTTTTTCTGCTGATAATCTAATCCGGTTAATCGCGTGTCGGAAATCTTGCTTGAATAATTTCATATTTTCGACCTGATTAAAATCATAAAACGTAAGCGCATCTTCGGGGAGGTTGAGCGATTTAATCAGTAATCGCTTCATGACTTGACCGCCATTGAGGTCGCCCAAATAGCGCACATAAATATGGGCAAGCATAGCTTCGGGTTTAAGACGTGAAGCCCGCTTAATATGGGCCACATAATCTTCTGTCTCAGGGAAGATATGAAACTTTACCTTTGTTCTTTCTTGCAGCTCAGAAATATCGCGACATAGATGTGCTGTTCTAAAGAGGGCAGGGCTTATGAAGTCTCCTAGCTCTGGATAGGCTTTCAGCCAAGACGTATCACTTTCCATCGCGTCATACACTAAGCGTAAATTATGCAAGAAATTCACATAATTCGGGCGTGATGCACGACCCCTCAACAGATCATTGATAAAGCCCGTCGTTTCAGCTTCTTTGTGCAAATCCCATGTGGCTGTCTTAAAATGGTCTGCAAGGCCTATTTGTGTCTCACGTCGGTGCGTCATCACATCTAGCATATCTTAAACTCTAAAATTTTGAAGAGTTGAAAGTCCCGTAGGCCCTAACACGGCAAAATTTTTTGGCATAACCTTTGATATCGTTCATCTTCTGAAACGTAAGAAACTTAAAGGCAATATAAGTGAGCAAAAATGTGTCACTCTACAAAACCAATAGACAAGAGATGAGCCGCTATGCGCCAAAGCGTTTATTGTGGTTGAGCTTGGGCGTAATATGCTTGCTTTTAGGCTTTATTGGCGCATTCTTGCCGCTGCTACCGACAACGGTTTTTCTGTTAATCGCGGCTTTTGCCTTCGCCAAGTCCTCGCCGCGTTTACATGATTGGCTCCTCAACCATCCGCAATTTGGAACGATTATAAAAGATTGGCATCGTCACGGGGCTATTTCTAAAAAGGCGAAATACCTCAGCGCAGTGTCCATGAGTTTGATTGTTATCTTAAGCGCCGCGTTAGGATTTCCCCTATGGATCATCGCGGTGCAAATCCTGGCCCTCGGCGCTGTCAGCCTCTTCCTCTGGACACGTCCCCTACCGCCTAAATAACATGAACGCTTTAGCGTCAGGCTGATTGAGCGTGTCTTAGGACGATATCCGGTGCTTGATAAAATAAGAGATGCGCTGTGTTTTCGATTTCTCGAACAGTGATTTTGTTATAATTACGCAAGAATAAAGAGACATAGTCAGCCGTGTAAATCGGATTATTGCTGCCTACGAGCCACTCTATCTGAGGGCCTAAATCATCAAAGAGTGGCGACCAATCAAGCGTGGATTGAATAAGTTCATTTGTGAAACTGTTATAGCCCTGTAGCGTTGTACGCGAGAAAGCTTTGCGGAATTCGGACCTTATTGCAGGTGATTTTACAGTCTTTAAGTCAATCTCATTATCGAGAAAAATTGATAAAAACTCTTCGTCAAATCCAGCGTCAACTTTGGCTAACATGGAATGAACAATAAATTTTCCAACGCGCGGCGCGTGGCGGATGAGCATGAGGCGCATACGTTCCGCTTTTTCCAACTGCTTCGCATGCGCCCCTTTCGCGGTCGGAATAATACCATTGACGATGACAAGTTTTTTGACACGGCTCGGGTGGTATTTCGCGAAGGCCAATGCGAAAATCGTCGATGTAATATGTCCAATAACGACGCAGGATTTTAGTTTTAATTGGTCGAATAATGCCGAAAGGTCATCCGCATAACGCTCAAAAGAGGCAAAATCCGGAGGACCATTTTCTTGGGATTGAGACAGGCCCGGTCGCCACGGCATAATCAGCCTGATATTCAGAGTTTCAAGTGAGGCATTGATGTCCGGTGTAATTGTGTTCCCGCCTAACAAAGCCGGAAGGAACAAAACGGGTTTTCCTGAAACCGGTCCTGCACATTCAAAATCGATTATGCGCTCATGAGGGCGCGTCAGTACATGTTGAGACGATTGCCGATCAGATTCGTTAGACTCTTGGCTTTCCATCAAATTACTCAAACTAAATTTTGAGAAGCCTGAATACAGGGTAACGAGTTCAATTTGAGAATGTAGATTTAATTTGCCCAACAATTTCTTGGTTTGTTGCCTGACTGTACCCAGCGATCGTTTTCTATCAGAAGCCAAATCTGCAAGTGATTGTCCCGTGACGACCGCTTTTGTAATCTCTAATTCGACATCGGTCAGTTTGAAGAGATCCTTAAATCGCGTGGCGATTTTTGGATACCAGCTCATATGGACAGCCGTAATCAGGGCCAGGGATTCTCCGGTCGCACCGGACACATGGGTCAGCACCATTTGAAGGTTTTGTTCTGATGTCTTGGCGTAAAAATCAAAAACATCAATGGCAGGGCCTTGGTCATAATGATTGATATCGCGAAGATGCGTGAGGAGCTTTTCATAATCACCATGTGATAAATGCTCCGGTAAAAGTTTCATCTCACGGGTGAGGCCTAGCGTGTCCCGCGCCGCTTGATTTGAAAATAAAATTGTACCGGAAGAATTTATGAGAAAACTTGGCTTTGTATCGGCTTCAATGACCCTGGTGGAGCCGGGTGCCGTATCACGTTGCCGCCCCCGGCTCTGCATCAAAAGCAAGGCATTATCCATATGGGCTTCAATTGGCGAAAACCCTTCCGAGACTTGTTGGCTTACTTGGGTGTCATCGGAGTCTACATCATCGAGAACGGGTTGAAGGCGTGATTCAATGGCGGAAAATAACTCGACATAGCGTTGCGGGCCTATGGCCATAGCATAGGCGAGTTTGACGATGTTTTCGTCAGACAAATGTGAATCATGGGGCGTCATAATGCTAAATGGCAGGGTAAAAAGCGGGCTTCAACCCCTATTGAATGGTCACAATATCCCATATGGTAGATGACATGGCGTATTTTCCCTGTAATTGAGCCCCAAAATCACTTTTGGGGGCAATTCATGCTGAGATTATCATTAAAAAAATCGACATCAATCTTCGCGATGACGCTTGTCGCAGGGGGGATGGCCATTGCGCCGTCAACGGTATTTGCACAGGATAAAGATGTATTTTTAGAGGTTGTTGAAGATGATAATGGGCAGCTTATTTTTGATGGAGTTAAGCCAAGTGTACAACGCGCTAACATAAGAAGAAATAAGCTAAAACAGCGTGCGAATGGTCTTTTCAGAACAGTTGCCAGAACTTCATCTGATACAGATGGGACAGCGACAGTAACGGTCGCAGCTGAAATACAAATCTCTTATATTGATGCGAGTGGCCAAAAAGTTGTTGATGTACCTTTTCCCGTCAGTGAAGCGAGCCGTCATATTGGAAAAACCTCACTTTTTGCGATTGGCGGTGACGGGGCCGCCAATGGTTACGGAACCTTTGCGGGCGAAAAGGTGAACATAGACAATGCTGATACCGTCCCTGTCATCTGGAGCAGCCCGGTCTTTGGCGAAATTCCACTTGATCTCCAAGTTCTGCCCAAATTCGCTGATCGTGAAGATGGCCAAATGGGCGCGATGATATGCGATGGTGAAGTGGTTGAGAGTAAAGTGCGTGGATGCAAGCCTATTCGTATATCTTTGGTAGATCGTGATGGGGACAGAAAGAAACTTAACCTGAAAATCAGTGGCAAGCCTGAGGCTTTCGGACCAGGCCCTTTTGAAACGGCGCTCTATGGAGAAATCCTGATTAGTGCAGAGCCGCTCACATGGGATGATGAAGACCGTGTTTGGACGGCCGACCCCGTGACCATCACACCCGATGCACTTGAGGGTCGGACTTATGAACTCACGACAAAAGCCTTCAACGCGATGGGAGATATCATCGATATAAGTCGTGTAACGGGCATTGCGGGGCAATCCGAGGTCACAGAGCTCGGAGGACAATTCGGTCGAAGCTTCATCACTGTGAATGAGGCGGGGAACCTATCTTTTTCAACATCCATAATTGCGGATACGAAAAGCGAGTATGGCCACCTTTATGAAATCGTTGAGAATGACTTGCTCGAAGATGAGAATGTCGAAGACGTCGTCAACGGCGTGAATGTCACAATCACCGAGACCGAATTTGCTAAACCCTTACTATCTGCACAAAATCTGAAACCCGACACCGTGGAATCCTTTGCAGTTTGGACAGATATGTTTGCCATCGAATCTGACAATGTTGTCGATATGGAATATATCGTTGGTTTTGATGTCTACGCGCCGGGCTCAGACGTGCCTGAATTGGTCGAGATTAAAATTGCCGCGTCCGAAGACCCGAACGTCCCACTCACGATTACTGAAATTGGAGGCATTAAACTTGGCGTCGCATTGTGGATTAATGAAGACGGTGAGACCTTTACGCTCCGCGCTAAGGCGAGCGGGACTGATAATCAGCGTTTGATTTTCGAAGAACCTTTCGAAGGCCCGCAACCCGATGACACACAAATCCTCTTGAGCAATGTTACATCCGATGATGGCGGAAGCGAGTTTGAAAGAGATTCAGCCGTTCTGTCAGAGGCCGGCGCGCAATTCTATTTCTCTGCAGACGGAGAAGGTGGCATTGGCAATCTCGATATGCCAGGGGGTGGGTCTGTCTTGATTTCTGCCAAGGCCGGCGATGGTGAAATGGCGACTATGCTGGTTAATTTGACGGTCAAAGATGTTAAAGAGCTGGAAGGCAAAGCCTTTGGTTTTGGCAAAGGCACAAAAAAGAGCACGACATCAACAAGTGCTAGGCCAGAACTTCAATAACAAAATTACCGTAACGAGGCGCGGGGCACAGAGTTTAGAGTTGAAAGGCTCTAAGCCCTATACCGTGTTCCCTTAGCGGGCGGTTCCTCCGCACCACCTGCAAAGCATTGGGCTATGTCCATCCAATGTTTGGCCGTCGCGCCAATCGTTTTTATTTGGGTGTCACCAATATTTCTGCATTGGGTGACGACTTGGCAGAAGTCTTCGGCCAAACCCTCCACCCGATTACCCTCTTGTGGGTCATTCCATTCCCATATCGCGCCGCTCGGCGCCGTGAGCCTAACATAGGGTTTGGGCAGAGGCGGGGTAAGGCCACGCACTTTGAACGACCAACTATAAGTCGTCACACCGATATGGGCGACATTTTTTAGCCTATCCGTGTTTTGGCGCTCTAACCCCAGCACATCAAATATCGCTTGTGCATGCGCCCAGTGTTCCATTTGACGCGCGATGATACAGGACTGAACCGACATATCCGGCCCCATCCATTTGATGCGTTTCTCGGGATCGGCCTGCGCAAATTCTGTTGCCATATCCGGGTAAAACGTTCGCCAATCCTGATAGAGTTGAAGGTCTGATGTCCCAGAGAAATACTCATTTTGGAGGCTCTGATGAGTTGCCCCTGCGGCCATGGCGGTCATGACTTTCACAGCCAAGGATTGGAACGCGTCTGTATCCGTCAACGATAAATGCGCGGCGATATTCCATAAATGCAGATGTTTGATGATATCGCTAATCGTCCACTGCTTAAACAGCGTTTCGCGAGTAAAGTCTGTTTCCGAGAAATCACGCAATATCTCCGCAATCGAATCGCATTCCTCGTGAAAATCCTTTGCAGCTTGCATGGGCTTTGTTCCAAAATGAAGATTGAGTTTCTGTGCGCTTGGATACACTGTTTTCTTCGGAGGTCGAAGACTATATGGACGCAGAGCTTAAGGAATTTGGCGAAGCCGCAGAGGCTTGGTTTTCTGAGAACACACCCTCTGATCCGGATTTTATGCTGCCCCTGACCTTTATGGAGGTTAGCACAGATCAGCAATTTGAGTTTTTGCGGGATTGGCAACGCAAAGTTTATGAGGCCGGGTATTTAGGTGCGGCGTGGCCGAAAGCCTATGGCGGTGGGGGTCTGACGGATGCGCATCAGGCTTTGGCTACCCAAGCCATGAAACGCCATCGAGCGCCCATTATGCTCAATACCATCGGTCTCGGCTGGGCTGGGCCACTTATCCTCAACATAGGATCTGAGGATCAAAAGCGCTCTTTTATCAAAGGCATTTTAAGTGCCGAAGATATTTGGTGTCAGGGTTTTTCTGAGCCTGAAAATGGCTCTGATTTGGGCAATGCGCAATTAAAAGCCGTGCGAGAGGGAGACGAATACGTCCTCAACGGCTCCAAAATTTGGACGACCCATGGCAGCTATGCCAAGCACATGATTTTGCTGGCGCGGACGAATTTTGATGCGCCGAATAAATATGCGGGCCTTTCTTTCATGCTCATCCCGATGGATGTGCCGGGGATTGAGACCCATAAAATTAAAAAGCTCACGGGCGAATATGGTTTTACTCAAACCTTTTTTACAGATGCACGTGTGCCAGCCTCCGGTCTCATGGGGAAAGAAGGTGAGGGATGGTCTGTTGCGATGCGGACGCTCGAATATGAACGGAGTGCACGCGGTGGACAGGCCGGCGGTTACAGCATTACAGAAATTGATCCGTTTGAAATTGTGGATTTGGCGACACGTATAGAAGCCCGAGGAGAGCCGGTTCTGCGCGACCCTGTTGTACAAGATAAATTGCTCGATCTCATGATCGATATTCACGCGATAAACCTCAATGATCAGCGCGCAAAAATCCCGGCCTTGGTGCAGGATAATCCGATGGCCCTGCCGCTCATGTCCAAATTAAATAAAACCGAATGGGCGCGAGCGGTGAATGAATTTGCCGTTTCGCTCCAAGGGCCTGCGGCCTCTTATTACGTCGGTGATGAAAATGCAGTAGATGCGGGGTATTGGCATCGCAGCTATCTCAATGCGTTTTCTGCCACGATTGGTGGCGGTACGTCACAAATTCAGCGCAACATCATCGGCGAATTTGCGCTCTCGCTCCCAAAGTCGAAATAGGGGAGCGGGAGATATGCCAAAACTCAAACAAGACATCAAAAATGCCCTCAAAGATAAATTTGCCGGAGTGGATATATCTGACTCTCAAATCGATCTTTTGGAGTCTGCCGAGAAATTCTGCCGCAAAACCTCTCCGATTGAATTGGTCAGAGATCTAATCGAAATCGAGAGAGGCTTTGATACAAAGACATGGGAGGAGATTGTATCCTTAGGCTGGACCGCCATCGCAATTCCGGAAAGCTATGACGGTATCGGCCTGCGCTTGGGCGATGTTGTCCCCGTGATGGAAATGATGGGACGGACCCTGTTTCATACGCCTTTCCTCGCCACGATATTAGCTGCCCAAGCCATAGTCGCAGGTGGGTCAGAAGACCAAAAATCAGAAATATTGCCACAACTCGCATCGGGGAAAATTGCGACGCTCGCTTTGTCAGAACCCGGCGGAGATTTTGATTTAAATAATATTCAAATGACGGCTGAAAAGTCAGCAAATGGGTTTCGTCTTTCCGGTGCAAAATCGCTCGTCTTGAATGCGTTAGTCTCAGACTATTTTATTCTCTCGGCTATGTTAGACGGCGTAGCGCGTCTCTTCCTCGTCAGCGCGGCGCAAATTCCTGAACACGCTTTACGCCGTGAAACGCTTATTGATCAAACCAAGCGAGGCTATGCTCTAGATTTAAACGGCATAGAGATTTCCGAAGGCGCGCTCATGCCGCAAGATAAAACCCAAGCGGCCCTCCAACATATCCAAGACTGTGGCGCCTTGCTCTATGCGGCGGAAATGGTGGGCGGCACGAAAGCCTGTATTGATTACACAGTCGAATATCTCAAAACACGAAAACAATTCGGGCGATTAATCGGCAGCTATCAAGCGCTTAAACACCCCATTGTCGATGCCTTTGTCGATTATGAAAAATCACGCTCGCTCCTCTATGCGGCGGCGTCAAATATAGGGCAAGGCGCGCGGGGACGGGCGGCTGTAGCCATGGCCAAAATTAAATCGGAACAAGCGTTCTCTTATGCCTCGGACCGCGCCATTCAATTCCACGGCGGATTCGGGTTCACCTATGATTGCGACGCCCAACTCTACCGCCGCCGCGC
>CAYTAJ010000072.1:0-11541 GCA_964435725.1 uncultured Algimonas sp.
GAAGATGCCGGACCGCTCTCACATCCTGTACGACCCAGCGAATATCTCAAAATCGATAATTTCTACACAGCGACGATTTATGAAAAAGGCGCAGAGCTTATCCGCATGTTAAAGACCTGGCTAGGCGATGACGATTTCCGCAATGGATGCGATGTCTATTTTGATACGCTCGATGGCACAGCAGCGACCGTTGAGCAATTCCTTGAGAGTTTTGAGAAAGCGACCGGAAAAGACCTCTCACAATTTATGCGCTGGTATGAACAGGCGGGAACACCAGAGCTTCATGTATCCTTGGAAACGCTAAATACACCTAATCAAGGTGTGCTGATCGGTTTTGAACAATCCATCCGCCCGACACCCGGTCAGGACATGAAAGACCCGGTAGTTATTCCCGTCAAATGGCAAGTCATCGGGGATAATGGTCCCTTGACTGAGCCACATTTGACTGTCGTTCGCACGGACAAAAATACGGTGTCATTACCTCGGTTTGATGAGCCTTTCTCTGTATCAATTTTGCAAGATTTCAGCGCGCCCGTGACAGTGCATTCTCCTCAAACTTCCGAGGATCACCTCCGGCTCATGGCGCAAGATCCGAACGCGTTTAATCGTTGGGAAGCCGGGCAAACGTTGGCGCGAAAATTGATTGGAACGCAAGCTGAAGCGATTGCCAGCGGTGATATACCAGACGTTAACGCGGCGCTGCAATCCTATTGCAAAGCCTTGGAAAACACGTTTAATGACGCCAGTTTTGATAATAGTTTCAAGTCCTTAGCCTTAACCCCACCGGCTAATACTGAAATCATTCAAGCGCAGACTAACTCTGACCCTATTGCCGTATCCCTTGCCGGAAAATGGCTGTCTCGTGCCATTGGGGATTATTTACGCAACGACTTATTGGAACGGTATCACGCGTTAGCTGATAATGGCGCCTTCAGCCCTGACGCGACCTCCGCTGGACGTCGCGCTCTACGCAATCGTTGCTTATCGCTGCTCGCCTCGCGATACGATCCTGTTGCGCCGGGTTTGGCGATTGAACAACTCGGCACGGCTACAAATATGACTGACGAATTCGCCGCCTTAGTCACTCTAACAAAATTAGGGGGCAAAAGGGTCGATCAATCCATGTCTGATTTTTACGATAAATGGAAAGACAATCCTCTGGTCATCGATAAATGGTTTTCCGTTCAGGGCATGCGTAATCACGATGGTGGTATAAGCGCGCTCGAAACCCTTATCGCGCACCCCGCCTATGACCGACGCAACCCCAATCGCGTTCGGGCTCTGATCGGGAGCTTTGCCATGGGTAATCCTGATATGTTCCACGCCCCTGATGGGAGTGGCTATGACTTCTTCACGGCTCAAGTGATGGATATGGACAGCCGCAACCCGCAAATCGCGGCAAGACTGCTCGGTGCCTATGAGGTTTGGCGTAAGTTGGACAAAGACCGCCAAGCCCTTATTCAAATGCAACTTAAATCGATAATTAAATCGAAACCGTCCAAAAACGTCCTAGAAATCGCGACCAAAACTTTGGGATAGACATGCCCCGGAAACCACAGTTTTAAATCAATCTTAGGAGCTTTGCGGTATAAGGGCGTATGTCAAACGCGTCTAATATATCAGAGCTCCGTACCGTTCATGGTTTCCGCGAACATGTTTCGGAACAGCGCTTTAAAGTTTTACGTCAGCCGATTGTCGATTTGAAAAGCGGTGACATCCATCATCACGAATGGCTAGTGCGCTTTGATCATGACGCACATTTGGAAGGTGTCATCCGATCATCAGAACTCAGCGGCGTCATACGTGATCTCGACCTATCCATGTTGGCGCAAGCTATTCTTGTCTTAAATGACAATCCGGACGGAACGGGCATTGCTATTAATTTATCAGGCGCTTCAGTTGATAAAGAGACCTTTCGCGGCTCCGTTATGGCGTGCCTTACGGCCCTCGAAGCGTCTCCTACCAAGCTCATTATAGAACTAACCGAGAGTTGGGATATGGAAGATCTCGGCCTCGCTGAAGGGCTTTTGACTGAGCTTAAAACGCGGGGTCATCCGGTTTGTTTGGATGATGTCGGGGCGGGTGCTGCGTCTATCCGATATCTTCGCGCCCTTCCCGCAAATTGGTTGAAAATTGATGGTGGCTTCGTGGCTGCCAGCTTAAATTCCATGCGTGATCGCGCCATTTTAAAAGCCCTTTTATCATTAAGGGAAGCGCTTGATGTGCGCTTTATTGCCGAAGGCGTTGAAACATCTGAAATCAAAGATTTTGTTGCCCATATGGGTTTTGACGCAGCTCAGGGCTACGCTATTGGACGACCAGAGATTGAAACCCGCATAAAAGTTTAAAATCACAGCCATTTTCCCGTGTTTTTAATCATAGTAAGTGAAATATTAACCACGTTTTGTTCGACTTGTTTCTTCTAACACACTAGCCTTTACGGTGTGATTCGAGGGGAAGAGCGTGCAAGCATATCAGGGTCAACATAGACAGCAGGCCGTTGCGCCCACTGCCTCTGCCCGTCAAGCCGTGCAACAAACCTATCAACAACAAATCAATCCGGTACAATCTCAAAACCGCGAAACAGCCGTTCGACCCTTAGAATTTTCAAAGGCCAGCGGAGGAAGTTTGCATGATCGTATCGACAGGCTCTCTGATCGTGTCGGCGGAACGCAATCCCTCAAACGTATTATTTTTGCCGCAGCGGCCTTTTTCTTACTGTTCACAATTTTGGCCACGTTCAAATTCGCCAATGATAACCGCCAATATAAGGCCCAAGCAACACGAGCCTTTTCAGAGTCTCTTGTCGCGCAAGCCATTGACGTTTCTCGACGTATTGACACTGAAATTGCCTCTATTGATCGCGCTCTTTTTACCCAAGCCTCTCCTAAGCAAATCACAGACTTTATCGGACAATTCGAAGTCGTTGAGGGCGTGGCCTTTATAGATGCAAATGGCACTGTCATGGCGAACAGCGGAGAAAAGGGCGAACTCGTCTCTCAGATAGATTCTCGCAGCTTCCCAACAAACGATGTTCAAGTCACATCGCTCGTGACAGAAAACGGCATCGCGCAACCCGTTATTATTCGACGCAGAGGCGATGTATTTTTAGCCACACTCTTCGCACCGCAAACTTTCATCGGTGACGTCACGCCCAACGCAACGCTTATTATGGATGGCGGACGTATTATTGACGGCGGCGTAAACGTTTCCTCACCTGATGCCCTAACGGTCTACAATATCAGCCCACAACGCCTCGCCGATATGACGAAGTCGACAGAAGATACCGCCATGTCAGACTTTAATCTTCAAGGTGAAAATGTTTGGCTAGGAACAGCACGCGTTCCAAAATCCTATTTGTCAATTGTCAACGCTCAAAGCAAAACGGTGTCTACATCATTGCTTCAAAATATTTTTCTATTTATTTTGCTTGTACTCGGCATGGCGTGGCTGGTCTGGATGCTAGTCAATCAACTCGCCAAACAATTAGAAATTGCCCGACAGCAACAAAGCAAAGATGAAGTCTCTCAACAGCGTTATCAAGCCGCTGTAGATGGTTCAAAAGGGGGTATTTGGGAAATCGACCTGACGAAAAACACGGCCTATCTGAGTCCATCACTTGCAAGAATTTTTAACCTTCCAGAGCAACACACAACTTTACCTCTGGATCAATTTTTGGGGCTTTTTGCGCCCGGTGATCGCGAACGCCTTTTTGCTACAATCCGGCGCAGCCATATCAGCGGCGATTTCGATATAGAATTAGGACTGGCTCAACTGCCGATTTTCATGGCTTGCCGAGGGCGACCTTCTGTCAGAGGCACAGACCAAGCGCGTATCATTATCGGCATGGCGCTGGACATAACAGAAATGCGTGGGGCGCAAGCCCGTTTGCAATCGGCTGAAGCGAGGCTACATGATGCACTAAAATCTATGTCCGATAGTTTTGTGATTTGGGATCAAATGGATCGCCTCATACTCTGGAATGGACGCTTCGAGAGCTTCTTTGGCTTCCTACCGGGCCAACTCCAAGTCGGTATTGATCATGCAACAGTCGAATATTACGCCAATCAAAAGGTTGCCAGTGTGACCGAGCGACCTGAGGGAGATGAAATTGAGTTAAAAGATGGGCGCTGGATCCGTTACTCAGAAACTAAGACCGCTGAAGGAGGCCGTGTCAGTATTGGCACCGAAGTGACCGCTATTCGGTCCCGTGAACACGAATTACAAGTCAACCAAGACGCCCTAGAAAAAACAATTAGCGTACTTCGTGAGTCACAAGTTCGTATTGTGGAATTGGCCGAAAGCTACGAGCAAGAAAAAATCCGTGCCGAAGAAGCCAGCCAATCTAAATCCGAATTTCTCGCTAATATGAGTCACGAACTCCGCACGCCCCTTAATGCGATTAATGGCTTCTCTGATATTATGAAAAAGGAGCTCTTCGGTCCACTCGGTGATCCGCGCTATAAAGAATATGTGAATGATATTCTATTCTCTGGTCAACACCTGCTTAGCCTTATCAATGACATTTTAGACATGTCTAAAATTGAAGCCGGTAAGATGACACTCAACACTGAGACACTCCAAATTAATGATATGATTGCTCAGGTCATTCGAATTGTACGTGGGCGAGCTGATGAGAATAGATTGAAACTTGTTTTCCAAGAAGTCGAAGCAAAACCCATCGAGGCTGACCCACGTGCCATTAAACAAATTTTGCTGAATCTCATGACGAACGCCATTAAATTTACCCCGGAAGGGGGAGCCGTTAGCGTTGTCGTTGAGCCTAAATCTGCCGGGCTTATTGTGCGCGTATCTGATACGGGTATTGGTATTTCTAAAGAAGACATTGAACGCCTCGCCCAACCGTTTGAGCAAATTGACAGTCAACATTCTCGAAAACACGAAGGAACAGGCTTAGGTTTGGCGCTTTCTAAATCTCTTGTCGAACTACATGGTGGTAACTTTAAAATTGAAAGTGTCCTTGGCGAAGGCACAACGGTTATCTTCACTCTCCCTCTTTCACCGCCCAAAGTCGTTGAGAAAACAGAAAGTAACGAAGTCGGCTCTGAAATTACGCGTTTGGCGAAAGATATTGCTGATGTGCTTTCAGTAGGCGAAGCGAGCATGGAGCATAGACGGGTACAATCAGCCCCTGCACCCCAGGCGCAGGTCATGCAGCCGCAAAGCTCTGAATACACTGAGAGCCAGCAACCCGCAGCGAGCCAGCAATATGCTGAAGTACAGCCTTATCAGCCAACACCGCCGCCTCCACCAGCGCAAACTGCACCTTCACAACCTGTGGCTTATCAACCGCAGCAGCAAGTATCAGCCGAGCCACAACCCTATCAGGCACCGCCTCATCCAAAGCAAAAGCCGGCGGCTTAGGCCCCTGATTTCACGCCTGGTCTACGTCTCGGCAAAATAAGACTGGCTTTTAAACCTGGTGTGTCGCGGTCATCGAAACCGTCATCCATAACGAAGTCTGCTCGATGCAAATCAGCAACGGCGTCTACTAACGCCAAGCCCAATCCACTCCCCGGCAAGGTTCGACTCTTATCTAATCGAACAAAACGTTCTTTCACGCGGTCACGGTCAACACCCGGAATGCCAGGCCCATTATCTGTGACAGATATCGAGACTTTACCATTGCGCGTCTTCCGTAGCTCAAGATGAATACGACCGTCTTTAGGCGTATATTTAATCGCATTTTCCAGAAGGTTAGAGACCGCTTGAGACAGTAACCCACGATCCGCCAATATATCTGTGCCTTTTGCGATGTTGGCCGTGAAACTTAAGCCTGCATCCTCACAGGCAGGCTCATAGAGTTCCGCCAAATCATCCAAAATAGGTTTCGGGTCAGTCGGCTGTAATAGCTCCCGGCGTTCTCCGGCCTCTAAACGCGCGATACGCAATACACCGTCAAAAGTCTTTAGAAGTTCACTCGCATCCTCTGCTGCGGAGAAAAGGACATCGGCCTCTTTTTTATCACCCAATTCCACCGCTGCGCTTTCAAGTCTCGTCCTTAGACGCGTTAATGGCGATCGCAAATCATGCGCAATGGAATCCCCTGCATAACGCATGGCCTGCATCAAACGGTCAATATGATCGAGCATGGAATTCAAATGCTCAGCCAGAAGATCCATTTCATCTTCGGAATAATTGCGCGGGGCGCGACGATCTAAATTACCGGCTCGCACATCAGTAGCAAGGCGATTAAAGGCCTCAACTCGCGCCGCAAAACTGCGAGACACAAACCATGACGAGATAAGACCGAGTATAGCAGCAAGCGCCAAAGCCGGCGGTAGGGTTGCACGAATCCGATCCCCTGTTCGCGAAATTGCTTCAACATCCCGACCGACCCAGAGAACGGCAATGTTTTCTTCATTATGGCGGATAGGCCCGGCAATGCCGCGAGCGCGACGCTCCGTAAATTCGTCATTAGTTAGGGTTGGATTTGAATAGAGAAAGTTTATTTTTGTCAGTGATGCGCCTTCCATACCCGGCAAGATAGATTGCTCACTATCCGTGGTTTCAACGGCTTGGTTCGCGAGATTGCCAATCGTCCCCTGACCGGTCTGTAGGATATAAAGGCCTTCATAGCTCGCCCCACGAATAAAGACGGCGCGACTTACAGCTTCAATACCGCCTTGACGATAGAGGCGACGATAATTAGCCGAAATTACAGGGAGTGTCGCAGGAATAACATTTTGTTCTATGGCCGCCAAAATCGTGTCTTGGCCGCCTTTTTCAAAGATATCTTGAAGCTCTGCAATCTCGGTTTCGATATTGTCATTAACGCGACTGAGTTCCGATTGAATCATCGAATAATAGACAAGTCCAAGCGCAGCCGCCACACTGACCATTGTCAGCATGGCGCCTAAGAGGGATAAGCGGAACATGGTGTTCCGCAATAGTTTATTAATGGCCTCAAACACGGGTTGAGACTTAGTCAGGGCCGCCTATACCTGCAAGCGATAACCTGCACCGCGCACGGTATGTAGCAAAGGTTCATCAAACTCTTTATCGATTTTACCGCGCAAACGAGAGATATGAACATCAATGACATTGGTCTGGGGGTCAAAGTGATAGTCCCAAACCTTTTCGAGCAACATGGTACGCGTGACGACCCGACCAGCATTGCGCATCAAACATTCCAAAAGCCGGAACTCGCGTGGTTGCAGAAGGATTTTTTGACCTGCGCGACGGACTGTCCGTGCCAAGAGGTCCATTTCAAGATCTCCGACCTTTAACTTTGTCACAGCGGCATTAGGATCAGACCGGCGCCCAATAGCTTCGACCCGCGCGAGAAGTTCCGTAAATGAATAAGGTTTTGCAAGGTAATCATCGCCACCCGCACGAAGACCTTCAACCTTGTGATCGACTTCACCCAGTGCGGAAAGGATCAAGACAGGTGTGGCGTCACCGTCTTCACGTAAGTCGCCTAGTAATTCTAAACCATCACGTTTTGGCAACATACGGTCCAAGATTAAGGCGTCATAATCTGCCGCACGGGCCATTTCGAGGCCCAGGTCACCATCAGGGGCCAGATCAACAACGTGACCCGCTTCCATCAATCCCTTTCGGACATATTCAGCCGCGACTTCATCGTCTTCTACGACAAGTATTCTCATTTGTTTCTCCAACTGACCCACCAGACTTCCTTTGTTAGGTTAATACGAATTGTGTCATTATAACGGCAAAACCATATTAGTTTCCCGTCCATCTTTATGTCGCACGCTCATCACAATGCTGTTCTTATTGGCCAGCTTTGCATTCAAAACGACGCTGCGTAAAACTTCTGTTTCAGCAAGAGGCGTCCCGTCCGCCTCGAGCAAGACCATGCCCATTTTAAATCCGCCGACATCCGCACCACTACCCGGTGTCACGGACTCGACATAAATACCGACCTGATCAGAGCGCATTTTAATGGCGGACCGAAACTCTGCAGAAATATCCAAGACCTGAAGCCCTGTATCTACATTAATGGGGGGTCGCGCGGGTTGCTTTGGCGGGGGTGGCGGCAGGCCTTGGCTTACGGCGCGTGCGGTATCAACACCATGCTTATCAGGGCGCTCACCAATTGAGACGTTCACAGCATATGTTTTTTCAGACCGTTCATAGATAAATTGACCAACATCTCCAGGCCGCATTTTGCCAATGACCCGCGTGGCCTCGACCGAATTGCGAACAGCCGTATCATTGATACGCAAAAGAATATCATCAACTTCAAGACCGTAAATATCTGCCGGGCTTCCGGGAATAACGCTATTGATCATAGCACCGGATTTGAAAATGCCCGGACGCCCTTCAATTTCAAATTCCGCATCGCGTAGACCTGCACCGAGATAACCGCGTCTTACGCGTCCATCTGTGCGTAGTGAAGCCACAACCTCTTCGGCGGTATGATGCGGAATCACAAAGGCAATGCCGACACTGGCTCCAGTAGGCGAATAAATCGCAGAGTTTACACCGACAACTTCACCCTCAAGATTAAAGAGCGGGCCACCGGAATTACCACGGTTAATTGTGGCATCTGTTTGAATATAATCGACATAAGAGCCGCTCTCGACGCGTTCCCGACCAATCGCCGATATAACGCCTAAGCTTGTTGATTGCCCGATACCAAAGGGGTTACCGATGGCCACAACCCAGTCGCCAATACGAACATTATTTCCGTTTTTGAAAGACACATGCGGAATGCGTTCTTGGGTTTTAATCTGGAGCAGTGCCAAATCGGTTTCTTCATCCGTCCCTAAAACACGCGCTGGATAACGACGACCATCATTAAACTCGATATCGATATTCGAGCCACCATCAATCACATGGTAATTTGTGACCACCTCATTTTTATCCGAAATGATAAAGCCGGAGCCTTGCCCTTCTGAGGTTGTTTCCCCTGTGTCGGTCGTCACGATAATGTTGACGACAGAAGGGCTCACCTCAGCAACTAAGTCGGCGATAGAGGGTAAAGCCGAAATAGGTGTCTGCATGAGATTAGGCGCAGATTTGATAGTCGGTTGCGCAAATCCTACGCCTTCCGCTTTTGGGGCATCACTAGGCCCTTGCGGCGTTGTGTGTACCGGGGCTTGGTCCCTTAACGGTTTAAATGTCTGTGCCTCAGTTTGAGGCTTCACACCGATATCATTGATTGTTGGCACTATTTGAGCGTCTTGCGCATACGCAAAAGAGCAGGACACAAATAAGGATGTCCCCAAAGCCAAACTGACTTTTCTTGAAATAAATTTAGGGTGCAATTGCACGCGGCGACTCCTTACCTTGGCCCTCACCATGACGGCTCTTGACTATCAGGAACATGTCCAAAACATGACAAGACCGTCATGTTAGAAAGAATATTCCCTCAGTCCGCTCTAACCGCGTGAAAATACGAAAATATTGTTGTTCTTCGGCATCGCAATCAGAGTGCTCTGATTAAACCCTGCCTTTGCAAAGATATGCTTAACAAACTCTTGCTCGCGTACACCCCAAGATGGATTTCGTGACTTTAAACTCGTATCAAACTCCAAATTTGATGGCGCGGAGCTCTCTCCGTCCAAAAACGGGCCGTAAAGAATAACCTGCCCGCCCTCTTTTATAAGATGTGCGGCGCCCAGCACCAAACCTTCGCAGGCCTCAATGGGAGCGATATGAATCATATTCGCAGAGTAAATTGTGGTATAATTCGGCAGACCACCCCACCACTCCGGTGCCGTCATATCCAGAGGCAATGACGGTCTGAGTTGCATCGGAAAATCTTGCCGCCAATCGTCTTGACTGAGACGAGAGGGCTCATCCGGATCAGAATATTGCCAGGAAATATCCTCTCTCACACCACATATAGCATGACCGTGTTCACCTGTTCCCGAAGCAATTTCCAAAACATGCGCTTCTTTAGGTAAAATAGCTTCAAGTTTTTCCGCAATGACCTGCTTATTTCGACCGGCAGAGGGTGAAAATCGCCGGCGGCCTTCAATTTTCCTGTCTTCCAATGCAATCGGATTGCGTGTCATGCGGTTGCCCGTTTTGGTAATATGAGTTCAGCTTGGAGCCCGCCCAGCGACGAACGCGAAAGATGAAACTTACCTTTATAAGCCCGTGCTAGGTCATCTACGATAGCCAGCCCTAAGCCGCTGCCGGGCGTTGCCTCGTCAAGGCGTGCCCCGCGCTTCAGCGCTTCTTCATACTCATCAGGATTGAGGCCGGGACCATTATCTTCAACAATAATGCACATCATGTCCGGTCGGTCTTCATGAGATTTTGCCGTAAGGCGAAGTTCACTTTTCGTCCATTTGGCAGCATTATCCATCAGATTACCCACCATATCTTCAAGATCACGCTTGGCGCCTCGGAAAACTAATCCCTCATGCACATTTATATCTAATAAAAGGTCTTTGTCCCGATGGATACGCGGTAAAGTTCGCAGCAGTGGCTCCGTAACCTCTTCAAGCGGAGTCGAGACACCAATGGCTTGACCCCGAGCTGCAGCCCGGGCTCGTCGAAGATGATGATCAACATGTTGAGACATCAAATCCGTTTGCTTGGCCACAAGCTCTGAAGGTGTTTTATCCTCCATCTTTGCTTCATTTTGCAAAACGGCGATTGGCGTTTTTAGGGCGTGGGCCAGATTCCCGACATGGGTTCGTGCCCGTTCCACAATATCTTTATTGTGCGCAATCAAGCTGTTGAGCTCATCCGCTAATGGGGCAATTTCAGGTGGGTAAGTCCCTTCCACCTCCGCGGCATTACCTTCACGTACATCGGCGACTTTATCACGCAATGTAAAAAGCGGGCTCAGACCAAGTCGGACCTGCATAAAGACAGCCACGACCAATCCGATACAGAGCAAAGCCATAAGTCCGAACGCAACAGCACCAAATCGTTGAATATCACGTGTCGCGGCACGCCTATCTGCGCCTGCGAGAACAATCACATTCTTATTGGTATCGGGTAATATAACTTGCTGAGCGATCACACGAAGAACCTCAAATTCATCAGGGCCTCCGGTTGCGGTTTTAACAACTTGGCCACGGTTATTTTCAAGCTCAGAAAGCGCTGACTGGCTGAGGGTCAAGCTTTCTCCATAGAGAGAACGAGACGCAGCCAAGACTTTAAGCGGATAAGTTCCGTCCTCCATTTTTTGGCCAATCAACCAATAACGGCCCGATAAAGCCCGTTGATAGCGCGGGTCCAGAGGCTCTCGAGACAGTCCAATTTGTCCCTCTCCGTCAACATTCACAGACGCAATAAGAGACGTGACCGCACTCTCTAATGGATCATCGAAAATACGATAAGTTGTTGTTCGGTAGAGCCATGTTAGAACCATGGCAGATACGATAAGGACCGGAATTGCCCAGAGAATAGCGCCCCGTACAAGCGAGGCGACAAGTGATCGTGGTGTTCTGACTTGAGTTTTACCCGACAATTCGGAAGCCCCTGACATTAAGACTAGCCTTTGGACTCACCAGGTTTGTCAGCATCAGGATCAATGAGGCGATAGCCTAAGCCGCGGACCGTTTCGATTCGGTTCGTGCCAATTTTGCGACG
>CAYTAJ010000073.1:0-7404 GCA_964435725.1 uncultured Algimonas sp.
GGTCATACGCTGTTTATGACACGCTATGGGTAGGCGGGGATTAGAACGATGATCTTATAGCAAAAAGCCCGCTATTTCAGCGGGCTTTCTTAGATATTTAATGTGAAAGAGCGGGCGCTTATTTAAAGACGTCCAGTTTTCCAACTTTTTTCGCGGCCAGATAATAGAAGGTCACGCGGTTTTTCAGGCGCTGTGCTTTCATCTGTGTGCAAACATCTTGGACGAGATCCATTTGCCCGGAGGTCTGACCAAGTTTCTTAGTTACGAAGCCTTTGGCGACGCGCTGTAACTCTGCTTCGTCTGTACACGCGACAAGGGAGCTATCCCGTGACTTTAA
This sequence comes from uncultured Algimonas sp., assembly GCA_964435725.1. Taxonomy (GTDB): domain Bacteria; phylum Pseudomonadota; class Alphaproteobacteria; order Caulobacterales; family Maricaulaceae; genus Litorimonas. The sequence continues at coordinate 338 of CAYTAJ010000073.1, forward strand.
AGCGGCACCGCAATATTTCACGATGGACTTGACAACATCGCGGTCAGCCTTGGCGTCATATTTCGTGACACCGGCATAGTAACGATCAAGGCGCTTTTCGGCTTCAGCGGCGGCTTTGTCCTTTGCCGACATCGGCTTGCGGCCCGGTGTTTTTTTCGCTGAAGATTTGGCAGAGGCTGGCTTGCCTTTCATGGGCCGCGCCGCGCCACCTTTGGCCAGAACCTTCGCCTGCTTCACCCATTCATCACGATCAATACGACCTGGAATGCTGTCGATTACGCCTTCAACCATTTTGACATCAGCGCGTTTCCAAGCCCCGATTTGACGGAAGTAGTAAATACCTTTTCCGTTCAGGTCTTTTTCGAACTTGGGTCCAATGCCTTTGATTAGCTTAAGATCGTCCGGCGCGCCGTCCGTTGGCCCGTCTGTATAAAGAACCTTTGGCTTCGGAGCCGCTGCTTTTTTAGCGCCAGGCTTTTTCGCAGGCGCTTTTTTCTTAGCCGCAGGCTTCGCTTTTGCTTTCGGCTTAGCCTTCTTCGCGACAGGTTTCGCCTTGGCGCTCTCGGACGATTCCCCAATGCGGGATTCGAGATATTTCACCCGTGCGGCGAGATAGCGGTTCTGCCACTCCAGCGCATAGGTATCATCACTTTCACTTGTCTTCTCAGGGCTCGCCGCAGCTGTCGCCGCCGCACCAAGAGCCGCGCCCGTTCCGGCCGCCGCGAGCTTGGCTTTGAGGTCTGATACTTCACCGTCGCGCGAGGCAACGTGACCTTCAAGATCATGCACGCGAGCCCGAAGACTATCCGCTTCAGCGCGGAGAGCCCCCTCACCTTCAACGGAGAGATCACCCGTAATGCGTTTATTTGGTTTCAGGAACCATCCAAGCAGAAAGCCGATGCCCCCAATAATCAGGGATGGAATCAGGTAGAAACACCCGAGAAAGCCTAAGAAATTATCCATTGTGGTTCCCTACTTCTATTCGGATTGGCTAAGAATGAATTCGATACGACGATTGGCTTCGCGGCCTTGTGCCGTGCTGTTATCCGCGATGGGCTGGCTTTCGCCGAAGCCAGTCGCGCGCATACGGCTCCGCTCAATCCCGGCCTCAGTCGCCAGATAAGCGAGGACGGCATTCGCACGCGCCTCTGACAAAGTTTGGTTCAGGGCATCAGGCCCGTCCGATGATGTGTGCCCATTAATGGCAATGCGGAATGTCGGGCATTGCTGTGCCGCACCGCTAATGTCGTTGAGTAGATCAAAATTCGTGTCCCCACGAATATCTGCGCTACCGCCAGCAAACTGGATACGACGACCCGTGCGCAAATCGTTCAGAAGATTTTGGCAAATGGCTTGGCTTGTGACTTCACCCGCTTGGCGCGTTACGCCGCCCGGAACCCGAAGGTTAGACGCCATTGTGTAAGGCGGTTTTGCCTGATCGCTGATCATACCGAGGATTCGATCTTGAATTTCGGTGGAAGGGGCAATGCCCGTTAAAGCCCCCGACAGGCCATCCATTTCCAAGCGACCTTCTTGCAACAAGGCAAGCTCTGAGAAATGAGTGCCAATAATGGCGTCCCATTGATCATCTGGCGCACCAGACGCGATGCGGATGTTCTCTTCTACGATATTAGACTCGCCAAATATCTCACGCGCCTTGCTAATCGTCCGTAGACGCGCCGTTTCAGAAGGCGCAAATCCATTCAAGCTAATCTGGCCATCAGCCGTTTTCAGAGCGCTAAAGGTATAGGGCGATTGCACGGGCAGCGAGGCCACGACTGGAGCGGGAGCAGCAGCGGCGGCAACAGAAATAGAGTCGCGAACATTGTGCCATTTATGCTTACTCTTACAGGCTGTGCATTTCGTGTTAGTGGCAATCTCTATCGCGTCGGCGCGTGCAGCAGAACTTGGCGCTTCACCCGTCACGGTGGCGACATTGCCCTGCATATCAACGGCAGCCCAGCTGTGGCCCGCATCCTGTAAAGCGCTGCGGATATCCCCTTCCATCGCGTTGATACGTGGCTGGGCGGTAAAAAGCCCATAGACCAAACCAACGAGAAGCAAGATTATTAATGCAAGTAACCAGCGGCCCATTTAATTCCCTCTTCCCCAAAGTCCCACGCGCCTGAAAATTGTCGCGTTAGATTCGAGGATCTGTCCCAACAGTGACCTTAAGGTTAACTGAACAAGAACGGGCGTGCAAATCCTAAACAGATGGAAATAGTTCAAAAAGGGATGAATCCCATCGTTTTAGGTCAGTTATGCTTCGCCAAACGCGAAAGGGCGTCTTGGAATTCGCGCTCTAATTGATCAACGGCTTCTGAAACCGGCGGTGCAGACCTGACCTGACCGACACCTTGCCCCGCACCCCAAATATCTTTCCAAGCCTTTTTATCGGTGTTCCCACCGGAGCCAAAGTTCATCGTGCTCTTATCGGCTTCAGGAAGATTGTCGGGATCCATGCCCGCTTTGCGGATAGATCCTTTTAGATAATTGCCATGCACGCCGGTAAAGAGCGACGAGTAAACAATGTCCTCGCCAGAGCTATCGATAATTTCCTGTTTATAGGCTTGGTCCGCATTGGCCTCTTCGGTGGCAATAAAGCGCGTGCCGATATAGGCCATGTCCGCCCCAATACCAATCGCCCCCGCGACCGAGCCGCCAGTGGAGATAGACCCACTCGCCAAAATCGGCCCGTCATAGAATTCGCGAATTTCTGGAATCAAAGCGAATGGCGACAATGTCCCTGCATGACCGCCTGCGCCCGCACAAACAGCGATGATCCCGTCGGCTCCCATAGAGAGCGCCTTTTTCGTATGACGGATATTCGTCACATCATGCAGGATGATACCCCCATAAGAGTGGGTCGCGTCATAGACTTGCTGATTGGCTTGCAGCGACGTGATGATAATCGGCACTTCGTGCTTTACGCAGACTTCCATGTCCTCTTGCAGTCGATTATTTGATGGATGGCAGATTTGGTTGACAGCAAAGGGCGCGACGATTTTGTCGGGGTTAGCCGCCTGATATTCTTCCAATTCCAATTTGATGCGGACGATCCACTTTTCCAGCGTCCCTGAAGGGCGCGCATTCAGCGCCGGAAAACTCCCGATAATGCCGGCTTTACATTGCGCGATCACCAGGTCCGGACCGGACACGATAAACAAGGGCGCGGCGATAATCGGCAGGCGTGTTTTCTTCAAAACGTCAGGAAGCGGCATAGAACACTCTTACTTTAGAGAAAATGTGGACGGGTAACAGTTGTATTACGGACGAAGGTCAGCAGACGGGTCGGTCTCATCTGCACGAAAATCAGTTTCAGCTTCAGAAGCGAGCCACGCCATCACGGCAAAAGCCGTCACATTGATCCGAATATCCGCCGGATCAATTTTATCCAGCGTGTCATTCGGCGTGTGATGCAGGTCGAAGTAATCTGTGCCGTCCTGCTGAAAGCGCATAACGGGAACGCCTGCATTGGCCATGGGGATGATGTCAGGGCCGCCATTTGTGTCGCGCGTTCCCATTGGCAATCCCATAATGGCGGCGGCGCGTTCAACAACTTCACGCCCCTCGCCGACGCGAACGAGGACTTCATAAGGCGGCTCTGCACCAAAATCAGATTCAGTCGCAAGGACATGGTTTTCCAGATCAGCCGCATGTTTTCGCGCATACTCAAATGCCCCGAGCAGTCCGACCTCTTCCGCGCCAAAGGCGATGACGCGGATTGTACGCTTCGGTTTCAGTCCAGCGTCTAAAATGACTTTCGCAGCGCCAGCGCTGATTCCGATACCGGCCCCATCGTCGATCGCGCCGGTTCCCAAGTCCCAACTGTCGAGATGGCCAGCGATCACAATGATCTCTTCGGGTTTCTCGGAACCAATAATCTCACCGATCACATTGCCGGATTCGACAGGACCCACGGACATGGGCTCAGTGACGAGGCGCATGACAATCTCTTCACCACGTTCCAGCATGCGCTCCAGCTGATCGGCGTCTGGCGCAGATAAAGCGGCGATCGGAATTTTGGGACAATCTGGATCATAGCGCATCTGCCCTGTGTGCGGGAAACGGTGGCTATTCGTCCCGACGGACCGGATCACAACCGCTAACGCCCCACGTTTTGCACCTTGCGAAGCGCCCATTTGCCGCTTGCGATTAGCGGGTCCATACCCCGCCCCATCTGGCGCTTTATTCATACGACCCGAAATAAAGACAATCTTGCCAGATAGGTCTTCATCAGACTCGACCAAGCTATCATAGGTCGGGAAGAAAGCGATTGGTGCGGTAACGCCACCTTCTGGCGTGGCTACAGAGCCGCCCAGTGCCGTGACCTGTAAGTCTTGTGGAAATGGTGAAACGATTGTCGCAGTTTCCTCACCACGTATCCATCCTGGAATTGAGAACGGTTCGATCCTGACATTTTCCAGACCCAGAGCGTTGAATTGCTCTACCGTCCAATCACGCGCGCGGGCCTCGGCTTCTGTGCCAGCAAGCCGCGGCCCAACTTCGGTTGTGAGGCCTTCCACAATTTCATAGCCAATATTTGTGGCTTCAGACGCGTCCAAAATGGCCTGAATATCGGGTGTGATACTGACGTCAGCCGACGGTATAGCCTGTTCGGAAGTCGTCTTCAGAGGCTCGGCAAGCTCGGTTGGGGCGGCATTACAGCCAACCAAGAATAAGGCTGCGATAGCCACCGACGTACGGAACATAGTTTTCCCCAATTTCATTTGCTCACTTGATAATCATACGCGCCGCGTTAGCAACCGGGTCAGTGTAGGGGAGAAAGAACAATGTCAGTTTCATCTTTGCGTTACGTCCTTTTGGGGCTTTTCGTTTCGTCAACCGCCATCATTGCCTGTCAGCCAACCGCCCCTGAAAGCGCGCCCGTGGAGCTCACTTCTGCAGACCTGATCCGTGAAGCGGATTTAGGCCGTCGCATTGAAACGCTATCCGATGACGCTTTCATGGGACGTGCACCGGGAACAGACGGGGGGCGTTTGACTACGCAATACCTTGCTGAAGAAATGCAAGCGGCGGGACTGATCCCCATGGGCGACAATGGAACGTTCTTCCAGAATGTCACGCTGACGAAGAGCCTCGTTGGCGAAGATAGTACATATAACATCAACAATGGCGGCAGCGCGCTGTTGGAAGGCGTGGCGGGGGAAAACGTCACTTTCTGGTCCAAGCGCCTCGACCCGAACATCACGGTTGAGGACAGCGAAATTGTCTTCGTCGGCTATGGTATTGTCGCGTCTGAATATGGCTGGAACGACTATGAGGGCGTGGACGTAGCCGGCAAGACCGTCGTGATGTTGGTCAATGATCCCGGATTTGCCACGCAAGACCCGGACATCTTCAACGGCAATGCAATGACCTATTATGGGCGCTGGACCTATAAGTTTGAAGAAGCCGGACGCCAGGGCGCGGCCGCCGCTATTGTGATTCACCAGACCGCACCCGCTTCTTATCCTTGGGAAGTCGTAAGCGGCTCTTGGACAGGCCCGCAAAATGATCTCGTCCGCCCTGACGGCGGTGCCAACCGCACCTTGATCGAAAGCTGGGCCAGCGAAGAGACAGCCGAGACCATGTTTGCGGCGGCCGGAATGAATTTCACCGAAATGGCGTCCCGCGCTTTGTCCGAAGACTTCGCCCCCGTCCCGCTAGGTGACCTTACGCTGAACGTCGACTTATCTCAGACCGTTTTGTCTGTTGAAAGCCCGAATGTCGCGGGCGGAATCATGGGAACTGAAAACCCTGACGAATATGTGCTCTACATGGCGCATTGGGATCATCTTGGCCAAAGCGACGGCGAAGGCGATACCATCTTTAACGGGGCCGTCGACAATGCCACGGGAACGGCAGCTATCATCGAAATTGCGGAAGCCTTCGCTGAAAAAGGCGCCCCGAAACGCTCGGCCATCTTTGTGGCGGTCACAGCCGAAGAAAGCGGTCTGCTCGGCTCAGCCTACTATGCCGCCGAGCCACTGGTTCCTCTCGAAAACACGGTCGCCGGGATCAACATCGACGCGATCTATCCGATTGGAGAGACGAAGGATATGATCGTTGTCGGCTATGGCGCGTCAGAGCTTGAGGATCGTCTCAACGACATTCTGGTCCCGCGCGGCATGCGTATTCAACCCGATGTGAATCCGGCGGCGGGCTTTTTCTATCGGTCTGACCACATCAGTCTCGCCAAAGTCGGCGTACCAATGCTCTATGCCGATGGAGGCGTCGATCATGTTAGCAAAGGGTCCGCCTATGGCGAAGCGTTTGGCAAGGAGTACACGGCAGAACGCTATCACAAACCTGGCGATGAATATGACAATAGCTGGGACCTTTCTGGGATTAAGCAGGTTTCAGAAATCCTGTTCGAACTCGGCTATAATCTCGCGAATAGCGATGACTGGCCCAACTGGTATGACGGGAATGAGTTTCGGGCCCTGCGCGATGACATGATGGCGGACGCGGAGTAGACCTCATCCCAACCCCCGCAACACAAACGATCGTCTGCATGAAATGGGGCACGCGCTATGGCCCTGATTTCGTCAACCGCATGTGGGCGGCGATCCAGCGCAACACGGTGCGGCCGACGCGACTGGTCTGCCTGACCGATGATCCGTCGGGTATCGATCCGGCGGTCGACTGTAAGGCTATTCCGGAAATCAACCTGCCGCCGGACCTCATTAATACACCGTGGCGGAAACTGACCTTATGGAAAGCGCCGCTGCATGATCTGGAAGGTGACTGCCTCTTTCTCGATTTGGACCTTGTTATTACGGGCTCGCTCGACCCTATGTTCGATTATAAACCCGGTCGATTTTGCGTGATCGAAAACTGGACCCAAATGGGCGCCGGCATTGGTAACACAAGCGCTTTTCGCTGGCCCGTTGGGACGTTCACCCCTATCTATGACGATTTCCAAGCCGATCCCGAAAAATGGCTCAGCCAATACCGGATCGAGCAGCTTTATATCAGTCGCGAAATAGAGGACATGGTTTTCTGGCCACGGCTTTGGTGCGCAAGTTTCAAGCATACGCTCCTGCCGAAATGGCCGCTCAATT
>CAYTAJ010000073.1:7504-11387 GCA_964435725.1 uncultured Algimonas sp.
CGGCTTTGGTGCGCAAGTTTCAAGCATACGCTCCTGCCGAAATGGCCGCTCAATTTTTTTAGGGCGCCGGCCCTGCCAGCAGAGACCAAGATCGTGGCGTTCACCGGAAAACCCGATCAGGATGAAGCCCTGCGCGGGGACTGGCCTGTGAAACGCCCGTGGAAAAAGCTCTATAAACATGTTCGCCCCACGCCGTGGATCGCGGAGCATTGGTAAGCGGTCGTGCGGATTAAATTTGTCAGCAAGACGCCTGTGGAGCGGATGGCTCCGCTCTGGGAGGCGCTGGTTCCCGAGGGCGGTTTTCCGGGCGTAACGTTCACCTTTGATCCGGATGATCAGGACTATGACTTTCTCGCTGTTTATGAAGACCTGCCCCCGCTGCCAGGGGAGAAAAAAATCATGCGGACGGAGCGACTTGCCTGTCCGAAATGGCGAACGCTTCTGATCACCACGGAGCCAAGCTCTATCCGCGTGTCAGGGCCTCATTATCTCTCGCAATTTGGCATGGTCTGGACGAGCGTACCCTATACCGATTTTGCCTATAACGGCTTGGAGGATCAGACGCTTATCAAGCCCGCCTATCATGGCTTTTCTTTTGACGGACCGCTCTTGGAAACACATTTCATTCGCGAAAAGACCCCGCCCCTGCGATGGTTCTATGGTCGTGACATGGAGGGTGATCACCACCTCACCATTCGCGACCTCGCCCGTGAAACGCCGAGCAAATCGAAAAGTCTTTCCACGGTCACGTCTGACAAGGCAATGAAGCACACCGTCCACAGCCAACGCCTGGCTTTTGTAAAAGCATTGAAAGAACGTCTAGGCGATCAGTTGAATCTTTTTGGTCGCGGGTTTAACAGCGTCTCTGACAAGGCGCAGGCCATGCGGGATTATCGCTATCATCTAGCAATCGAGAACCACATTCAACCTGGTCACCATACTGAAAAACTGACCGACAGCTTTATCGCGGAGTGTTTGCCGTTTTACTTTGGTGATCCCGACTACGACAAGGCTTACCCGCGTGATGCCGTCATACCAATCAACATCCGGGACCTTGACGCTTCCGTAGGCATTATTCTCAAAGCCATAGAAGAAGATGCCTACTCAGCCCGCCAATCCTATATTTTACAAGCGAAGAAGAAAGCGCTCCACCTTTCAAACCCTCTCAGCCAAGCCTACGAAATGTTCCAACAAAAAGTTGAAGAAGAAAGGGCAATTAAAGCGCGCTACGCCATACCGGACAAGCCCGTTTCCGGTGTCATTCATGGGCGTCATGCCTTTCGCCGCGCGTACCCATTCCTCGCCCTGCGGGATGCATACTGGGTCGCTCGTATGAAACGCTCGCCCATAGCCGACCCCTTACAAGGCCTTCCCGCCCTACGTTCCCGCATTAGCGCGCAATAAACCTTCGCCTTTCACGCGAATTTAGTGGAGCTTTGCTCAAGGGTGCGGCTATGGCTGTTATAAGCTAACCTTTTCATGCTTGGATTCTTCATGTCCCATATCGCGACCGCTTTCCGACTGTCTATTTTGACGGTTTCTACGACCGTCCTCTGTTTAGGCGCTGTCAGCTTGGCGAGTGCATCTGACGGTCCGGGGCGTGGTGTTGCGGGATCACAAGAGGATGCGGTCGCGAAGTTCCGGCAGCTGGACACAGAATGGCGCTCGCCCAATGTCTACCGCTCGGCCTCTGGCGCGCCGGGACCCGCCTATTGGCAGCAGCGCGCGGACGTCACGATTGATGCCCGACTCGATGAAAACACGCAGCGCATCTTTGCCGAGATGGATATTGATTACGTCAATAACTCCCCCGACACGCTGCGCTATATCTGGCTCGCCTTGGATCAAAACCGATTCAAAGATGGCAGCCTAGCCCGCGAAAGCGCCACAGCCTCTGGAGCAGGCACACGACGCGGCCAAGGCGCAGGCGGATCGGACCGGATCAGCTTCGGCCAACTTCGCTATAACCAAGCGATGGAAGATCGGAACTATGGTTTCGAGTTCGAGCAGATTGCAGACATGGATGGCGAGGCGCTCTCTTATCACGTCAAAGACACCATGCTGCGGATCGACTTGCCCGAACCCCTAGTGCCAGGCGAGCGCTTTTCCTTTCAAGTCGATTGGGAACATAACATCATAGATGAAGTCGCAGTCGGCGGTCGCGGTGGCTGGGAGTATTTCGAAGACGAAGACAATTACATCTTCGGCCTCGCCCAGTGGTTCCCGCGCATGGCGGCCTATACGGATTATACAGGCTGGCAGAACGATCAATTCTTGGGTCGCGGCGAATTTACGCTGGAATTTGGCGATTATGAAGTCAATCTCACCGTCCCCAGCGATCACATTGTTTCGGCTACGGGTGTTCTACAAAACCCGCGTCAGGTCCTAACCGCTGAACAGCGCCGCCGGTTGGATCAAGCCAACACTGAAGCGCCGATCTATATTGTCACGCCGGAAGAAGCCGAAGAAAACGAAAAGAGCAAAGCCACCGACAATAAAACCTGGCGCTTTAAAGCCGAAAACGTTCGCGATTTTGCGTGGTCTTCATCGCGTAAATATATCTGGGACGCCATGTTGTTTGAACAAGATGACGCGGACATCCCCGTTGTGACAGCGATGAGCTTTTTCCCCAAAGAAGCCGATCCGATCTGGAGCCAGTATTCCACCCAGGCCGTCGTCCATACGATGGATGTCTATAACCGCTTTGCGTTCAACTACCCCTACCCGATCGCGCAGTCGGTCAATAGCTGGGAACGTGGCGGGATGGAATATCCCATGATCACCTTTAACGGCTACCGTCCCTACAAGGACGCCAAGTCCGGCGAGGTCGTCTACTCTCGCGGCGTCAAATACGGCCTAATCGGAGTCATTATCCACGAAATCGGCCACATCTACTTCCCGATGGTCGTCAATAGCGATGAGCGCGAACACACATGGATGGATGAAGGCATCAACACCTTCCTCGAATATATGGCCGAATATGAGTGGGAGGAGAATTACCCGATCATTCGCGGCTATCAGAACCCGCTGGACCAAATCCCGTCCTATATGCGCAGTTCGAACCAAGTGCCGATCATGACGCAGTCGGACTCGGTTCTGCAATTCGGCCCGAATGCCTATTCCAAGCCTGCGGCTGCGCTAATGGTCTTGCGCGAAACCGTGATGGGTCGTGAAAGTTTTGACTATGCCTTCCGTGAATATTCCCGCCGGTGGAAATTTAAGCGTCCCACGCCCGAAGATTTCTTCCGAACCATGGAAGACGCGTCTGCCGTTGATCTGGACTGGTTCTGGCGCGGCTGGTTCTACACGACGGATTATGTCGATATAGCGATCACCGACGTGCGCGAATATCAGATCAGCACGAATAATCCTGAAATAGAATTCGATATCGACCGCAAGGAAGACCTCGAAGACTATCCGGAAAACATCGTGCAACGCCGCAACCGCGAAGAAGGCCGCACAACGCGCTTGTCCCGTTATGAGAGCTTGCAGGACTTCTATAATGAGAACGACAAATTTGCGGTGACCAATGCAGACCGCAACAAGTTTAAATCCTATCTGGACGGTCTGACGGATTGGGAACGCGAAGCTTATGAACGCGAACTGGAAGACGGTCACTATTTCTACTTCGTCGATTTCCATAATCACGGGGGGCTGATTTCACCCCTGCCGTTGACTCTAACCTTTGAAGATGGGTCTACGGAAGAGTTGATGGTCCCCGCTGAAATCTGGCGTCGCAATAGCGAACAGGTGACAAAACTGATCATGCGCAAAGAACGCATCACCAGCATTTATCTGGATGCAGCTCATCAAACGGCAGATGCAGACTATGGCAATAACGGCTTCCCACAGACCATCGCGGTGGATCGCCTCGAAGCCTATA
>CAYTAJ010000074.1:0-6015 GCA_964435725.1 uncultured Algimonas sp.
TAGTTACCGGCCTCTGCTAATTGCAGCGTACCGATTTCAGAGCCATATTCACCACCACCGAGTGCAACGTGCATACGCACACGGTTGTTGAGTCGTTCAGTCCGAGCATTAATCAACTGCCCTTCCGCATTAATGCGACGAGATTGTGCGTCTAAAAGCTGTAGAATAGTTGCAAGACCTTCTACATAGCGCTCTTCAAGCCTGTTTTCCGCTTCCCGCGCCTCGTCTAATGAGACCCGCAAAGCAGCCTCCCTCTCGGCCAGGCGCCCTTCGGCATCTAATGCGTTTTCGACTTCTTGGAAGGCTGTTAGCACAGTTCCAACGTAAGTTTCTACCTGTTGTCTTAATAACGCCTCTTGGCCGGCCACCTGAGCTTTCAACCGTCCTCCATCAAATATAGGCGCTGTTAAACTAGCAGCTATACGATTGGCAAAATCTGTCAGGTCAAACAAGTCAGAGATAGTCGCTGTGCTCTCTCCGAAACTCCCCGTAAAAGTCAAACTGGGATATAAAGCCTTCCTTGCCGCATCTACATCGAGTCCTGCTGCCGCTATTCTGCGTTCTGCAGCGATCACATCTGGTCGTCTTTGCAAAACATAACTCGGTGTTGAAACACCTGTTAGCTCCGGAAGTTGCGGTAAATTACTAGGAATATCCATTTCTGAGTCGGGATAGTCTCGCATAAGAGTTTTGAGACTACGAATGAGTGCATCCCTGTTTTGTAACCTTTGAGCGAGTAATGCTTCCGCATTAGCAACAGCGGATCGCGCCAAACGAACATCTGAAGCTCCAGCAATACCATTTTCAAACCGTCTTTGTGTCAGGCGAAGCGCACGTTTTTGCGTTTCAATATCTCTATTTGAGAGTTCCACTAACAAATCAGCCTGAATAATATTGAACCACCCTTGCGAGACTTGTCCCGCGATTGATAAGCGTGTTGCAGCGACATCTGCCGCACTGGCAGCCGCCCCTATTTCAGCAGAATTAACTTGATCCCGAATCCGTCCAAATAAATCTGCTTCCCAACTCGCACCAAAAGATAATCCGTAGCTTTCAAAGCCGGGATTTGATTGACCAATTGCATTTGTACCGCCTGCACTACGAGACGCTGAACCGGTAAAGCTAACCGAAGGCAACAACCCAGAACGACTCACTTTAATTCTCGACAAAGCTTGATCCAGCTGAGCGACCCGTTGACCAATTGTTGTATTTCTTTCTAAAGCCGTGTTCACAACCCTTGAAAGATCTTCACTCCCGAACTCACCAACCCAATCCGTACTCGGTAGGGCATCCGGTGCGGGCTCAACCCAATCCGGTTTCACAGGCACTTCGGCTTTGGCATCAACCACGGTTGCCTCAGGGCCAAGTTTAATACCGTCCAGCGTTTGGCACGCTGTCAAAGACAAGACAGCAACACCCAACATAAGCGAACGTGACGCTGGCACACATCTCATAGCTCTTTGGTAAAATAACATTTTGTACTCCTTGAGGCTGTCATACGCCTCATACATGTCGAAAGTCAATGAACAATTATCGAAAAACAATAATTTTATGTCGGAAGCTGTAATTATGTGCTCAAACGCTATTTTTCTACTTAAGGGTTTCGAAAAACGCTTAGGGGAAGATTTTACTCAAGTCTCTTTACCTATACGCGTCATACTGCTTTATGGTCGGATTTGGTGTTAAATATTGTTAAGCGCCGCATTTGAATTCAATATTCGTAATTCTTGTCAAGAAAGACCCTTCTTACACCTTATGCCATTCCGCCCCGAAATCGGTATTCTTTCCTGCGCCGCAATTGTGGCGCTTTTAACACTGGGGATTCTCGTTGATGCGCCTTTGACGCCTACACTGATTACTGTCGGCTTGTTTGCCGTCCTCGCTTACGCCTTGGCTCACCTTTCGGCGAGTCGCGCCCGTAAGCAAGAAGAAGAGGATGGCCGACGCCGAAAAACCCTTCGCCATCTGGATAGTTGGATCAATGTTGTAGACGCCTTACCCGTTGCCTGTACGCTTATTGATAAAGACAAACGCGTTATTCATGCCAATTCACGGGCCCAAGACCTTGCCCAAATTGATCGCCTTGGCCTCCCGCTCACAAGTTATCTGCGCGGCTCTGAAATGTCGAAGGCTCTCGAACGCGCACAAGCCGGATATTCAACCGAGCCCGTCGACATCCATAAACTTACACCGATGGAACGCTATCTGCGCGTCCAACTCACGCCAGCAAGCCTCATCAGGCCCAGTAACAGCCAAAGCTATCTTCTCGCTGTCATCACGGATATTACAGAAGACCAGGTCAGTCATATGCAAAAGGCCGATTTTTTGGCCAACGCCTCTCATGAGCTTAAAACACCCATTGCGTCTCTGATGGGTTATATAGAGACACTGCGTCACCACGCCAAAGACGACCCAGTAGCGCAGGAAAAATTCTTAGGCATTATGCAAAAACAAGCCGAGCGTATGGTGCGTCTGATTGATGATCTTTTATCCTTACGCAAAATTGAGCAATCCGAACATATCGCGCCAGACGGGACAGCAGATCTCGATAATGCGATTAAGTTAGCGATTGAAGCCGTGAAACCTTTAGCGGACAAACGGGGTGTCTCTCTCGTCTATTCAGGATCCCAAATCGCACAAACCCGCGCAGATCGGGATGAATGTGTTCAGCTATTCTTGAACCTTATCGATAATGCCACGAAATTTACGCCTCGAGGCAAAGCGGTGAATATCAAGCTTTCTCTTGTCAATGATTGGTCCTCTGCACTGGCCTTTCGCGATAGCACACTCAAAGCGAATGAACCGAGCCGCCGCATTGCCGAAATGGCGAAATCGCAAAATCAGAATAGTGAAGGCACTTGGCAAATCCAGATCAGAGATGAAGGCCCGGGATTTGCCCGAGAGCACCTGCCCCGAATTGGTGAACGCTTTTACCGCATAGCGGGCGACCTGTCGTCTAAAGAAAAAGGGACCGGACTCGGCCTTGCTATCGTAAAACATATCGTCATCCGACATCGTGCCGGACTGTATATACGCAGTTCTGAAAATGTCGGGACAGAGTTCACCGTCGTCTTTCCAAAAACCACAACTGAAACGGTTGATTAACGGCTTTTACTTTAACTGGCTTTCAGGCTTTAAGCCATCAACAAAGATTGTCATAGACATGTCGCGACAGTATCATAAAACTGTTACAAAACTGACATAGGCAGCGGCAAAGAGGTTAAAATGTCGAATTTATCGGATCATATTGTGATTGGTTATGACACGGATATGAACGCGCTCAACGCGAAGCTTTCTGAGATGGGAAGCATGACGGAGAAGATGCTTTCTGATGTCATTAAGTCGCTTAAAAAGCGTGATAATGACTTGGCGAAATCCGTCATCCAACAAGACTCAGCTGTAAACAGCCTTCAAGAAGATATTGATGAGGATGCCTTACGCATTATCGCTTTGCGTCATCCGCTCGCAACAGATTTGCGCAAAGTTTTGGGCGCTGTACGCGTCGCTAACGATCTGGAGCGTGTCGGTGATTTAGCCGAAGGTATCGCTCACCGTACGCTGACTCTAAACGAAATGGACCGTATCAGCTTGGCCAAAGGTGTCGCTCGGATGGGTAAGCTCGTAAAATCTCAACTCTCGCAAGCTTTGGATGCTTTATTACGAGAAGATGTCGATCTCGCCGTTCAAGTATGGCTTAGCGATGAAGACGTCGATGAGATGTATAATTCTATTTTCCGTGAATTATTGACCTATATGATGGCGGACCCGCGTACGATTACCTCTTGCGCGTCCCTTCTCTTCGTCGCCAAGAACTTGGAACGTATTGGTGACCAATCGACCAATATTTGCGAGTCAATTTACTTCACCGTCAATGGTACACATCTTATCCGAGACGAGCGTGTCACCGAAGCCAGGAAAGGCGGAAAATAGACACGTTAGAGACGGTTTTATTTTCTGAATAGCGTATGAAGCCTTATGTTTTAATCGTTGAAGACGAAGACGCGCTTTCTACGCTTTTGGAGTATAACTTTACCAAAGAAGGCTATGACACCGCCATTGCTGAAGACGGCGAAGAAGCCTTGCTATTGGCGGAAGAGCGCACGCCCGACCTTATTTTATTGGATTGGATGCTGCCAAAACTCTCGGGTGTTGAAGTCTGTCGGCGTTTACGACGTAAAAAAGAAACCGCCCACACCCCCGTCATTATGCTTACCGCACGCGGCGATGAAACGGACAAAATCACCGGGCTTGATTACGGCGCGGATGATTATCTCGTGAAGCCCTTTTCCATGCCTGAATTATTCGCGCGGACGCGGTCTCTTTTAAGGCGTGCAAAACCCGCTTTATTGCAAGACATCATAACGCAAGGCGATATCGAAGTGGACATGCAAGCCTTCCGTGTGCGGCGCGGCGACAATACAATTCACCTTGGGCCAACAGAATTCCGCTTATTGGAACATTTCATCAAAAATCCGGGACGAGTCTTTTCTCGTGAACAATTATTGGATGCGGTGTGGGGCCGAGATGTCTATGTCGAAGCCCGAACCGTCGATGTCCATATCGGACGTCTCCGTAAAGCGCTCGGCGCGCCGAAACTCCCTGACCCTATTCGGACTGTGCGTTCGGCGGGCTATGCTTTTGAGCCAAAAGCGGCCTAAGCGCGCCTCTTTACAAAACGTCTAAAATCGCTTTGGCGAGACGTGGAATATTCGTCGAATTCGCGCCCGCAATATTAATGCGTCCGGAATTTGTCATATAAACAGAATGATCACGACGCAGCGCTTCCGCTTGTTCCTTTGAAACAGGCAAGGTCGAGAACATACCATTCTGCGCCTTCACCGCATTCGCCATGACCTCCGCGCCCTGCACTGACAACTCTTCAGAAAGTTGTCGTCTTAGATCAAGCATACGATGACGCATGGCATCTAATTCCTCAACCCACAGCGCCCGCAACGCTTCATCACCCAAAATCCGCGCGACTAAAGCCGCGCCGTGATCGGGTGGCATGGAGATAATCTTGCGTTGGATAGCCCCAAGCTGGCTTTGTGCAATTTTTGCTGCGTCCGAATCTTTTGTCACAACAGCAATCAGTCCGACACGCTCGCGATAAAGACCGAAATTCTTAGAGCAGGACGCCGCAACCAAGGCCTCCGGGCAAGTTGCCAAGATTTTACGCAGGCCATAGACATCATCTTCCATCCCGCGGCCTAAACCGAAATAGGCCAAGTCAACGAAGGGCGTGAGCGATCGTTCAACCAAAAACTCTGCGACTGTATCCCATTGCGTATGAGAGAGATCAGCCCCCGTCGGATTGTGACAACAACCGTGAAGCAAAACGACGTCACCGGCTTTCGCTTTGGTACGCAAGTGATCGATCATATCATCAAAATCAACACCCAAGGTTTCACGATTATAATAAGGATAGTTTTCCATTTTCAGTCCGGCGGAGCTGATGAGCGGCGTATGATTGGCCCAAGTTGGCGTACTGACCCATACAGTCGCATCAGGCGCGGCAGATTTAATGATTTCTGCCCCTAATCGCAAAGCACCGGAACCGCCCCCCGCTTGCGCAGTCGCAAGACGACCTTCTATGATGACAGGATTATCCGCGCCAAACATCATGGCGGTCATGGACTCTCGGAAATCGGCCCGACCAACAGTAGAAACATAGGTTTTCGTTGTCTCTTCCGTCCACCAGAGTTGTTCGGCTTTTTTAACCGCCTTCATAACGGTCGTTTCGCCGGCTTCATTTTTATAAACACCGACACCCAAATCGATTTTGTTTGGGTTTGTGTCGGCTTTACAAGCTTCCATCAGCGCCATGATAGCGTCAGGGGCACGAGGAACGAGATATTCAAACATCTGATAAATCCGTTAAGTCTAATTTTGAGGCAATTTTTACCGTCGACACGGCTATATCAGGGACAGCATTATAATAAAGCACCCAAACACCCCTTACCCCCAAAAAACATGCTTTTTTATTTGGCAGGAGGCATTTGCCTCGCCTAAGAAAGA
>CAYTAJ010000074.1:6115-11087 GCA_964435725.1 uncultured Algimonas sp.
CCTGTAAACCAAGGCATTATTGCTATGCTCGGCACGATTATCGATACGCTGATTATTTGTACAATTACAGCGCTCGTGATTTTAACGTCCGGTGTAATGACACCAGACTGTTTGGCTAGTCCGGCAATTCTGGAGTTACTACAATCAGGTTCAACACCACCAGGCTGTGAAATTGGCGTCCCGCTGACAGCGGCCGCTTTTGATGCGACTCTCGTAGGCATTGGTGAGCATATCGTGACATTCTGTCTGTGTATCTTCGCCTTCACCACCATTATTGGCTGGTCCTATTATGGCGAGCGTTGTGCGGCCTTTATCTTCAAAGAGCGCTCAATCCCTGTCTTCCGCGCATTCTGGGTCCTCGCTGTTTTCGCCTCGACTTATGCCCTGTCATTTGAAAGTGATGGCGATAATTTAGTGGTCGCGACTTTCTGGTTAATTGCCGATAGTTTGACAGGCCTCATGGCCGCACCAAACTTGATTGCGCTTATCTTCCTCTCGCCTGTTGTCTTCAAATTGGCGAAGGAATATTTCGACAAGCAGAAAGTCGCAGATGACGGCTTGGTTGATCAAGACGATCTGCCATAGTCTGAGGTCAAATCGCTACTTTCAAAAACCCGCATCCATGATGCGGGTTTTTTATTGGCAAGTTGAACAAATCAATTCAGAAGGGAAATTCGTTATATTTTCTCGCCTGTGGAGTTCCACCCATGAGTGCTACCGTTATCAAGCTCACGCCGTCCAGTCTCGCCGCCTTGTTATGTTCGCGGATTTGTCATGACCTTATCAGCCCTGTTGGAGCGCTCGGTACCGGCATTGAGATACTCAATGATGAGAGCAATACGGATATGCATGATGATGCGATCGACCTCATCAAAAATTCCTCTCGTCAGGCTAATGCTAAACTAAACTTCCTCCGTGATGCCTTTGGGGCTGCGGGCTCAGCTCCCGGTATAATCCCCGTCTCTGATATCAAAACGAAAACGGAGAATATGTATGCTGACGGTAAGGCCACATTTAACTGGCAGCTAAAAGCAGATGGCTTGGAAAAAGCCCGGGCACGTATGCTCTTAAACCTTATCATGCTGGCTGTTGGCGCCATCCCGCGTGGGGGTGAAGTCACAATTTCCGATGAGAATGATGGAGCCATACTGACCCTGACATCGCAGGGACGGCGCGCCCGTCTTGACCCCAATGTCGAGAAAGCTCTCTCCGGGAAAGCCCCCGATGACGGATTTGACGGACGCACTATCCAGCCTTTTTATACCGGCATGATTGCGCGTGAATTACAGGGCAGTATTTCTACAACTGTGGATGAGGAAACCGTTACATTCACGGCGACAACTGCCTTATCTGCCCCGGCTTAAACCCAATATAAAAGCCCAAAAATCTATCTGCGCTTTAGGGCGTCTTAACTCTTTTCGGCCATATCTTTCATAGACGCGTAAGCTAAGCCTTAAGACGCTATGCTCGTGTCATAAGGATGTAAGTGAATTCGGGTGAATTTTTATATGGGCGACAGCATTAAACAAGCGCGCGCTTTTATGCGTAATTGTGAGACCGCCCTCACGACATTAGACTATGCGTCAGATGATGACGCCGTGACAGCCCTTGTCTCCATTCAATCCGGCGCCAAGCTTAACCATGCCCGTGCCATTTATCGCGCCGCGCAAGACGCGATTGAAAATGTCTCAACAGGGTCTCTTGAGGACCGCGTGGCCGCCCTCACCCATCTTATTAAACAATATGATAACGGCTTGGTTGAGCTGGAAACTGACCAAAGTGAGCCTCAAGACATAGAAGACACGCTCGGTCCAGACCTTGAAATCGAAACTCAGACTTTAGCCGAACCGGAAAGCTCTGATGTTATCTCTTCTGATGTTATATCTGTCGATTTTTCAGATGAGGCCCGCCGCCTACGCGCTATTGACGCGGTGACGGATAGTCTATCACTTGCAAAAGACAAAGAACGCACCGCCCTTTCCACCCTCCTATCCTTTTCCCAAGGCGATCAAGAGCAAGACGCAGCCGTTGAAACGATTATACCTATCAAGCCTACGGCAAAACCTAGAGATAAAGTCAGCCTCGAGAGCTTTATAAGCGACGTTGTACAGCAAGGCCTCACTTTTGCGCGTCAATGTGATGTTACACTCAGCCTGTCTTATGACATGGGGGCGATTGCCCTGCCCGCGGCCAAAGCCGCTAAAATTAAACAACGCATGGAGCGTTGGCTTGGGTGCCTCGTCGGACACGTTGCCCGTCAATCTGATGCTGGGGCCTTAGCCCATATCGATATGAGTGCGACGCCTGCGGCCGTGATTTTATCCGTCAATGCGCCGGCATTGAATGAAGATGTATTCGCCGCGGCCTCTGATAAAGACTGTGTCGTCCAACATTTTGATACAGAGGCACAAAGGCTGAGCCTGCATTTATCACTGACCGAAGGTGCGCCCTTGTTGAAGACACATAAACTGCCCGTCGAAGAAGGCATCGGCGCGCGCTTAGACGCTCTGCTTGCCGATACTCAAGGTATCGACAGTCAAATTGTAGACGAAGAATTGGCGTTAGCCGATACCAATCTGTTGGCCTTTGACTCCGCAACGTCCAAAAAACAGGCCTCTTCATGAGCGCACAAAAGACATGTATGATTGTCGATGACTCGCGCATGATACGCCGGGTGGCCTCCCGCATTTTGAAAGACATGGGATTTGAGGTAACAGATGCCGCCAATGGGCAAGACGCATTAGAAAGCTGTCGTCTGACAATGCCGGACGCCATTCTTCTGGACTGGAATATGCCTGTCATGGACGGCTTTGCTTTTCTCAAAGCCCTGCGTGACGAAAATGGTGGCGACAAACCTGTTGTCGTCTTCTGCACCGCAGAGCGGAGTGTTGAGCGGATTACCGAAGCGCTCCAAAATGGCGCGGACGAATATATCATGAAGCCATTTGACTCTGACATTATCGAGTCCAAATTCCAAATGGCTGGATTGCTCTAATTATGTCGCGCGTCTTATCTCTGAACGCGTCTTATTACGAAGCCCTAAAACGGCTGACCCTTGAGCTCGCAGGTGTTAATCTAGGATCTGATCATGCCTTTTTGGTTGAGACACGTCTCTCGGCCCTCGCCCGTCGCGAAGGGTTTGATTCATTGGATGCCCTCGTCAGCCAGCTCTTTAGCACAGGTGAAACCAAACTCGCCGTGCAAGTGGTTTCGGCTCTTTTGGAACGCGATACGCATTTTAATAAAGACCCGAAAAGCTTTCATCGCCTAACCGAGGACATCTTACCTGCTCTTTATAAGGTGCGTGGCGGAGGGCATATACGCCTGTTATCTTTTGGCTGTGCCGCCGGGCAAGAGGCCTATGGCATGGCCATGGCCTTTGAACGGGTGAAAGCGGACTATCCCGAGATGCGTATCGAAATTGTTGGTGTAGATTATCCCTCTACCGCCTTGGACCGTGCACGTGCCGGACGTTACACCCATTTCGATGTTCAGCGCGGTCTGTCAGCCCATGACTTGGTTAAGTTTTTCGAACCCGCACCGGAAGCCAACAGTACAGATTGGGTTATCAAAGACAGTTTGAAAGAACATGTCCGTTTTGAAGACGTTCATCTCCTCTCCAGTCTCGGTACATTACCCAAATTCCACGGTGTCTTATTTAGAGGCGCTTTGCCCCATTATTCGGCCCCGGCTCAAGTCAGGGTCTTAAGGGGATTGGCCTCACTTGTACTGCCTTATGGTTTCCTCTTGCTCGGGAGCAATGAAACGCTGAATGATATCAATTTCGGCTTTGATGAATATGGCGAAGGACGAGGTCTTTATCAGAAACGCGAAGACGTCGTCGAAGAGATTGAGATTATTGAAGATCCGGATGTGAAAAAAAACAATGGCCGGACGACATTCGAAGGCACGAAACGAAAAAAGAGCGCCTAGAGCCCTCTGCACCTTCTCTTTCATCATGGTTGACGAATTGGCGAGAAAACGCCAAAACGCGCGCTTAATCTTGCGGCTGATAAGTCGTGAAAGTTTTAGCGAAAGACCTGCCCCTCATGGCCGATATTGACAGCTTAAAATCTAAAATCTCAGCCCAGATAGAGGCCGCAGAAAACTTATCCGCTTTGGATGATATCCGCGTCGCCGCTCTGGGTAAAAAAGGCGAAGTCAGCTTGATGATGCGCGAGCTCGGCAAGATGAGCGTTGAAGAGAAAAAGGTGATGGGTCCGGCCCTAAATGGTTTGAAAAATGACCTCAAT
Source organism: uncultured Algimonas sp. (assembly GCA_964435725.1). GTDB lineage: Bacteria > Pseudomonadota > Alphaproteobacteria > Caulobacterales > Maricaulaceae > Litorimonas. The sequence goes on from CAYTAJ010000074.1 coordinate 10,369, forward strand.
GCTCTGATTGAGACGAAAAAAGAGGCCCTTGAAAACGCTGCTCTTGATGCCGCCTTGGCGTCTGAAACGATGGACATGTCTTTGCCGCTACGCCGTAGCAAGGGTACACTTCATCCTGTTCCGCAAGTCATGGAAGAAATGGCGGTTATATTTTCCGATATGGGTTTTTCCGTGGCCGAAGGACCGGACATTGAAGATGATTTTCATAATTTCACGGCACTGAACTTCCCACCCGGACACCCCGCCCGCGATATGCACGACACATTCTTTATGAGTGCAGTAGGTGATGAAGAAAAAAAGGTTCTACGGACACACACCTCGCCCGTGCAAATTCGGACGATGATTAATCAGAAACCGCCTATTCGCATTATCGCACCGGGCCGGACCTATCGCTGTGACTCAGACCAAACGCATACGCCCATGTTCCATCAGGTCGAGGGCCTCGTCATTGATAAAGACATTCACATGGGTCACCTCAAAGGGGTGTTGATGGATTTCGTCAGTGCGTTTTTTGAAACCGATGTCGATGTGCAATTCCGCCCGCACCATTTCCCCTTCACGGAACCGTCTGCGGAAATGGATGTGCGTTATGAACGTGACGGCGCTGCGATTAAGATTGGCCAAGGCGAAAAATGGATGGAAATTCTCGGCTGCGGCATGGTACATCCCAATGTGCTGCGCGCCTGTGGACTCGACCCGGAAGAATATCAAGGCTTTGC
>CAYTAJ010000075.1:0-3766 GCA_964435725.1 uncultured Algimonas sp.
ATGGTCGTCTTAACTCTGTTGGTGATTACCTCCTAATGTCAGGTATGCTGACGGGGTCCGGTACAATCACGACACCTTTCCTTACAAATGTTATGGGTGGTATTGCGCCTGGTGGAAATGGTGAATTTGGTCGTTTGGTTATTGACGGAAGTGCCGTTCTCGCGTCAGCCTCTGGCTTGATGATTGACATTGGCGCTGATGGTGAGAATGACAACCTTACTATCACAGGCGACTCTAGCCTGGGAGGTCAGGTTATCTTCTTACCAACGGCTGATGTTGTTGCAGGGAACACATATGTTTTCTTGAATACAGTCGGTACACAAACAGGTGAATTTACAACGACGGCAATCAGCTCGATTCTAACACCTGTCCTGACTTACACAGACAATTCAGTGATCGCGACAATCGAAGCGGGTAGCTATGATAATGCCATTGACACAACGAATGATGTTCAAGGCTCTTATGCCAAAATGCTTGACGGTGCACGCGGAGCGACTGGCTTAGCGCCTATCTTCGCGAATTTGGACTTGGCGTCTACAGAAAGCATTCAAGCCGTTCTTGATAGCTGGGCGCCTGTGACAGAAACCACAGTGCGTAGCTTGTCACGTGCAGCGTCTGAGAACCTTGTGCGTTTCCACAGAGATCGCCTGAGCGCCATGAGCACGGATGAGTGGAGCGGCGGTACGGTCACTGTCATGGGTAACCCTGTTCAGATGGCTTCAAATGACCAATACTCGACAGTGATGTCTGACGTTGGTTATCTCCAGGCGTCAAATGGTGAAGGGACCGTCAAATCAACAGGCAAAGTGCCTCATGATATGGCGGTTTATCTTTCCGGCTCATTTATCGATGGTGAAAGTGCGGCCATGCCAACGGCGCAAAGCCTTGATAATGAAGATTTTGACGGTTGGTCTGTTTCGGGTGGCGTTGAAAAGCGTGTGTCTGACAAGGCGAGTGTCGGTGTATCATTGAGCTATACACAGCTCGAAGCCGAAGCCTCTCTGGGTCAGATTGCAGAGACAGACTATTTCGCTGGGACAGTTTACGGTCAGCTGCGTGCTGAAAATAACTTAGTTCTCGATGGTCAGCTTAGCTTGGGTACATTTAGTTCTGAGACAGAACGGACTGTTACCTCATTCCCAGCCGCAGCAACGTTATCGACAGAAGATGACAGTACGGTTTTCTCTGGTGATCTTCGCGTATCAAAAGCCTTTGAAACGGGTAGTGCGGTCGTGACACCCCGTGTCAGCTTGCAAAACACTTTCATTAGTTTCGATACTGTTGAGGAAGCCGGTGGTGCACCAGGGCTCTCAATTCAGCGAAACGACATCATGAGTACGCAAGGTCGTATTGGTCTTGGACTATCAACGGCGGCTGACTCCAAATTTGACTTGTCTGCCTATGGTGATTTGGTCAATGAGTTCGGCAACATCGATGATAGCTTTAACGCCGGTTTCGTGGCAGCACCGGGTGCAACAGCTGATTTCGCTCTGTTTGGGACAGACAAAAACTGGGCAGAAATCGGTGTCGGTCTTGGCTTTAATGTTCAGAATGCGAAGATTAATCTCTCCGCTGACACGACATTGGGCCGTAAAGACTTTGAAACACGTGTCTATCGTGCAGGTGTAACTTACAAGTTCTAATCAGACACAACCATTATCATCTATTAAAGCCACCCTTTCTGAGGGTGGCTTTTTTATGGCCTAAACTTTAGTTATCAAATGAAATTGCCGTTTGGACGGCCCTTATTTGCATGATAACCTCGCAATAGGAGGATGCTTATGAAAGCTGTAATATTAGCAATATCAACCGGGTTAATGCTCGCGGGATGTGCCGCCCCCGCCGAGACTGATGCCGTCGAAGCAACCGTAGACACGACTGAGGATGCAAAACCTATCCCAATCCAACAGGCAAAAGAAACAATGAATGCGGAAAGTGAATTTACTCAAATCAAAATGTGGCAAAAAACACCCGGAACCTCTGTCTATAATGCGGTCGGGCAAGTCGTTGATAATCTGCGTTTATTCCCATCCGTAACCGTATTTGAGGTGCAGGACATATCAGGCGAGACGTGGGCGCGTATTGATGAAACACAGGATAAATGGGTGAAACTGTCCGATCTGGCTTCGGAGAAATCCGATGGAATGATTGAACGGCCTATCGATTCAAATGGTATGGACCGCATAGATCGTGAGGCCTTAAAGCGCGCTGTGGAAACAGGCGTTCGTCCGGGCGAGCAAAACTAGCCAAATTCCAACTATGCTGCCCAGTTTTGCGATAATGGATAATTTCCTGTCTGACCCGCTGGCCGTGCGGGAACAGGCACTGAAGCTGAATTATGATCCGGCTTATAAAAAAGGAAATTATCCGGGATTAGACTCAACAACACCGCTCCAAACACAGGGGCTGAATGCGGCGGTCTCTAAATTTGCCGGCGTGGAGTTAGTCGCCGCGCCCAACACATCGCATGGCCATTGTCGTGTAACTTTGGCGGGTGATAGAGGCATAAGTGGTGTTCATATCGATCCGGCTTTTTATTCCGGTATTCTGTATTTGAGCCTTAATGAGCATTGTCGGGGTGGCACCGATTTTTTCCGTCACCGTCGAACGGGATTAGAAAAAGTCCCCTCAAATCAAATGGAATTATTGCAAAGTGGGTATTCTGATCCCAACACGCTGATTGAGGATGTAATTAATAAAGACAGCACGAAGCCGGGGAAGTGGGAACGTATCATGCGTGCGCCCATGCGGTTTAATCGGCTAATCTTATTTAACCCCATGATGTTTCATACGGCGGCCCCGGGCTTTGGTCGCGATCCGAAAACAGGGCGTCTTGTCTGCGTTCTCTTTTTCGCGCGTAAAAAATAAAATCCTGCGGAGTAGGCTTAGGGATGGACGCTACACTAACCGTTTTAATCACTTTGATCGCTTATAAGGTGGTCTTGCTCGGCATTGGGTTTTGGGCGTCTCGCCGTGTGCGTTCCGAAGATGACTATTTTATGGCCGGAAAGGCAAGTGGAGGCGGGTTAGGCGCTTGGACAGCCGGATTATCCTATGCGGCTTCGACCTCCTCCGCTTGGGTGTTATTAGGGTTCACCGGGATTGTTTATACCCAAGGGCTTGTGGGTTTGTGGCTCATTCCCGGAATTTTCTCAGGTTATCTTTTGACCTGGCTGGTGATGGGGCCACGCCTGAACGCAGAAACAGCCTCGCGCGGACATTTGACCATTGTGGATTTCATGACATCCGATGTGTCTGATATTTGGAAACGGCGCATTGGTATCCTCTCAGCCGCGCTTATCCTGTTTTGTTTTGTCTTTTATATCTCGTCGCAATTCCAGGCAGCAGGCAATGCTTTGACCGAAGTCTTTGGCATGAACACGGTAGAAGCCATTTTGTTGGGCGCGCTCATTATCGTGATTTATTGTCTTTTAGGGGGATTTCTAGCGGCCAGTGTAACAGACGCCCTGCAAGCCGCTGTTATGCTAATCGCTTGCATCTTAGTCCCCATCGCCGCCGTGAATGCCGCGGGTGGATTTGGCGCTATCATTTCAACATTACATGAGACCCAACCCCAAAGCTATTTCAGCTTTACAGGACAAGCTGCCGGGATGGCGGGTATTGGGTTGGCAATGGGGCTGTTGGGCACAGGCTTAGGCGCATTGGGCCAACCTCAACTCCTCAACCGGATTATGTCCGTCAAATCAGATAGGGAACGCCGTAAAGGCGCGGCCATTACTATTGGTTGGGGGATAATTATTTATTC
>CAYTAJ010000075.1:3866-6512 GCA_964435725.1 uncultured Algimonas sp.
GCTTTGGGCGCGGCCTTTGGGCCCACAATTCTGACCAAATGCCTTGGATGGCGCGTCTCGGGCGGGGCGATTACCTCCGCTATCATCGCTGGTTTTTCGCTAGCCGTTATCTTTGCCAATATTGATGGTTCCCTCGCGGACGTCATAGAGAAGTGGCTGTCTTGGATAGTCGGCCTGCTTATTTTATGGGTGGGACGACAGGGCAAAAGCGCCTAATTCGTCAGGGGTGAAAACGCATCACAAGCATATCATAATCGGGGCCGGTTTCGGTGGGCTGTGCATGGGCATAAAGCTCAAAGAGGCAGGTGAATCTGACTTTATCATATTGGAAAAAGGCGAGGGCGTTGGCGGAACATGGCGGGAAAACAGCTATCCCGGTGCGGGCTGCGATATCCCGAGTGCGCTTTATTCCTATTCTTTCGCGCGCAAATATGATTGGGCCGAAAAATGGGCCAAGCAGCCTGAAATTTTAGACTATATTGAACAAGTCACAGATCGGTTCGACCTGCGAAGCCACTGTCAGTTTAAAACGGCAGTGGTGTCTGCGGAGTTTAAGAATAAGCTTTGGCACGTTGCATTAGACACTGGTGAAACATTCACCTGCCAATTCCTCATCAGTGCGATTGGTCAATTACATCATCCCAAAATTCCTGACTTTGAAGGTGTTGAAAATTATAAGGGGCAGGCCTTTCATTCCGCGCGGTGGAACCATGAGTTGGACCTGTCCAACAAGCGCGTCGCGGTCATTGGCAATGCGGCAAGCGCGGTTCAGCTTATTCCTGAAATCGCGAAACAGGCCAAACATCTCACCGTCTATCATCGCAGCCCAAATTGGGTTGTTGGCAAGGAACAACTCCCATTTTGGATTGTCGAAAAACTCTTAGGCCCACTCTTCAAACCCTTTGGCAATTTCGATCGATTTCAGACATGGGCGCTGGGCGAATATGGTCTCTGGCGCATGATAAAAGGGGATAAACTCACCGCGTGGATGGGACGGCGTTGGTTTAGAAAAAACCTCGAAAAATCAGTCAAAGACAAAGCGATCCAAGAAAAGCTCACGCCCCAATATCCGATAGGGGCCAAACGCGTCCTGCTCTCGGATGATTTCTTTCCTGCGCTGATGCGAGAGAATGTCGACACCGTTTTTGAATGGGTGAAAACGTTTAGCGAAAACGGCATCATAGATAGCAAAGACAAAACGCGTGACCACAATGTGGTTGTCTTTGCCACGGGCTTTCACACCAATCCTTTCCTAAAAGAAATAGCTGTCACGGGTGAGGGTGGAGCTCTATTGCGCGATAAGTGGAAGGATGGGGCTTTCGCCTATCTCGGCACGATGACGGCGGGCTTTCCTAATCTGTTCATTCTCTACGGTCCCAACACAAATACGGGGCATAGTTCTATTATCTTCAAGCTAGAGCAGCAGGTCGGCTATGTCATGCAATTAATCGAAAAGGCGGGCCAAGGCCAGATTGATGTAAAAGCGGATGTCGAAAACGCTTATAACGAAAATGTGCAGTCCCGATTATCTAAATTAGCCTGGTCAAAGATTGACGTCAGTTGGTATAAAGACGGTGACCTGGTCACTAATAATTGGCCGGGGTCATCCTTGGAATTTAAACGCAAAATGGCGCGGCCTGATTGGGCGGCGTTTGAGGTCTCAAAATGACAACGCTCAACTATCGATTATTTGAAACGTTTCTGCGTTTGACCAAGCAAAGAGAGCGTATTTTTGAAGATATAAAAAGAGAGCGTATCGGGAGCGCGCGACCCAAGGGCAAATGGGCCGCGCGGTTTGAACGCTCAGAATTTGAAGGCCGCACGGTCTGGACGGTGCATCCCAAATCTGGCGAGAGCCAAAGCCGTTATGTCCATTTCCACGGCGGAGCCTATGTCTATCGTCTTCTGGATATTCACTTCCGCACGATTGCTGAATTGGCCGATGCCAGCGGCGTAAGCATTACATTGCCCGACTATCCCATCTTTCCATCCACGGCCGCTGAAACACATGATTGGAGCCACACTTATTTCGAAAGCATGGTGCAGTCGCACGGTTTGGACAATGTTAAAATCGGTGGTTGTTCCGCAGGCGGAAATTTGGCGATGGCGGTTTTACAACTTCGTCAACAAGCGGGCTTAGATAATCCAAAAGATACCATTCTGTGGTCACCTTGGGTGGACCTAACAATGGGTGTTGATGAGACACCGCATAACCCCAATGAGGCGCTTTTGACTGTGAAAGGCATTGTAGCATCCGGCAATCGTTTTGTCGGAGACAGAGAGGCAAAAGACCCGCTCATCAGCCCCGTCTTTGCCGATATGAAAGACCTGTCAGCTTTACACATTTTTACGGGCCAGAAAGACTTACTCTACCCCCAAATTACGCGCTTCGCTGATCGTGCCAGCCAAGCGGGGGCTTTAAAAACTTTTAAGGTTGAACCGCATTTCGGCCATTACTGGATGTTCTATCCGACCAAAGAGCGACACAAGACGATTGGAGAAACAGCAAAAATTTTAAGCCCATAAAAAAAGCGCTCCGGAAAGGAGCACTTTGTGTTCGTCTATTTGCTTATCGCAAATACACTGACTAAGCTGCTTTCTTACCCGCTTGTGCGTCAAGAATTTTGGAAATTGTATCGGCTTTCA
>CAYTAJ010000075.1:6612-10962 GCA_964435725.1 uncultured Algimonas sp.
ATTTATCGCCCATTTCTTCACGTGTGGATGTCATGATGTCATAGCCAAGTTTTTGTGTCGTATCATCGGATACAGCGAGGGGGCCGATAGGCAGACCAAGGCTGGCCGCACAATTTTCAATCAGTGCCATGCTGATACCTTCGACGACCATCAAGCTGGCTTCATTGGCATAGGGCGGGAAAACGCGGTTAGTGAAGAAGCCACGCACGTCTTTCACAACAATCGGCGTTTTCTTGATTTTCTTATTGTAATCAAACGCCGCCGCCAGAGCGAGATCGCCTGTGCCGTCATGCGGAATGATTTCCAAGAGCGGCATTCTCTCAACAGGTGAGAAGAAATGCATGCCGATGAATTGATCCGGACGGGACGAGTTTTTCGCCAAGCCGCCAATCGGAAGCGTAGACGTGTTAGACGCAAAGACAACATCTTTACCAATCACGGCTTCGGTCTTTTTAATGACATCCGCTTTCACGTCAGGGCGTTCAAAAACCGCTTCGATAATCAGATCAACGTCTTTGAGGTCGTCATAATTATCTGTCGGTTTGATACGGGCGAGGAATTTTTCGGCGGCCTCTTTCGTCATGCGACCGCGAGAGACTTTCTTGTCCAAAATCTTTTTCGTGTAATCGACGGCCTTTTGCGCTTCTTCCATAGAACGGTCGAGTGAGATCACTTCCATACCGGCTTTGGCGGTGACATGAGCAATGCCTGACCCCATCAGGCCTGCACCCAAAACGCCCACTTTCTTGATGTCGACCTTGTCAATATTGTCTGGGCGAGCCGCACCTTTTTCTGCCGCTTGCTTGTTGACAAACAAAGTGCGGATCATGTTTTTCGCAACAGGATCAGCCAAGAGCGTACAGAAATATTTCACCTCAATGGCAAGGCCGGTATCAATCGGCACATTTGTTCCTTCATAGAGGCAGGACATAATGGCTTTAATCGCCGGATAGTTATTCTTGCTTTCTTTGAGGGCCATCGCATTGGCGGCCATAAAGAATTGAACCGCTTTCGGGTTCATGGCCCCGGCACCGCCAGGCACTTTAAAGCCTTTCACATCCCAAGGCGCGAGAACGCCTTTCTCGGAATTGGCTTTGACCCAGGCTTTGGCCGCTTCAACCGTTTTACCAGGCTCAACCACTTCACTGACAAGGCCTTGTGCGAGCGCTTTCTTCGGATCAAGCGACTTACCTTGCGTACACATCATCGCCGCATTCTGCAGACCAATCAGACGCGGGACACGTTGCGTACCCCCTGCACCGGGCAAGAGACCCACGAGAACTTCGGGAAGGCCCAATTTAATTTTTGGATTGTCAGCGACAACGCGGTGATGACAGGCGAGGGCCACTTCGAGACCACCGCCAAGGGCCAGACCTTCAATCGCACAGGCGACTGGTTTGGCTTTTTTACCTTCGCGTTGCATTTGACGAACGGTGTGACCGCCTGTTTCCATACGACGGAACATGCGCGTCAGCGTCATGCCTTGATCGAAAGACTCTTTATTCAGCTCACCGCTGCGGCCTTCGAGCATGCGAAGGTCAGCACCCGCCATGAAAGCATTGTCCCGACCGGAACAAATAACAGCGCCTTTGACCTCATCATCTTCGATGAGGCGGTCGACGAATTTCGGAAACTCTGAAATCAGGGCTTCATCCCACACATTCATGCCTTGGTTCGGTACGTCGAGTGTGAGCGTCAGAATGCCATCTGCATCCAGATCGAGGGTAAATGTTTTAAATTCACTCATGATATTATCCTTTAATGCAGTCTTGGCTTAAACGCGTTCAATGATTGTGGCTGTGCCCATGCCGCCACCAATACAAAGCGTGACGAGCGAGGTCTCTTTGTCCGCGCGCTCTAACTCATCGACCATTGTGCCGAGGATCATGGCACCTGTTGCGCCTAGCGGGTGACCCATGGCAATCGCACCGCCATTCACATTGATGTCCTTGTGATCAATATCGAGGGCTTGCATGAAGCGCAGTACGACAGAGGCGAAAGCTTCATTAAGCTCGTAAATATCAATGTCAGAGACATCCATACCGGCGCGTTTCAGCGCTTTCTTTGCCGCAAATTCAGGGCCTGTCAGCATGATTGTTGGCTCAGACCCGATAGAGGCCATAGAGCGAATACGCGCGCGTGGTTTAATGCCGAGGCGTTCGCCGACTTCTTTATTCCCAATCAAAAGACCAGCAGCCCCGTCCACGATACCGGAAGAGTTACCGGCATGGTGTACGTGATTGATTTTTTCGATTTCCGGGTATTTGAGTTCGGCTACACCGTTAAAGCCGAAATTCTCACCCATCATTTTGAAAGAGGGGTTCAAAGCGCCAAGGCTTTGCATATTCGTGTCCGGACGAATAGTTTCGTCGTGGTCGAGGATTTCAACGCCCATCACGTCTTTGACAGGGACGATAGATTTTTTGAAACGCCCTTCATCCCACGCTTTTTTCGCGCGTTTATGGCTCTCTACGGCATAGGCATCCACATCATCGCGAGAGAACCCATATTTCGTCGCAATCAAGTCTGCGGACACACCTTGAGGGACGAAGTAATTGTGGAAGGCTGAGGCCGGATCTGTTGGCCAAGCACCGCCGTCTGAACCCATAGGCACGCGCGACATGCTCTCGACACCGCCCCCAATGGCTAAGTCCGTCTCACCCGACATCACCTTCGCGGCGGCGATATTGGCGGCTTCGAGACCGGAGGCGCAGAAGCGGTTGACCTGAATACCGGATGTTGTCTCGGCGTAACCAGCGTTCATCAACGCTGTACGCGTGATAACCGCGCCTTGCTCACCGACAGGCGACACGCAGCCCATGGCGACATCTTCGATTTCTGCGCTGTCGATATTATTGCGATCGCGGAGGGCTTCGAGAACCTGAGAGGTCAAAGCCAAGGGCGTGACCTCATGGAGGCTGCCGTCTGATCTGCCTTTACCGCGCGGCGTCCGCACGGCGTCATAAATATAAGCCTCAGTCATGAAATGGACCTTTCCTCATGCATTCTTGTTTGATTTTGCAGCCTTAGACCGCATTTTTGTTTGGAAATAAAGCCTTCAACGCTGTTTTATACACCTTCACAATTGCTTGCGGTCTCTTCACTTTTAGGTGCATCGACATTGTTTAGAGCCTGCGTATAAGGTTTATACGCGAAACGGCCTGAGTCCGTTGTAAAATTTAAGCGAAAGATTGGATATATTATGCGTGAAGCCGTCATCGTCTCAACTGCCCGTACACCCATTGGTCGCGCCTATCGCGGCGCGTTCAATAATACCCCGTCTCCGACCCTCGCAGGTCATTGTATTGACCATGCCGTCAAACGTGCCGGGATTGACGGGGCCGAGGTCGATGATGTGATTATGGGCTGTGCGTTGCAACAGGGTGTTCAGGTGACAATCGGGCGGAATGCGGTACTTGCTTCTGACTTGCCTGTCACAGTGGCCGCGCAAAGTATCGACCGTCAGTGTTCCTCCGGTATGATGGCAATTGGTATCGCGGCCCGCCAAATCATTGTTGATAACCAAACCATCGCGATTGGTGGCGGAGTGGACTCAATCTCTCTCGTACAGACACCGGAAATGCGCGTTGCGCCGGATATGAATGTCATCAAGAAACATCCGCAAGCCTATATCCAAATGATTGATACAGCCGAGATTGTGGCCGAGCGTTACAGCGTCTCTCGCGATGATATGGATGAATATGCGCTTCTGTCCCAACAGCGTACCCATGCCGCGCAGGAAGCTGGTGCCTTCGATGATGAAATTGTGCCACTCGCCTCAACGATGAAGGTCATGAATAAAGAGACGAAAGAAGTCTCGGAACATAATGTGACCTTAGAAAAAGACGAAGGCAATCGTCCGTCAACCACACTTGAAGGACTACAAGGGCTTAAGCCTGTGCGAGGGCCAGAAAAAACGATTACGGCGGGTAACGCATCACAACTCTCTGATGGGGCGTCTGTCTCTGTTTTGATGGAAGCGAAAGAAGCCGAGAAGCGCGGCCTCAACCCGCTCGGCGCCTATCGCGGTATGGCCGTTGCAGGTCTTGAGCCCGACGAAATGGGTATTGGTCCGATTTACGCGATTCCAAAGCTCCTGAAACAAACAGGTCTGAAGATGGAAGACATCGGCCTTTGGGAGCTGAATGAAGCCTTCGCTGTGCAGGTGCTTTATTGTCAGCGCGAGCTGGGTATTCCGCTTGAAAATATGAACGTCAATGGCGGCGCGATTTCGATTGGTCACCCTTATGGTATGTCAGGTGCGCGCATGGTCGCCCACGCCCTTATCGAAGGCAAACGCCGCGGTGCAAAATATGTCGTCAGCACAATGTGTGTCGGCGGTGGCATGGG
>CAYTAJ010000076.1:0-3940 GCA_964435725.1 uncultured Algimonas sp.
CAATTCACATCATTTTTGTGAAAAGCGAGAGAGCGTTCTTTGAGGAGACGCAGCATCTCTTGGTCGCCCGCGGTCTCTGCCCAATCCCACATTAAACCAAAGGCAAAAGCGCTTTGATTATGTGTGCCCAATCTAATCGGATAAGCCAGCTTTGGTAGCCACTCTTTAAGGCTCTCGGCAATGTCTGTTTCCAAGGGTTCAAGACGTTCCAACCAAATTTTGGCCTGCGGGTCATCCCATTCTCGAAGCTCCGCCGTGAGTTGGAGAAACCAAGCCAAGCCATAAGGCCGTTCCCATGACCCTCTGGCAGGGCGTGCAAAATTGGCAATCTCGCCTTGAATATTCTCAACAGAAAAGTTTTCTTCTAATTTAGTGCGGGCTTCATTTTGCCACTCGGCTTCTGGCCCAACATGCATAAGGCGTATCAGCATCCAATGACCATGGACGGCACTATGCCAATCGAAACAGCCATAAAAGACCGGGAATATATCTTTGGGTCGTCCTATCGCCTCTGCGGTCTCTGTTGTTCGAGAAATTTTATTGGGAAACTCTTTCTGAACACAACTCAATGCTAAATTTGAGAAACGGGCGGAAAGCTCGGGCGTAATATTTGACCCTTCCGAAATTATAACGGAGTCAGCGGCGTCTAATGTTCCGGACGTCTCTGTCTGTCCTTCGGGATTACAGCCAAGCAAGGCGAGAGAGGCAAGTGATAGAATGGCGACTTTTGTAATGTTCATGCCAACTTTGTAACAAGCGTTAGTTAGAACTCAAGACCGTTTGGAAACCTATTCTTCAGCGTCTTCTGCTACAGCCAACCGTCTCGCTTCTGCCGCCGCAATGTCCTCGGGCTTATAATTGAAAGTGGCTTCTAAGGTATAAGCCCCCTCAATGCGCAGCGTATCCGCTTTGCTTTTCTTCATGTCTTTAATTTTGAAAAGTTGCGTTGTCCCAACCATTGAAACTTCCGGGCCTTCATTGCCCTCACCTTTGCGCAGGAAGGTCAAAACCGGCTTTGCACCGTCTTCCTCGGCTGGTCTGATAATGAAGGCTTTCAAACCGGGAACAACAAAACCCATGCCCCCCGGCGCCAGTGACTTCATGACTTTAGAACCATCTTTTGCGCCCTCGGAGAGTTCGTCATAGCTATGTTCGCCGTCAAGATCAGAAAATGGAAAGGTGAAGTTCATACTGGCTTGCGCTGTATCTTCTTCCGTGTCCTCGACCAGAGCCCCATTGACGAGTTTGCAGAGTTTGCCATCTTTTTCGAAGTTTGCGGCCTTCTCAATATCCATGACTTTACCGTCCTCGGATAAGGTAAGGTCAACCGACTCATTCCCGTAAATATAGCGCATACCATCTGGGTCTGGATGACCCTCTGCTCCCGTCAAAGTGAGGGACAAAGTAGGCTGAATGACATTGGTGAGTTCTGCATCCGCTTGATAGAAATCTTTCACAACATTCACGAGGTCTTTGGCTTCCGTACAACTCGGATTTTCCACAGCCAGGGCTTGGGTTGCTGAAACACTCAACAGTAAGATAGATAAAAATAAGCGCAAAATATTCGTCCCTTTTGAATTTGCATTATTCCTAACGGCTTCATCAAAAAGGTATAATTAAATATCGCTTATCTTTGGTTGACTATTTCTCAGCGGCTTGCCCCAGCCCGAAACGACGGAGCACTTTGGGGCTTGGCACGGGTTGAAGATGATAAGGCCCGCCTTTGATAATAAGCGCCTCGGCACCCATTTTTTCAATCTCTTTGCAAGACAAGACCATATAATCATCATGCCCCACAGCGGTCAGAGGCTGCTCTTCCCCGTCCACTAAGGCGTAAGCTTGAATGGGTGTGTTCGGATCTTCATATTTCACAGCCAGATGATCTGTGCTTGGCATGAGGAAGGCCAAAGGATCGGGGAGCATTTTCTTATAAAACTTCTTCCCGTCTTTTGTGCCTTCTCTTAATTCATCCACACTGTGGCGCCCGGAACGATTGGCGAAAAGCGGTGAAAGCCCCATTTCAAAATAAAGGCCTTCATCATCCGCAGGACGGTCAGCCCGTGTCGGATCATCGACGCAAATATCGGTTTGCGGAGCGGCTCGGACGGCCTCTATAAAATTAGGAACCCGACCATCTTCGCGAGAGAATTGGAAATCAGTCACAATTTTTCCCTCATCAGAAAGGTAAAAACGCTCCGGCCAATCGCCTCCATCTTTGATCAAGAATTTCGGATCGAGCTTCACATCGACAACATTACGATATTTCTCTTTTACCGAGGCAATTTCATCGACAAGCTTGGGTACGCTTTTTGCCGGAAAGCAAAAGGTTTTACCACGCAAAGACGTTTCATTGGAATGAACCGTCGAGGTTGAAAAAATTGTTCCCAAAAATATGGATGTCATCAACATAAATGCTGTCATACAAATATAACGCTGAACTTTGGGTAAAGTTCACCTCATCTTTTTGTGAACAATATATAAGGGTCTAATTCACGCAGAGCGGTCATAAAGACTCGACGAAGGCCAACAGGTGGATTATCGACAGGCCATAATCAAAGGAATGCCCCATGCCAGCTCTTTCAAAGTCAGCTCTTTCAAAACGCACTTTTGATCGTCTTTTACTGGCGTCACTCTTTACGGGGGCAATCTTACTGAGCGGATGCGGCATTAAAGGCAGCCTCGATACACCGCCACCTTTATGGGGTGATGAAAAACCTGAATCAGAACAACGTGCCGAAGACTCTATTCTGAATGAAAGCCCTTTGGATGATGAACCGGATGATATCTTTTCTGATCCTCAAGACTCTGATCCCTTCGGTGAAAACGACCCCAATTAACGATTAACGATGCGCCATTTCGATTATAAAAACGGCGAAATTCACGCCGAAGACGTTCCTCTGCGGGCTATCGCTGAAAAAGTTGGCACACCCGTCTATGTCTATTCAACAGCGACCTTTGAACGTCATTATTCTGTTTTTGCCGAAAGCTTTACGGGTATCGATGCTCTTGTGGCTTATTCGGTTAAAGCCAATTCCAACATTGCAGTTTTGGCGACCCTCGCCAAAATGGGCGCAGGCGCTGATGTTGTCAGCGGGGGTGAACTCGCGCGGGCTCTTTTGGCGGGTATACCCGGCCATAAAATCGTCTTTTCCGGTGTCGGCAAAACACGCGATGAAATGGAAGCGGCGCTAAAGGCGGATATTCGCGTCTTCAACGTTGAGAGCCTCGCGGAATTGGAATTGCTTAATGCTGTCGCAGAGTCCATGAATAAGACGGCCCCCATCGCTTTTCGAGTTAATCCTGACGTTACAGCGGGTGGGCATGATAAAATTTCGACGGGCAAAAAAGAAAATAAATTCGGCATTGCCTGGTCCTCTGCAGAAGCCGCATATGCCCATGCGGCAACACTGCCCGGCATTAAAATCGTGGGTGTTGACGTTCATATCGGCAGCCAGATTGACGACCTTGCGCCCTTTGAAATTGCCATTGCCAAAGTCGGCGGATTAATCAAACGCCTGCGAGACGCTGGTCATTCTATTAAAAGTTTTGATATTGGCGGTGGCTTGGGTATTCCTTATGGCAATAACACAAAGACACCCCCACCGCCTTCTGAATATGGCGCTATGGTGAAACGTCTCACCGCTAATATGGAAGTCGAAATGATATTCGAGCCGGGCCGCATGATAGCAGGGAATGCCGGTGTGCTCTTATCCAAGGTGCTTTATGTCAAAAATGGTGAAGACAGAGATTTTCTCATTTTAGACGCCGCCATGAATGACCTTATTCGCCCAGCGCTTTATGAAGCCTATCACGATATGGAACCGGTCGTTGCCCCGGGATCCAGCGCGAAAGACGCAACCTATGATGTTGTTGGTCCCATTTGTGAAAGCGGTGATACGTTCACCAAAGGGCGTGAGATGCCGGAGCTGAAATCCGGTGA
>CAYTAJ010000076.1:4040-8584 GCA_964435725.1 uncultured Algimonas sp.
AAAAGTGAAGCGTCAAACTGTAGCTTGGACGAAATTTAACGCGACAGCAAAATTCAGCGCTTTATAGTCATAAATATATGACGGATTCACCGGATAACACCGCCTTGAAAGCACGCCTAACGCGATATGAGCGTTTGGCCCGTCTCTGGTTGTTTTGGGAACGCTACGCCCCAGTCTTTTTATTAGCCGCTCTTGCGCTCAGCGTTTTCCTTATCGGTGTGTTTGCGGGTGTTTGGGAAAGGTTAGGCGATCCTTGGCGCGGCTTTGGATTATTGGCGACACTCTATATTTTAGTCGTTGCAACCTATCGGGCTCAGAAAAAGCCCCTTCCCTCCCGATCAGAATCCCGTCGCCGTGTTGAGAGCGACTCTGACCAAAAACACCGCCCTCTTGATGTTTTAAACGATAAGCCTGCGATCGGCTCAGAGGTTTGGGACACTCACTATTCGCGCGCACTCGACCAGGCTGAGCTTTTGGACTCACCAAAACTTCGTCCTTCTGTTGCACCCCATGATCGCTATTATTTGCGTTTTGTTATGCCTTCACTCTTGGTGCTCGCTATGATGGTGGGGGCTGGAGCCAATATGGAACGCTTGCGTCGGGCCATTACGCCGGAATGGCAAGCGGGCATAAATCCGAATGATGTGACCTTTGAAGCGTGGATTGATCCGCCCGAATATACAGGTCGTCCGCCGATCTATTTCAAGGGACAGGACATAGATGAAATTCCAGCAGGCAGTGAGTGGGTTGCGCGTATGAACGGTGCGAAATCCGCGCCACGCCCGCAACTCCGCCTAGACGGGAAAACACGTTATCTCAGGGTCAATCAATTGGGCCGTGAAAGCTTTGAAGCGCGCGCCATAATTGACAGTCCGGGTAAAGCTCTTTGGGCTGTGGGCACAAAGCGTAAAATTTGGGACTTAAACGTGGTCGCAGATACACCGCCAATGGTCACGATTGACGAAACACCAGAAGCCGACAAGCAAGACCGCCTCGTTGTCACCTATTCTTTTCATGATGACTATGGTGTGACCGCTTTACAATTGGAAATGGCTGAAATTCTATCTGGCGACAACGCCCCCTTTGAAAACGCGTCACGGGTCTCTATGCCTCTTAGTAGCGGATCGCTCCCAATGGCTGAAAGCGTGGAAGGTAAATTAGACCTAACCCGTCACCCCCTCGCCGGTAAAAAAGTTGTGGCGAGATTGATAGCCACAGATGGCGCTGGGCAATCCGCCGTTTCGGACAACACCTATTTCACCGTACCCGACAAGATTTTCGTTGAGCCCTTAGCCAAAGCCATCATTGAACAACGGGGATTAATTCTCAACGCTGTAAATAAAGAATACGGGCCTGAGCCCCGCAATCCGTATCAGCCCGGTGTTATATACAACACTTATGAGCCTATCCAGCGATTGGACCGCGCCCCCGAATCCGTTGAACGCGCCGCCTTGTTGATTGAAGCCGTGACCGACAGACCCGAAGGCTTGTTTCAAGACCCGACTGTCTATCTCGGCCTGCGAAATGTGCGCGCTCGGTTGCGCTATGCGCGCGATGCGGAGACTTTGCGCCCTATTCCCGATGAAATGTGGTCAATTGCGCTGCGGGCTGAATTTGGGGTTTTGGGCTCCGCTCTCGAAGAAATGCGTGAAGCAGAGCAGGCCTTACGAGACGGTATGGCCCGCCGCGCCCCACAACGCGAAATCGATACTTTATTTGATCGTTATAATAATGCGGTTGAAGCCTATACCGAAGAACTCCGTCGTAAGGCCTTGGAAGAAGGTAACTTCGCCGAAGAAAGTGGTGGCGGCGGCGGAGGCGGCCTTGAATCAACAGATGAGATTGAAGAGCTCTTGAAAGCCATTGAAGAGGCCAATCGTGCCGGCGATGTCGAAGGCGCCAGACGCGCTCTCGCCCGCTTGGCAGAAGTCCTGGAAAATATGCAAATACAGCTCTCACGCGGCGGCGGTGGCAGCGGTGACGGTATGCAAGGCGAGATGAGTGAAGAGATGAAGAAAAATCTTGAAGAACTCGCAGACCTGTTAGGCGAACAGCGCGAGCTTCAAGACGAGACAGAAGAGGCTCAACGCCAAGCCGAAAATCAACAAGGTGACGGTCAAGCGCAAGGGCAAGGTCAAGAGGGCGAAGAAGCACTCAGTCCCGGAGAGTTGGCCCAACGACAAGAACAGTTAGAGGAATTACTTGGCCGCCTTGGTGAAGAGGCCGGCAATGCCGCGCAAATGCAAGCAGGTAATCAAGGTGAAGCCGCAGGCGGCGAACCCGGAGAAACCGGCGAAGGTGCGCAAGCCGGAGAAGAACAAGGCGAAGGCCAAGCCGGCGGCGGTGAAGAGGAAGGTGAAGGCAGAGGATCTGGTGGAACGGAGTCAACCCAAGAGCAACTCGCCCGCGCTCAAGGCTCCATGCAGGGCGCTGCCGAGGCTCTCGCCCGTGGCGATTTGAACGCCGCAACAGAGGCCCAAGCAGAAGCCATTCAAGCCTTACGTGAAGCCGGTGAAGCTATGGCCTCAGAAGGCTTAGCACAGGGTGACTCCGGTGATGCAACAGATCCTCTTGGACGAGAAAATGGCGGTGATAATTCGGACAATGCCGAAGCTGATATTGACCAACGCGATAATGCCACACGCTCTCGTGAGCTCATGGAAGAGTTACGACGCCGCGCCGCCGAGCAAGAACGCGCCAAAGAAGAGCGTGATTATTTGGAACGCTTATTGAAGCGGTTCTAAATTTGCGACTTTGTCAGCAACAGGCTTCCGACTGAACCATCCCTTAAAAGGATAAAACAAAGTCCCCATAAAATTGTCCGGGACAGGGTCATCGACGCCGTAAACCTCAGGGCTTTCATGTTCTTTCATAATAGCCGTGCCAAAAACCAAGTCCCATAATGGCATTTGCGCCGAGAAATTTTTGTCATAAGCCTCGACCATATTGCCATGATGCCAGTGGTGGAACGCCGGAGTCAGAATAATCCAGCGCAATGGCCCCCAATTTATTTTGACATTCGAATGTTTCAAGAGCGAGTGCCAAGCAAATTGTGCCGCATGTATAGCAATGGCGGCCGTGGAAAAATCAAACAATATGCCGACTGTTAAAAAACCTGTATTTGTGAGTCCTGCATCAATCGGATGTGCGCGATGTGTGGCGACCCAGTCCATATCTTCAATGGAATGATGCACGGCATGGAATTTCCACAGAAAGGGAATTTTATGAAACGCGCGATGCGCCCAGTAATAATAAAAATCGCCCATGACCATCAATAGAATGACTTGCAACCAAAGGGCTTGGGAACTTATGAAGTTTTGCATGAAATCCGGAACGAACGGCTCCAAACATATAACAATTAATGTCACCGCAATGATAGCAACCACGGCGACCATGATATAACCCAGAAAAGCATAAAGGACATCCGTAAGAAGATTTTTACGGACAATCTTCTTCCCTTTATGACGGGGTAAAAAGTGTTCTAACGGAATGAACAGTAAGGCCGCTGCCAATAAAAACAGCAACTTATCTCCATAATTTTGCAAAAATTCTGTCATGCCACAAACGCCCAAGCACCCAATTTTCTTTTGTTTTATGGGCTTGTTATGGCACAAAAAGGTTAAATAAGATTTCAGACAGACGACTGACCTGAGATGGACATTACGAGGCGCAAATCAGCCTACGGCCACTACTCTCCCAAACGGTATCGTAAAGAAACACTGTCCAGAGGCGGATTTGGGTATTCCGACGTAAATTCGAGGCGTTCTTTTGGGCGCAGCATGGATTTTTCTAATTCGACTTGCCATGTCGCCACTTCATCGCCGTCCGGACTGTGGAGCGATAAAATCAGCATGGGCAGTGATTGAGATTTCTTTCCAATATTTGAAACAGCGCCATCAATAATCAGTGTCGTTTCACCATTAATATCGGCTGTCCTGACGGTTGGATTCTCGATTTTTAATCCTGTCGTACTGACATTTATGCCAAGCGCGTTATAAAACGGAACCGTGCCGGGAAACCGCTCCGCAATCGTCTGTCGACCTAAGAATAAAGCGATAAAGGCCGCAGAAATCAATAAGAGCGGAATTAACCAAATCAGCCAAATTGTTCGCCCTCTCGCACGACGCTTTTCATTATCCACTTTATCCCGCATCAAGACATCGGCTGTAGGAGCGGCTGCGGGTGCTGCAATGGCTGCGCTTGATGCCGCTGCCCCAAAGCTTGCTTTCGCGTCCTCAACCTTGTCTTCTAGTCCCGAAACATCTGTTTCCTCTGGTTGAGAGAAGACTGTTTCTTCTTTCATATCCGCCAGTGCCATTTCATCCGGTGTTGTCAATTGAACATCCGGAGCCGGAGCAAACCACGTCGCAGAGCATTTAGAACACCGCACCGTGCGTCCATTCGGGCCAATAGCATCATCTCTTGCATTAAAACGGGTGGAACATTCCGGACAGGTAAGTATCATATAACCCCGACTCATTATTTCGTTTTTGTAGACAATTGCAGGTTCAACCATAAAGTCCAGCCATTCCGCCCAACTATCC
>CAYTAJ010000076.1:8684-10587 GCA_964435725.1 uncultured Algimonas sp.
AACTATCCCGAGGAATTCTTCATGCCGAATGACGGCTTACACACTGATATTATTAGCTTTCGCAATGTCGGGCTGCGCTATGGCCGTGGTCCGGAGATTCTCTCGGATGTAAATTTATCCCTCCCACAAGGCAGTTTTTCCTTCCTGACGGGGCCATCAGGGGCTGGAAAATCCAGCCTTTTAAAGCTTTGCTATCTGGCGCTTACGCCCTCTCGCGGGCAGATAAACCTGTTTGGACAAGACACGGCCCTGTTCGATAATAAGCAAGTGCAGGCCTTGCGACGGCGCATCGGCGTGGTTTTGCAGGATTTCACCCTTATCGATCATTTGTCTGTTTTTGAAAATGTAGCTCTGCCTCTGCGCGTGGCGGGACAGAACCGCTCGCAATATTCAACGGATGTCACGGAGCTTTTGCAATGGGTGGGATTGGGCCACCGTATGCAAGCCTTACCGCCCACACTGTCGGGCGGAGAAAAGCAACGCGCCGCCATTGCACGGGCTGTAATCGCCAAGCCAAATCTGCTGATTGCGGATGAACCCACGGGCAATGTGGATCCGGAAATCGGACGACGCTTGCTACGTCTGTTCGCCGAAATGAACCGCATGGGCACGACCGTGATGATTGCCACCCATGATATTGATCTGATTCAAGAGCTTGATGTACGTGTTTTGCGGATTGAACAGGGTCGTGTCTTTAAAGGCCTAAATGCTTCGGCTGGCTATGAGGAGGCGATGTCATGAATGCGCCTCTTCCGGCCCAACAACCTATATTACTCACACGCGGACATAATGTCCGCGCGCTTTTGACCGTACTGACCATCATGGCATTTTTGGCGGCGCTCGCGCTATTATTCTCCCGCGCGACCTTGCGATTATCCGGCGATTGGCAATCACAATTGTCAAATTCTTTGACCGTTCAGGTCACATTAGCGCCGCTTTCCGCAGACAATAATTTCAACATGCAAATGAACGTAGCCAAAGACGCGGTAACCAATATTGTTGGTGAGGATGTGCGTATCGAGACTCTCACACAAGTCGAGTCCCAAAGCCTCATCCGGCCCTGGATTGGCAATCTTGATTTGCCTGAGAGTGTCTCCCTGCCCGGTCTTATCACCGTAGAAGCCCCACAAGGCACATCCCTGCCCTCTGCGACAACTCTGGAAAACACCCTTTCCGAAACGGGGATTATCGCGTCCGTCGATGATCATTCGCGGTGGTCGGATCAAATTGGCAGTACGGCGCGCGGACTCGTTCTGGGCGGAGCCGCTCTGCTCACGCTTCTCTTGATTGCGAGTATTAGCGTGAACCTCTTTGCGACGCGCGCGGCTATGGCGGCACAGCACTCTATTATTTCGGTCCTCGATCAAGTCGGGGCGACAGACCGTTTCATTGCCAAGCTCTTTGTCGGCCAAGCCGGGCGGCGGAGTGCATTGGGCGCAGGCATAGGTATTATCATCGCTTGGACCGTTTGGCTTATCTTATCGCTCATAGGGCTCAGCGCCGATATATTTTGGTCAAGTTTTTCAGCCGCTGTTTCAGACACGCTATGGCTCTTATTGCTTTGGGTCTTGTTTGTCGTTTTCTGTGCGCTCACGGCGGGTTTCGTCACACAATATGCTTTGCGCCAAGATAGGAAACGCGCTTAAATGGCCTACGTGGGACGCATTAAAAAAACGAAACGAGAGAAACGCAAAGCGTGGATGAAATTCTTCGCGCTGGTTTTGCTCGTGGCCTTTTTAATTTTAGCGTTTGGATTTTTCGTCTTCGCGCAAAAAGTCGACGCCCTAACAACACCAAAATCCGTGGCGAAAGCGGATGGCATTGTGGTTTGGACGGGCAAAGGCGGCGGACGTCTGGATGCGGCCGCGAAGCTCTTAAAAGACGGCAAAGGCGAACGGCTCCT
>CAYTAJ010000077.1:0-2968 GCA_964435725.1 uncultured Algimonas sp.
GCGCTGAAATAAACGCGGCGAGCCCGACTGTCGGAGAAACAAGAGGCCGTCTTTTTATAAAACCGCTGCCGTGGGGTGAAAGCCTTACGAAACACATAGCACATACGGTCTCCGGTGAGGTGGCCACCCCACGGACTGTCTATTTGTTCCGTATCGGCCTTGCACCCTGCATTTCCGTAAACGGAATTGCAGTTATTGCAGGTTGGCAAGAGCGCTTGGGTGAATGAAATTCGGGACCGCGTTCGGGGGATAAGATGGAGATACTTATGCTAAAATTAAAAATAGTACGATTCAGCGACAGCATTCTTACTAACCCCGCTTCGCGGTGCGTCGTTCGAATGTAAATACCCCGCTGGCTAAGCGGGGCTATTTTTTTGAGAGTGGGAGGCACTCTCTTGATTAGATTATGTCAGAAACGCTTAGGCGCTCATTTTGTCTTTGGCGGGATCGCGTAGCACATAGCCTCGGCCCCAGACTGTCTCGATATAGTGATCACCCTGTGTGGCAGACGCCAATTTTTTACGGAGTTTACAGATGAACACGTCAATGATTTTGAGTTCCGGCTCGTCCATGCCGCCATAGAGGTGGTTCAGGAACATTTCTTTGGTAAGCGTTGTGCCCTTACGCAATGAGAGAAGCTCTAGCATTTGATATTCTTTGCCGGTCAGGTGAACGCGGTGATCGCCGACTTCGACAGTCTTGGCATCCAAGTTCACTTTGATGTCGCCTGTTGTAATGACAGACTGGCTATGACCTTTGGAGCGGCGGACAACGGCGTGGATACGCGCGACAAGCTCGTCCTTATGGAACGGTTTTGTCATGTAGTCATCCGCGCCTGTGCCGAGGCCGCGAACTTTGGTATCAATGTCGGATGTACCGGAGAGGATAAAGATCGGTGTGTTGACCTTTGCCATACGGAGTGTCTTGAGGACTTCGAAGCCCGGCATGTCCGGTAGGTTCAAGTCCAAAAGGATAATGTCGTAGTCATAGAGTTTTCCGAGGTCGACGCCTTCTTCACCCAAATCTGTGGTGTAGACGTTGAACCCTTCGGTCTTTAGCATCAATTCGATGCCTTGTGCTGTTGCACTATCATCTTCAATCAGAAGAACGCGCATATTTCCCTCCCAGGCGAATCACTGTCCCATAGCCGTTGGGACATGGTTAATGGAACTTAAGCGGTAAGGGAATCCCGTAAACCAAATGTTAACAGCATTAACCATTTTAAAGAAAATGTCAGAAAAACAGGGATTAAAGTGTAAATTCGCCATCTAAACGCGAATTTATTTTTTAAAAAGCTAACGTTTTTTAACCCTGTCTTTTCACAGTATCGAAAGTTTAATGTCCTATACCAATCCTTAATTGGGAATGTGACGACAGGCCGGCAACAGGTCTGCGGCATGTTTTACCCCGGCTTTTAAAGCGGGGGCGTGCAGATCGAGTATCGGTCTTAGGTGAGAGATTGGGAGTAACATAATGGCACATTCAATGGACAAGTCCATTCAGAAGACGCGCTTTGCGATTGCGGACTTACAAAAACGAATTACTGTTTTAGAAGCGACACGTGAGGACTTAGAACGTCAAATCCGTAAACTTAATGACAGTGTTCCAGAGGACAGTGTTGATCCGAATGCACAAAAAGAAGGTTATGTGGCTTACGGCTCTTACGCCAATTCTGTTATCGCTCGGAAAGAAAACATCCGCCGCTCTT
This sequence comes from uncultured Algimonas sp., assembly GCA_964435725.1. Taxonomy (GTDB): domain Bacteria; phylum Pseudomonadota; class Alphaproteobacteria; order Caulobacterales; family Maricaulaceae; genus Litorimonas. The sequence continues at coordinate 1,709 of CAYTAJ010000077.1, forward strand.
TGAACGACATTACAGACCAAACATCGAACCTATCAGAAGATCTGCGTATTGCCCTTGACTCTTTAGACAGCTTTGAACGCGTTCGGGCCCGCCAAATGGCCGCCAAAGCCGAGAAAGCCATGGCTCGCCGCGCAGGTTAATTCTGCTCAGTAAAATTTAAAAACCGCCTCTTGCGTTTTTTAAAAATCAGGAGGCGGTTTTTTTATGTCCAAAAAAAACAAAAAGGCTCTAACAGACCGAAATCCGTCAGAGCCCTGCCCCCAACTGTTTAAAGCCTCGAAAAGCTAAAACAGATGGCCCACGCAATAAATTAGAAGCGGTAACGACCCCGTAACATCACAGGAATGGATGTACGGCTACTGCCATTATTCGTGCCACCCAATGGGTTACCTGGCCCAATGTCGCTCTTATCAGTTCTCAAGCCTTGCGTATAACGCACACCTGTTTCCAACCCGATCGTTGAGTAACGTGTCAAAGGCGTCTCGACACCGACTAAGCCGGCCGCTGATCCGACCCATCCGCCTTGGTAAAACGCAATGTCACCACCCGGTAAGACCGTCCCATTCACTTGAGCGCCCGTAATTGAAATGTCATCGACATGCGTGGCGCCTAAGCGTCCTTCGACATAAGGACGAATGCTCGGCAAGATAAGACCTTTACGCGGTGCGAAATATTGACGAAGGCCCAATTCAGCACCGTATGATTTATAGTCTGTCAAAGCACCTGTAAGGTTTTCTTCTGGTGCCAATTGTCCCCAATCCTGACGGCCTGAGCTTTCAGCACGATCAACGAAAGCCATCGCCGTCACTTTACGGTTCGGGTTTAACGCATAAGACCCACCTAACTCGGCACGAATACCTGTATCATAGGCATCGTTCATACTGATATTATTGATAGCTACGCCTTCGATATCATTTGTCTCATCGCCCGTAACAGCTTGCCCGCCGACGATGAATGAAGGCCCAATACCGCCTTCTAGGTTCCACCGCGCTAGACACTGATTGTTGTGACAAGGTGTTTTAGGCGCTTTTTTGGCGGCTGGCGCTTGATGCGCATAATAACCGTTTTGAGCGTTATAATTTGAATAGTCTTTCTGACCACCGAGGCCGAGGAAAGAACATCCCGATAGGGCGATCGTTGCGACGCCGAGACATAAAATCCGCATGGTTTTCATCCTTGTGTTCCAATGTGGCACAATTGCCAAACACATTGCGTGTTGAACCTAGGATTTGCAAAAGGGGGGCCAATTAGGCTTAAACT
>CAYTAJ010000077.1:3068-10390 GCA_964435725.1 uncultured Algimonas sp.
GGGTTCCATCCACTTTCAATATATTCAAATGGTTCTGCATCATAAGCAACGCCATCTGAACTATATGTTCGGTTAACTGTCACGCTGTTATTGTGAGTAAAGCCAGCTGTTGCGCCGACATATGGGCGAAGCGCTGGATTATGACCAACATATTGGCGAACGCCGCCTTCAATTGTGAAGAGATCAAGATCTGAGAATGTTGCATCAATGTCTTCCAATGCGCCGCGTGCATCAACTGATTGATATGCCTCAGCCGTTTGACCGTTCGCCGTTGCATAACCCAATGAGCCCAAGAGCGTTGTATTACGAGACACATCGTAACCTAGAGATCCACCAATAGATTTCATCTGGCCGAATGCTTCGTTATAGCTAATTCCGTCCGAGCCACCTGTGTTTACAGTCGTACTGCCCAAAGCCAGTCCAGGATCTTTCGCAGTGAACACATCACCACCAATATCAAATTCCGTGCCGGCAGCGAGTTCAGCGCCGAATGGTAATGCCGCGCTAACGCCGCGCAATTGTGGCACGCCATAATAGGCTGGATAAGGCTGCGGTACGTAAATTGGAGCGCCCTGCACATTTTGGACATAAGCGCCATTTACATATTGACCATTTGTGAGCTGAGTTCCGACAACGTTTTGTCCGTAAACTGATCCAGTGCCATAAGCCGCACCAAACGGAGCGCCGGCCCCAAGAGTTGTTACATTACTTCCATAAGCACCACTAAATCCGCTTCCGGCCACGCCTTGTCCATACACACCATTTAAGCTGTAGCCTTGTTGCGCAAATCCGGCTTGCCCAACACCCGCACCATACGCGCCTTGACCGTATCCTGCGACTTGGCCGTAGCCCGCTTGTCCTGCAAATCCAGCTCCTTGTCCGAAGCCAGTCCCTTGTCCAAAGCCAGATTGACCAAATCCAGCTTGGCCGTACCCCGCATTTGCGACACTATATGCACCGCCAACACCACAAGCCCCTTGTCCGTATCCTTGTGCTGCGTAGCTAGATTGGTATCCATAGCCCTGAGCATTTGGCGCACAATTTACGCCATAAGCGCCTCCGGCTTGACCATATTGTGAGTGGTGGCTACCTGTCCCCAGCCATGAACATCCGGATAATAATACCGCTGATAAAGTGCAAACTGCGAGCCGCATATCGGTCTCCAATCTCGGTTAAAACTGTATTTGTCTCACTTTAAAACACCTTATACTTAAGAAAGCGTTTTCAAATCGGAAACAAAACCTTAATTTATCAATTAATTACGTGATTAATTGATGGGTTAATGACTGGCCGCTAAAAATTATAGCTGCCGCGAATTGTGAATGGGATGGCGATGTTCGTATCGCCCTTCTCATCATTGAGATATTTTCTGGCGCCTTCGATGCGAACACCCGTTTCAACAGCGAGACCTGTCCGAGGGGTAACCTGCCACTCAGCACCAACATTTAATTGACCGGATGGCACCCATTGACTGTTATAAAGGTCTACTGTGCGTTCATTGCCGTCGACAGAATAGTATTGGTCATTATCTGGATTATCGGGCGTAGTGTAGGCTCTTTCATAGAACCTTTGTGATTGTCCTATGCTGTAAGACACAGAATTATAATGTGAAGCCCCCACAGCAGCGCCGATAAAAGGTGTCACGGTATTCAGCCCGGATTGTTTATTCCATGCGTCAAAATAATGACGACCACCAACTTCAAGGTCAAAGCGTTTCATATCTGAAAAATCAGCTGAAAACCGAGCAATATCTTCATCGGGAACAAAACCGACATTTGTTATATCGCTTAGAACAGCCCCTGTCGCATCATCCGTAGTGACTTCATTTACAACATTATAAAGTGTTGCATTAACAGTACTTATCGTCCCTGTCTTTCCTTCTGCTGCACTATATCCGGCATTGAAGAAGACAGTATTATTCTTCGAAAGAATATATTCACCGCCAATCGCGATACGTGCGGGCGTTGACCAAGCATCATCCAAAGAAATCGTTGGCTCATCTACACTATCAAAGAGTAAACCACTTGGTGTAGCATCAAAGCGGTCCCTGTTACCCGCTGTGTAAGTCGTCGTCGTGGTCGTTGTTTCTCCATTATTGCTTTCAGCTGAAACGTTACCTTCATCGAACAATCGTGGGTCATAGCCTCCTGAAGGACTTGCAGGTAAGCCAGACGTAATATCTGTCGGATAGGTCGCGTAATCTAACACATCACCACTAAAGCTTTTCTCTCCGCCTAAGCTCAAAGTGCCACGAAATTTTGGCTTCCTTAGATTCGGCACATTCCGCTGATGATTAGCGCCTTGTTGATGTGCGACACCGGCATGTGAACCATAATTATTCGTTGCGTAATTCGCTTGGCCAAATCGAGGCTGCTGCGGAAATCCATTTGTTGCGCCCATTTGAGCACCGTAAGGCCCAGTCGCTATTGTTACTTGTGCCGGATCACAACCACGCGGAATAGGCTGTTGTGGAGATAAAATCTGGCAAGGGTCCGCTTTGGCTTGATGACCAAATTGATAAGACTGTTGTTGCCCATAGGCGCCATAAGCTTGTGTTTGATGATAGCCTTGTTTGGGCTTCCCTTGAAACCCACCTAGCCAAGAACAGCCTGACAAAGCAATCGCGGATACTGCACACAATACAAAACGCATCAAACAACCCCTCAACTACCAGCTTCCCGACAGAAATTGTTGGAAAACTGAATATGGTTAATGAAGGGAATGACCTGTTTTGCTTAACAAGCCGTTTAAACAACACCTTTTTACGGTAGTTTTTAACGTAAAATCATAAGAGTTTGTTAACGTTTTCGGGCGGACGGCCAAGAACGGCCTTATCTCCACAGACAACGATAGGCCGCTCAATTAACTTTGGGTTGTCCGCCATGACCTGAATTAAAGCTGATGCTTCAGAAATGTCTTCCAGACCTAGGTCTTTATAGATAGCCTCACCTTTACGCATGAGATCTCGTGGGTTTTCTAACCCAAGTTTCTCTATCAACTCTCTAATATCTTCCACATTTAGAGGTGTCTCCAGATATTTAACGACGTTTGGAGACACGCCATTTTCTTCCAACAGCGCCAAAGTCTGTCGAGATTTGGAACATCTCGGGTTGTGATAAATCGTAATATTCATGATGAGGACGCCTTATAAAATTATGCGTGTTGATTTCAGCCCAACATAACGCCTACAGCGTTATAATAAAGTGACCCCCTAATAAGAGGCAATATTTTTCACATTATATGAAAACAGTATTGGTCATATCCTCTTTTGTCTCAGCCAGTCGCGTAGGCGCGACAGCGAGCGCGTTTTGTTTAAGACGGCTGGGCGTCAATGCTGTTGTGCTGCCCACAACCTTGATGGGTCGACACCCCGGATGGGGGAACCCTGGCGGGGGTGCGACCTCAACAGAACAATTGCGTGCCATGTGGGAAGCCATTGCGCAGCAAGATATAAAATTTGACGGAGTCCTCAGCGGTTACATGGGAAAGCCCAGCCAAGTCGATTTGTGCCGAGATATTATCACGGATGTTAAGCGTAAAAACACGAAAGCGCATATTCTTGTCGATCCGGTTATGGGCGATCACGGTAAGCTTTATATATCACCTGACATTGCAGAAGGCATTAAGACAAAACTTATCCCACTTGCTGATACAGTCACGCCAAATTTATGTGAATTAAGTTTTCTAACTCAGACCGAAGATGCAACACTAATGGAACAGCTCAAGGCTGCTAAACGTATGGCTCCGCAAGTTTTAATCACATCGGTTGAAAACGCCTCCGATATCGGTGCCGTCTTGATAAATTCGAAAGAGGCCTCACAAGTCTCGCATAAACGTTACGACAGCGTACCCCATGGCGGCGGTGACTGTTTGGCCGCAACTTTCCTAGCTCACCAACTTGCGGGGGCATCTGGTAAAAAGGCTATGGAAAGATCGGTCGCGTCAATTTTTTCTATTATGTCAGCGGCGAACGCGCTAGACGCCGGAGAGCTACCCTTAATTCGTGAACAAGACGCGTTGGTAAATGCGAAACCTCTGAGAAGCCGAGCTTTGGAGTTATGACGGACACACCTTTTGATATTTTAGCGACATCTGGTCTAGAGGCGGCTGTAGACGCTTTCAAAGCCAATTTCGAAACCACCGATGAACTTGGCGCTCAATTTTGCCTCATGAGAGATGGGGAACTCCTACTCGACCTGAAAGGCGGATGGGCCGATCGTAAGAAACAAAATCCAGTCACGGCTGAGACTCTTTTTGGTGTTTATTCTTCCGGCAAAGCTATAGCGGCATTGGTTATTGCCTCTCTGATCGAGGAAGATCGCATTGGTTATGATCAAATCGTCACGACGATTTGGCCTGACTTTGGGCAGCAGGGTAAAGATAAACTCACAATTGCGCAGCTGATGTCTCACCAAGCGGGTCTCTCTGGAATCACAGATCCGAATTGGACCGCGCAATCTTGGTTCGATTGGGATAAAACAATAACGGCTCTGGCGGCGCAAAAACCTATCTTTGAACCGGGCTCTGCCAGTGGTTATCACCCTTTGACATTTGGCTACCTCGCCGGAGAAATTGCAAGGCTGGCTGACAAATATGGTCGAACATTGGGCCAAATTTTAAAAGAAGACCTAGCCCAGCCATTTGACGCCGATGTCTGGATTGGTTTGCCGGAAAACGAACATGCGCGATGTGCGGAAATGGTGAAGCCTAAAACCATGGCTGACCTCGGAGAGATCAACGAACCGACTCAAGCGGCCTTTATGAAACCTTGGTCCTCGACCGGCGGCATGAGTATCAAAGCCTGGCGTGAGGCGGAGATGGCAGGATCGAACTGTCATGCAACAGCCAAAGGTTTAGCAACTTTGATGCAAATTGCGGTCAGTGGGTTTTGTGGAGAGAGTCCGGTTTTAAGCGAGGACTGTTTAGCAGCTTTCCGCAAGCCTCGCATTTCAGGACGTGACTTGGTTTTACCGTTCGAATTGACTTTTGCGGCTGGCGTGATGCTAAACGCACCCAATATGTTTTATGGTACGACGCCCAATACGGTCGGTCATAGTGGTTGGGGTGGATCCTGTGTGTTTGCCGATCCAGTTACGGGACTTCACGGCGCCTATGTGATGAACCGTCAACATGGCACACTGTTGGGCGATATGCGTCCCAGTCATATTATTGAAGCCGCCTATAAAGCTTTAGGACATTAGCCATGGTCGATAAAATTCTAGAGCGTTTATGGGAAATGGGACCAACCTTTATTTCCGGCACTCCTCATGCACAGAAACTCGGTATGAAATTCATTGCCGTCGATAAAGGGCGGGCAACCATGTCCCTGCCCTATAATGAAAGCCTAATTGGCGACAAAAAAACAAGAGTCATACACGGCGGCGCTGTGACCACACTCTTGGATCAAGCCTCAGGGTTAGCCGCACTCGCAGGGTTTGAAACATTAGGGGCAACGGCGACTTTATCATTACGCATAGATTATATGCGGGCAGCAGCGCCGGAAAAAACGATCATTGCTCAGGCCCATTGTTATAAAGCGACGAAACATGTCGCTTTCATTCGCGCCGTCGCACATGACGGCGACGAAACAGATCCAGTGGCCACGGCACAAGCCTGCTTTATGGCCACTGGGCCTCGCATAAGTGCGGAGGATATAAAATGACCGTTACTGACCCCGGTAAAACGCATCCTGATGTTCGCGCTTTGCTTGAAGACATTCCTTATGCGCAAATGCTGGGTGTTAAACCCTTCTTTATGGGAGAAGAGTTCACGCTTATTCTGCCGTTTGACCAAAGCAATATTGGTAACCCCACGCTCCCTGCTTTGCATGGTGGCGGGGTTGGGGGCTTCATGGAAGTTTGCGCCATTGCACAACTTATTATGACAAATACGGGTGAAAAGTATCCCAAACCTATCGGAATCAATATTGATTATTTAAGGCGGGGTAAGCCTGTTGAAACCTATGCACGTGCCCAGATATTCAAACAAGGCAGCCGCGTCGCCAATGTGCGCGTAAGAGCCTGGCAAGAAAATTTCGATGAACCCATCGCCACGCTTCACGGACATTTTTTAATGGCGCAATAAAAAACCCAGCCTATGAGCTGGGTTTTTTATTTTATGTTATAATGCTTTAATGCTCAACATTTTTCCAAACACGCTTGTATGACAAGAAAAGTAAGATTGAGAGAATGAACAAATAAATCATTGTCATCAGACCTGTCGACTTACGCTGTTCCATTTTTGGGTCAGCCGCCCAAGCCAAGAACTCTGTCACATCAGCCGCCATTTGTTCAACAGTCGCTTCCGGTGCTGGAATTTCATTACCGTCTTTGTCCAACATAGGCGCGTATTCGACAAGACCTTCAACCAAAGGCGCCGCCATTGCGATTTTGCCGCCTTCCATAACGGGATTATAGTGTAGACCCGGTGTCAAAACGACATCATCCGGCACAGGTGCGTCATAGGCTGTGAGAAGATTATAAAGGTAGTCCGCACCACCGCCACGCGCTTTGACCATCACAGACAACTCTGGTGGATATGATCCGCCATTTGAGGCTCTCGCGGCAGCATTATTGGGGTAAATTGGCGGGAACTTGTCCGCAGGCGTACCAGGGCGCTCAATGATATCACCTGTTTCACTATCGATATCTTCTATCGTCCAATCAGCCGCGAAATTTTTCACAAAAGGATTGTCACTCGGATTTGGATATTTCTCATCGTAAAAAGGGCCGCCTTTATCGCCGAGGTGACGGAAAGAAAGGAATTTCAACTGGTGACAACTGGCACACACTTCACGATACACTTGATAACCACGCTGCATAGCCTCGCGATCATAAGTGCCGAACGGGCCATTAAAGTGCCAATGTTTATGTTCCATTTTATAGTCACTCTTGCCGCCACCCGCAGCCATCGCTGCGCCAGTCGTCAAAACGGCAATGGCACTGCCTGCAACAAGGAAAGATTTGAGAAATTTGGAAGCCATGGTCTAGCCCGTCCCTAAGTCTTTTATCATGAAGGCCCGCGCACGAGGCGCGGGAAATTTAATTGTCTTACTCTGCCGGCGCCGGTACCGCCCCGCCTCTGGGTTCATCCCCGAGAACGGCCTTGGTAATCGACTCCGGTCTTTCAATCGGTTTCTCTACTAACCCTAATATCGGTAGAATGATGAGGAAGTAAGCAAAGTAATAAATCGTTGCGATTTGGCCTAAGCGATAGAATGTCAGACCTGAGTCTCCCAACGGTATCGCAATATTATCCGGCGTCCCGGCACCACACCAACCGAGGATGAAACACATCACCAAGAAGATAAGGAAGAACCAACG
>CAYTAJ010000078.1:0-10238 GCA_964435725.1 uncultured Algimonas sp.
AAAATTTTGAGCAGCTCAGCCAGGGGTTTAGGATGTGGAAAAAAGCTGAGCTACTCAGAGTAAGAAGCATATCCGGTGTGAATGGTTTTAGCTTCGAGGACATGGAGTATTATGTCAATAACACCATATAAGTGTGTTTAATCTTAGACACTTACTAAATGGTTAATTTTTCACGCGTCATTAAAAATAAAGTGATTTATTTTTCAGATTTACGAATAAAAAAGAGCGCGTCTTTTGGGGCTAAGACGCGCTCTGACTTTGAGATATATCGTTTTATTTACACAGCGTGACTAAAGCGATTTTCCTCAATACTGGGTTCTACGGAAAAGTTATCGTTGATAAGCTCTTTATAGAAATAATTAGGTGTTACAGAAAATAAAAGTGAGAGCTGCCAGAGGCGTCCAACACTGATACGGTTTTTACCGCGCTCATATTTTTGGACTTGCTGAAAGCTAACGCCCAATAGGTCAGCAACATCTTTCTGGCTATAATCGTGTTCACGTCTGAGACGGGTTAGTTTTTCTCCGACAAATCGGTCGACATCATTTGGGGCGCGAGGTGTAGTTGTATCCATCATCAGACTAGCACCCTTCCAAAAACTTTGAAACAGATAGGACGATTTGATCACCGGCACTCAAACTACGCACTTTCTGATCACCAACCACTTCGTTTTTCCAAAGTTTTAATATCGCTTTGGCATCACTTAGGGTACGTATTTGCATGCTCATCGCATCATCAAGTAGCTCAGCATGCTTATCGAATAATTCTCTTTCACGAGCGATGAGATCATCCACATTCTCAACAGAGTCCGGCACTTCATCTGCAATCGTATTTAATTGCTCACAGACATCCTCATAAGCTTCGATGATTTGCGATAGCGATCGTGAATATACAATACTGGGGGTAAAGTCGTTTTGTGCCGATTTAGTGGCTGCGTTTGCATCTAACATGTCATATTCCTCTCGCTTGTGTTGAGATTTCTATGACACTTATTTAATGGGGCAGAAACAACTCACCTGTTCCCCCATATTGGAGGCGGTGTTTTTTAGGGCGTTAAACTAAAGGGATTAATTACTAGGGGTAAAAATAAACCCACATAGTTATGTGGGTTGACAATCTGGTGTATATGTGAACGCACAACTAAATAGCGATTCGCTCAGATATGGTCGGTCTTCTACTGAAATGATTTAATTTTTCAAGCTTAATTATAATTATTTTGCAGCCAGACTGCTTGTGTCTTCTCTGCTCTGTCTTTTTGAACTTTTAAAGTCTGCTCTCTTTGCTCGTCTTGCAATCGTATCAAAAGCATCTTTTCTTTTACAAATAGAGAAGCGAGCTCTTTGCGAAGAGGCGCCTGCTTTTCCTTCATAGAGAGTTCTTCTTGGCGTAGCTTTTTTATCTTTCTCTTTTGCGCATTTTCCCACTCTGAGAATATTTGAATGGAAAATGGATCTCTTTGTGCCTGTGTTGAGACGTTCAAATATTGGCTTTGAATATCGCCTTCAATTTTTTTAATAGCCCGCCTAATAAACTCACCTTGCTTTACGAGTTCGGCAAACTGTTTCTCTACGCGCTGTTTCATGATAGCGTTGATGTTTAAAAGCGTTTGGAATTTTTTCGTCATCGCTAATATTTAGGCTTCTTTAGACTATCGGCAAAGTGAATTGATGCGGCTACGGCGGCGTAATGTTCCGGCTTAATCGTCTCACCAATGTCTACAGTGGCATATATGGAGCGTGCACAAGGCGGGTCAGAATGAATGGGCACATCATGCAATTTGGCTTTTTGACGAATACGGAAAGCGAGCTCGTCAACGCCTTTCGCCAAAAGTACGGGAACACTTTGCTGACTTCGATCCCATTTCAATGCTACCGCATAATGGGTCGGGTTCACGATAACGACGTCAGCACTCAGCACATCATTTATCATACTGGATTGAGATAAGGCGATAGCCCGCGCACGCCGTTCGCTTTTCATATGCGGGTCGCCTTCACTGTCCTTATGCTCATCACGGACTTCTTTGAGCGTCATGCGGAGTTTCTTCAAATGAGAGAATTGCATATAAGGCAAGTCAATCAGAGTAATAAACACCAAAGCAATAATCATAAACATGATGAGTTGTAGCGCCACACGGTTCATTTCCGGCACAATTAAATTGGGCGGCATGGCCGCTTCACCCGGAAGCGTCAGAATGAGCTTGTAGAAAAACAGGCCCCCAATAATCGCGATGAAGGTAAGTTTGAACAATCGTTTCAAAAACTCAAACATCCCATTTGGGCCATATTTTTGTTTCGCATTAGAGATCGGAGACAGACGCGACAACTTGGGCTTAATCTTGGACGGTGCAAAAGTAATCGCGCGTTGCAGAACCAAGGAAGAAAATATCGCGACGATAAGAAGTAAAAAAAACGGAATAAAAGCAATAATCGGATCCCACAATAGAGCCGATGCATCATCTCCGCCCATATCAGATTTCTCGGCGAGTAAAAGGCTTGCGCCAATATCTTCGGGATGGGCTAACATACCCGTAAGAGACATAAGGCTTTTGGAAGCAATATGCTGCCCGAACATTAAGACGGCAATACCCAAGCCGACATAGAGAAAAAGTGTATTGGCCTCCATCGATTGGGGCGTGTCACCCTTCTCCCGAGACTTCTTGATTTTAGTCTCAGAAGCATCAAAGGACTTTTCTTCAGAACCTGAATTTTCTTCACTCATTTCGCCCCGCTATCCGAAAATGCCGGAGGCATGAGATTGAAAATGACTTAGCCATAGCGTCATCATCATAGATATCGAGAGCGCCAATAATACCATACCGATACCAATCATGGCCGGCATACCCACAAAGGAAACTAAGAGTTGCGGCATGGCGCGGTTCACAAAACCCAAAAGCAGATTATAAATAAAATTAAGCAGAACAAATGGGAAGGAGAGTGATAAGCTAATCTTGAAAACCGTCACAACTTTCTGGGTGAGGTCATAAGCAAAATTATCGAAGTCAGGCGTGCTACCTATGGGAAAGGCCTGATAGGAGTCGATAAATAATCCGACGGCTTCAATGTGAAAATCCCAAGTTACCAACAAAGTCACGGCCGCGAGCATGAAAGCGGAACTCAGTGTTGGATTAGGTTCTGTGGCAATCCCCTCACCTAAGGGCTGCGAAATCGACATGGATTGTGAAACAATATTACCGACAATCTGTAGCGTGAACACCATAAGCCGGAGAAACAAACCCATGAAAGCCCCATAAATCCCCTCTTTAGCCATCACCGCAACCGCCAAACTCATGGTCGACATATCCGGCGCGCCATTCAATAAAACGCTGGGCAATAAAAGCCATGTCAGCATCATCGCAACAACAAGGCGTGTTCGAGAGGTCAGCGTTCTTTCCCCCAATGTCGGGACAAGAAACAGAAAAACCGACATGCGGGTAAAGATGGCCATGATAACAAAGACCGACCCCATATAAGGGGCCATCACAACAGACAGACCCTCGAGGAATTCCATCAGGCGACGCCCATTACGGCGGGTCTCTCAGAGGTTCCAATCTCTTCATAAGAGACGACCGGATTGCGGACACCTTTGGCATTCAACACGGAACGAATAAAACGGCGACGTTTAGAGGTTGTTGCAATCGCGGCATAAACACCCTGTCTGGCAGAATTATCTAATTGCTCTCGCACGCTTTTGGCGAGGCGGTTAAAGTCATCGGGCGGAAGAGCAATATCGCGGCGGCCGCTTTCATCGACGGTTTCATTATTCTGAAACTCACTTTCCCAATCCGGGCCAATTTGCACCAAAGGCAGGCGACCTTGCTCATCACGTAATTTGGAAACGAATTGATAGCTGATCCGGTGACGGACAAAATCCGCAATTTGTTCCGTTGTATTAAGCGCCCCACGCGCCTCGGCAATAAGCTCAAGAATGAGAGGCATATTCCGAATGGAGATTCGTTCTTCCAGTAAAAGGCGGCAGACGCCCTGAAGCAATTCCAATGGCACTTTATCCGGTAAAAATTCTTCCAGAATTTTCGTATTTGACTCCGCCCGTTCGGCATCACTGACAGTCTTGAATGTATCCAGAGTTTTACGCAGCGTTCTTCGGGACAGTATCTTGGTGAAGTTATCTTGAATCACTTCCAGCAAATGCGTTGCCAAAACTTCAATCGGTGCAATAACGGTCGCACCCAACATCATCAGCTCATCTTCATGGGCTTTATCAACCCAACGGGCCGGAGCTTGGAAAACAGGCTCTTTGGTATTTTCTCCGGGAATATGAGAAAACTCGTCAACATCAATCAACGCCAAGACCTGATTAGATTTCAACATTTGTGTCGCAATATCTGTGCCTTGGATTTTGATTTTATAGGTATCGTCTTCCATCAACGCATTATCCGTCAGACGGATAGCAGGCAGAATAAAGCCGTATTCCTTTGTAATATATTTCCTGATTTTTTGAATGCGCTGATCAAACCCGAAATCTTCATCCATGACATTCGGGACAATGTTCGGCGCAAGCTCAACGCTGATTTCATCAATATCCAAAGCGTCACCAAGCTTTTGTTCTTTTGGCTGTTCTTCTTCGGTTGGCGTGGGTTCCGCCGCCTTTGCCTCAGCCGCTGCTTTGGATTTCTGCGCTTGAAATGCGACAACGGCCAAAATCATCGCACCCGCCATAAAGGGCACAAAGGGCAATCCGGGGAAGAAGGCAAAAATGGCCATGATACCCGCAACCGCACCAATAGCAGCAGGATACTGGCTAAACTGTTTAAAGAGTGCGAGATCAACCGTGCCTTCGCTACGGCCCTTGGACAATAAGAGACCCGCAGCCACGGCAATAATCACCGCCGGAATTTGAGACACCAAACCATCGCCCACTGTCAAAATGGAATAGTTCTTGACCGCTTCACCGAAGGAAATGCCGTGAACACCAACACCGATACCAATACCGGCAATCAGGTTTAAAAGGGTTATCAAAATACCGGCAACGGCGTCGCCTTTCATAAATTTCGAAACACCATCCAATGACCCTAAAAAGGCCGTTTCTTCTTGTTCCGTAATCCGACGTTCACTCGCTTGCGCATGAGAAATGGCGCCGGCGGATAAATCCGCATCAATCGCCATTTGTTTGCCGGGCATAGCGTCTAGGGCGAAGCGTGCACCCACCTCGGCCATGCGCCCCGCCCCTTTGGCAATCACCATGAAATTCACAATAACCAAAACAGAAAAAACAATCAGGCCGATAAAAATATTCCCGCCCATGACAAACATGGCGAACCCTTCAATCACACCGCCTGCTGCACCGGGACCCGTATGGCCTTCGCCGATAATGAGTTTTGTCGACGAAATATTGAGCGATAATCGCAGGAGGAGCGCCGCTAACAGAACAGATGGAAAGGAACTGAAATCCAATGGTCGTTCGATAAAAAGCGTGATGGTAAAAATCAAAATTGCAAACGCAAATGAGGCTGAAAGACCAATATCCAACACCCATGACGGCATCGGCAAAACCATCATGACGATGATAAACATTAAGCCTATGGCGAGAAATACCGTCGGATTATTCGTAATGGATTTGAGCGTCGTTGGCATTGTTCAAGCCGTCAGCCAAGAATAGCGGGAATAACAACTTGGTCGAACAGGTTGACGCAAATCTTGGACATGAACCCTGCCGTCATAATGAACACGACCAGCATAGCGCCTAATTTAGGCACAAATGTTAAAGTCATTTCTTGGATAGAGGTCAGCGCTTGCAGCAAGCCAATAATCATCCCAACAACCAAAGCGGTCAGAAGAAGCGGTGTCGAAATAATCGCGGCGTTCCAAAAGAACTCGCGCATGATGGATAGGATCTCTCCGTCAGTCATTAGATCGGCATCCGCAAGAGTTCCTGATAGGCTTCGACGACGCGGTTTCGTATGGTTACGGCTGTTTCTAAAGCCACTTCAGCTTGGGCCATCGCTTGAACAACAGAGTGCGCATCCGCTTCCCCCATCGCCATAGCCTGGGTCTGGGTTTCAACATTTTCGAAAACAGCCGCGAAGTCTTTGACACCTTCCGCCACTGCATTGGGTTTAGGATCATCAAGCGGCGTCTTAACACTGGCCGATTTATTCGCATCCGGTGAAAGGGCTTGTTTGGCAATTTGATATTGGCGCATCGCGCCGAGGGATGAAGGCTCCATAACGTGCTCCTAATTAATTGCGTAACAGATCAATAAGACTGCGATACATTTGATTGGCTTGGCGGAATGTTGACAGGTTTGCTTCGTAAGAGCGTCCGGCTTCGCGAGCATCTGCAAGCTCAATCATCATGTCGACATTGGACATGCGTACAAAACCGTTTTCATCCGCCAAAGGGTGTGCCGGGTCGAAAAGCTGTTCGCCTTCTGAATTGTCCAGCATGACTTGGTCAATCGAGACACGCTTCGTGTCATTCAGGCGGTCCATTTCCTGACCGAATGTGACCATCTTTCTTTGATAGCCATGCGTGTCTGCGTTTGAGAGGTTCTCACTCGCGACCCGCAAGCGAAAGGATTGCACATTCATGCCACCTGCAGCGGCTGATATTGATTTTGAAATTGAGTTGTCCATCCTAGACGACCTTTTTCATTTGAGAGATTAGATGTTTTTGCCGACGGCGGTTTTCATCATTGTGAGTGTTTTTTTGTAGAGCTGAAGCGCGAGCGCATGATCATTCTGCGTTTGCGCGGACCGCATCATTTGATCTTCGAGAGAGACAGAATTTCCATTAGGCGAGTGCGCATCACTCATATTGGTTTCAAACAGTTCAAATTCAGCAGAGCGAAGGGATTGGCCCGTTAATTCGGTACTTTTATAAACTTCTGCAAAAGGTTTGAGATCTTTCGCTTTATAATCAGGTGTATCGGAATTAGCGATGTTTTCAGCGATAACAGCATGTCTCTGTGCGGCATGAGACGCCATAGAGGACGTTAAGTTGAGAATGTTAATGCCTTTAAGCATGGCGCGACAATCCTTGTCTTTGTGACCACGTTAACTTTTGATACACCAAATGATTGAACAGAAAGTTAATATACACCAATAATATATTAACCTTCTTCCGTCACTCCGCCCTTATGACACGGCTTGAAACAGCAATAAAAACGACCGAATTCCCCCCAATAACCCGGTGTTTTGGAGAAATTACGCATATTTCAGCCCAATCCATCCGTGTGGCCGGATTGAACAGCCAGGTCAGCCAAGGCGCAATCATAAAGGTTAACATTGGTGCAGGGCGCTTCGTTAAAGGCGAGATCATTGCACTATCACCGGAAGACGCCATTGCCACTTTATTTGGGACAACCTCTGAACTGAAGATTGGGCAGCCAGTCGAACATATTACTGAAGCCGCCATTTTGCCTTCTGAAGATTGGATTGGGCGCGTCCTCAATCATGAAGGGATCGATATTCACGGGACAATTCCTGAAAAAGGGACATCACCTATTATCTTAAATAATCGCCCGCCGCCTGCTATCTTGCGAAAAGGGCTTGGTACGCGCCTGACAACCGGCATCCCGGGCATTGATACATTTCTGCCGCTATGCCGGGGTCAACGCGTGGGTTTATTTGCAGGCTCTGGCGTTGGTAAATCGACCTTGCTAGGCAATATCGCCAAACATACAGATGCCGATATAACCATCATAGCACTCATCGGCGAACGGGGACGCGAGGTTCGCCATTTCGTCGAAAAGACACTCGGGCCGGAAGGCATGGCCAAAAGCATCGTCTTTGCCGCGACTTCCGACATGCCCTCCGCCATCAAACTGCGAACAGCACAATTGGCAATGGCGACAGCAGAACATTTCCGTGATCAAGGGCAACAAGTCCTGTGTTTGTTTGATTCACTTACGCGCTATGCAGAGTCTCACAGAGATATAGCCTTAAGCGCGGGTGAAGTCCCTGCACTCAAAGCCTTTCCGCCTTCGACTTTTCGGTCTTTAGCAGCACTCTGTGAGCGCTCCGGTCCGGGCCTTGATAGTAGCGGTGATATAACTGCTGTATTTAGTGTACTCGTCGCCGGGTCTGATATGGAAGAACCCATTGCCGATATGGTCCGAGGTATTTTAGACGGGCATATCATTTTGACGCGACAAATTGCCGAACGCGGCCGTTTTCCCGCCATCGATATTCGACGCAGTGTTTCGCGCTCTTTACCGGACGCCGCGAGCCCTGAAGAAAATAAACTTCTCCAAATGGGGCGTGAGCACATTATGCGTTTTGAAGAATCCGAGGCCATTATCCAAGCCGGGCTTTATGTAGCGGGTAGCGATCCGAAATTAGATGCGGCCATACAGCACTATCCCGACCTCGACTCATTTATTGGTTCAAATGAAGGCGGTAGCATCGAAGAAAGTTTTGAAACACTCAATTCAATTCTAAATCCGGCGGAAGCTATAAGCGAGACTTAGCTATTTGAAAGAAGGATATTAAGAATAGTGCCCGAACCTACACCCGACGTGCCCCCACCTAATATTGTTAAAGCAGCAAAACCAGGTGTCGACGCCGATGGGCCGTTATCAATCTCTTGACGCAAGAGATAGTCTTTGATCAATGACTCAACATTTTCAGGGTCAGCAAAAACTTCAATGGACTCATCACCATATTTTCTCGACGCTTTGTCTTTTAAAATGTCAACTTGCTGATCAATGTCCAGGGCGGCAAATTCGGATGGTAGATTAAACGCGCCCTCTACTACTGTTCGCATTGGAACCGAGCCAAGAATACTAAACCAACCACCGTCGACTGTTGACCCTTGTCCAACAAATTCGCTAATGCGCCGCTCAAAATTAAGACTAAGACGCATTGTGTTATCAATCTCGCCTACATCGATTTCGAAAGATTGACGCTCATATTTATCCGCAATCTCATCGATAACATCCGTTGAAAGGCTCAACTCGCCGCTATCAAAATTAAACGTCTCCGCTAATGATAAATAATCTGAATTATTGAGGCGAACCGCGAAACTCGCCGAGGATTCTGTTGTCGCTTGTTGTATGCCTTCTTCCAGGACTTTTCGAACAAATGCCCCTTTGTCAATTTCATCACCCAGACCAAAAGCGCCTAAGGCAACTTTTAAGGTTTGTCTGTCCCCCATGAAATCATCCAGGGTTTTTATATTACCTATATTTTCTTTGAAATATTCAATGTCGCGCTGAATCTCAGGCGATTTTGCAAATAAATCCTCTTGTGTCTCAAGTGTTCTTTGCAGAAAGCTCCATCCTGTGAGGCCGGAGCTGGGTATGACAGGTGAGAATGTCATGAGGGCTTAGGCACTATGTGCCATTTCATTCGAGGTTTGCATATCATTAGAAACAAGCGGCGCATTTACGCTGTTTTTATCAAGCAACCCGGCTTCAATATCAAAAAGAGATTTCAGCGTGTAAAGGACTGAGTAAAAACGGCCTTTAGCAAAAGCGGTTTGCGCTTTCTCAAGTGTGGGGCTCATGGGTGTGCCATCAAAGACAGCTTGCAAGGCGTCCAACCCTGATTTCACGCTAGTTTCCAAGGCCGCGCGATCGCCGTCACCTGACAAAATGATTTGAACGGCATAATAGACGCGCTTAACCGGCGTATCGACTTCATCCGGATGAAGCGCATCACTCATGCGCAAAACATAAACATTATCATTTGGCACGCAGATTTGCGATCGCTTATCACCATTCATCAAAAGAGCGCCATTCACGAGAAAACGCTCATTCGGCTTTAAACTGATAACGAGTCCGGACATTACGCAACCTCTTGAATGGATGTGGTTGATGTTGAATTGCTTTGATTTTTTTGCGCCATGAGCGCTGTTTTCAAACCGATAATAACCGAGTCATTCACTTCGATCAGAATCCCCATCCCGGCCTCGCCACGGAAAACACGTTGCGTGTGTTCCTGCGTAAACTCGGCCAAAGAGATGAGGTTCTTCTTCAAATCAAGTGGGAGCTGATTATCTTGACTGACAAGATCGCAGAACAAAATGTTCCAGAGCTTGGCATTATCGATCAAGGCTTGCGCCATAACGGAATTTAATTGTGTGGAATTTTTATTGGCTTGTGCGCGAAGACGGGCTGTGATGGAAGTGAACAATTGCAGCTCTATATGTTTATCAGACGCGGTTTCCTGTTTGGCTTTGCCGTAACCGCGGAGCGCTTGTTGTTTCTGATCCATGTTCTTATCGTCCTAATAAGTCGTTTTATTCTTTCAAATTTCGGAGCGGGCGAACCCGCTCCGA
>CAYTAJ010000079.1:0-2911 GCA_964435725.1 uncultured Algimonas sp.
CTCATAACCTGAAGGTCGTAGGTTCAAATCCTACCCCCGCAACCAAGATTTAAAAATCACCGCCCGCAGGCGGTTTTTTTATGCCTTCTTGGGATAAGTAGCCTTTTCTAATAATCTCCCTATAATAGCAAAAAATAAAATTAGATTGGGGTGATGTTATGAAACAAATGCAGGGCTTGGACTCGGTTTTTGTGGCGATGGAACGGGCGATTGCACCCGTCCATATTGGATCTGTTTTGATCTATGACCCTTCGACGGCGCCCAACGGATTTGTGCGTTTCAAAGATATTTTATCCTTCATTCAAAGTCGCTTGCAGCTCTCTGACACGATGCGGCAGAAAATGGTGAAGGTTCCTTTCGGAATTGATTACCCTTATTGGGTTCAGGACAGCGATTTTGATATTGAATATCACTGTCGTCACGTGGCGCTACCGAAACCCGGTGACTGGCGTCAGATGTGTATTTTGGCGGCACGGATTTTTGCACGACCACTCGATTTATCCCGTCCGCCTTGGGAATTCACCATTGTTGAAGGCCTCGACAATATTGAGGGCGTCCCCAAAGGCTCTTATGCGATGTTCACCAAAGTCCACCACGCCGCCATTGATGGAGTTTCCGGCGTTGATCTAATGAATGTTTTACACACTATGACACCGGATGAGGAAACAGTTCTGCCTCCGGACTCTTGGCGTCCGGAAGCCGATCCCAGCCAAATCGGCATGTTTGTGCGTGGATATGCCCGCAGTCTGACTAGCCCTATTCGTCAGGCCAATGCAATCAGACATTCCCTGCCCGGCATGGCCCGAGTCGCCAAAGGGCTAATGAATAAAGAGTTTGATTTTAACTCCCTTTTGAAAGCGCCCAAAACGCGGTTCAACGGCACTGTGTCCCCCCACCGTATGTTTGACTCCCGTACCTTCAAATTAGAGGATATCAAAAAAATTCGCGCCTTGGCCCCCGGTGCAAAACTCAATGATGTTATGCTGTCTGTAACGGGCGGCGCCATGCGTCATTATTTAGATCATTATAACGAGCTGCCTGATACATCCGTAACGGCTATGGCACCCATCTCCGTTCGCGACGAGAGCGAGAAGAATACAATGGGCAACCAAGTTGCGGCTATGTATGTGCCACTTGGGTCTCATATACCAGCCGCTGCAGAACGCATGAAATTCGTGACTGAAGAAACACAAAAAGCCAAGTCTTTCACGGGGGCTTTGGGGGCAAGACAAATGGCCGAAATGGCGAAATTAACGCCAGCGCCTCTTATGAATTTGGGGGCTAAGGCCTTTACCCGCTTTAAGTTAGCGGATCACATGAAGCCGTTCATCAACACAACGGTAACCAATGTTCCCGGGCCGCCCGTACCAATTTATTCCGCAGGTGCAAAACTCATAGGTCTGCATGGCAAACTCTGCCTTGTTGACGGAATGAAACTTGGTCATGTTGTTCATAGCTATGTTGATGATGTGACATTGGCCTTTACAGCCTGTCGCAGCGCTATACCGGACCCTGATTTCTACTCAGACTGTATCCAGAAAAGTTTTGATGAACATATTGAGGCTCTGGAAGCAATTGAGAAGGTCAAAAAAGCGGCGCCAAAAAAGGAAACGAAAGCAGCAACAAAACCAAAGGTTAAATCGGTCCGCAAGAAAACGACGGCTAAAAAAACAACGACCCAGCGTACCCCTAAAAAGGCTGCCTCAAAGAAGACTGCAAAAAAGCCGAAATCAAACGGCACATCAAAAACAGTGAATTAGTTGCAGTTTCAATCAATGCGGTCTAGGCGAGATAAAGTCGAAAGCTCAAAAAGAGCGCGCAAGGGAAAGTTTATGCAGACAGAGGCATTGCACAGTCCGAGTCTATCAAGAGGTGGACTATCACGAAAAGGGCCAAATCTATTTTGGACTCTCACCGAAGGGCGCAGTATTTTCGAGCTCAACAGCTTCTATGCCCTGCGCCTATTGATGAAACGATTGCCCAAAGGGGATGGCCATCCGGTTCTATTTTTTCCGGGCTTCGTAGCCAGCGACCGTTCAACAAAGCCTATGCGCAGCCTCTTTAATGATCTGGGTTATAAAACCTATGCCTGGGGATTGGGACGAAACTTGGTTTTCAATGCGCAACGAGAAGCCGATATGCAGGCCTTGGTCAAAAGTATATACAAGGAACATGATCAGAAGGTTTCGATTGTCGGCTGGAGCCTTGGCGGGGTCTTCGCACGGGAAGTTGCCAAAGCCTGTCCTGATATGGTCAGAAGCGTTATTAGTTTAGGGTCGCCAATTTCCGGCGATATTGAGCACTCAAATGCCCACCGTCTCTATGATGCAATTAATGGAAAGCCCTCGGAGGATATGAAAAAACGTTTGGCGTCTTTGAATACGCCGCCCCCGGTTCCAACGACATCTATCTATACGAAAACGGATGGTATTGTGGCTTGGCAAGGCTCTATCCAAAAACCTTCGCCTTTAACGGAAAACATTCGTGTTCCAGCGAGCCATGTTGGGTTAGGCGTCAATCCACTCGTTATGTATGCGATTGCTGACCGGCTCGCCCAAGCAGAGGGTGAATGGGTGCCGTTTCAAGCCGATGGCCTGAAATCGCTGCTATTCCGAAAAACGACATTATAGCGCATAAAAAAGCCCGCTTCATGCGGGCTTTTCTAATTCAATTTCAGAGCGTGCTAACTCTTATATTTAACGCCACAACCATAGGCCTTGGTCTCGGCAACGGAGACAGGCTTACCCGCTTTGATTTCAGCAAGGGCCGCAGCCACATAGTTTTTTGCACCTTTGACTGTGTCATGTTTAGAACTGCGATTATCATCAATCGCACCCTGATAGACCAAGGTTTGATTGGCATCGATGATATACATATGCGGTGTCGTTTGCGCGCCGAAGGCTTTGCCTTT
>CAYTAJ010000079.1:3011-10054 GCA_964435725.1 uncultured Algimonas sp.
CCGTTTGAGTCTGTTACCATCATATCTGAAACTTGAGACCCGGTTGGGATACCGGCGTAAGCCACGCCAGAAATTGAGAACGTCGCAATCGCCGCCGTCGCCGCAAATAGTTTTGTCATACGTGTCATAAAATCATCCTCTCTGTTAAGCTTTGCCTTGTTACGAAACAAATCCGCATCAAGACGTTTTATTCGCCCTCTCCAATGCATCTTTTATCACATCATAGGTCAAAACTTGAGGCAAAACCTCACCCTTCACGGAATTGTCAACTTGGCCATTTTTTGCAGGCGGAAAGACCAAATAGAGTGGCACGCCAGCTCGACCATAGGCTTCAAGTTCAGCCGCAATCACGTCATCTTTGTTTGTCCAATCCGCAATCAAGAAGGCTGTATTGGTCTCTACAAAAAGGTCTTTGACGCGTTTCTGGTCCAGGACAAGCTTTTCATTGACCTTACAAGTAACACACCAAGCGGCCGTAAAATCAACAAAAACAGCCTGACCATTACCGCGTAACTCAGCCACCTTTTCATGAGACCAAGCCTGCGCGTTTAATTCGGCAGCAGAGCTCGCTTCCGTCTTAATACTAACGGACAAAACCAAAGCGGCTATAATGGCGGCGACCGCCAAACCTTTTGAAACCGTACGTGTGCTCTTAAACAGCCATATAGCCAAGGCGACGAACAACATGCTGATGAGTACCATGGCCATGCCATTTGCACCCGCTTGAAGGCTTACGACCCAAACCAACCAAATCGCGGCGGCAAACATGGGAAACGCCAGTATTTCCTTAAATTTCACCATCCACGGGCCCGGTTTAGGTAAGGCCTTTAAGACGTTTGGTACATAAGCAATTAAAAGAAATGGCAAAGCAAAGCCAAGGGCCAAAGCCATAAAGACCATTAGTGTGACGAAGGCCGGCTGGGCCAAAGCATATCCAATCGCGCCCGCCATAAAAGGAGCCGTGCAGGGCGTCGCGACAACAACGGCCAGCAAGCCTGTAAAAAATGATCCGCGCACACCGCCCGTTTGTGTCAGCTCAGATCCGGTATTTTGTAAAGCGGTTCCAAATTCAAATATGCCTAAGAGGTTCAAACCAACCGCAAAAAGCAGCAAGGCTAAAATGGCCACAACGGGAGGTGATTGTAATTGGAAGCCCCATCCGATTTCATTACCGGCCGCTTTTAGTGCCAACAATAAAGCTGTCAGCACAAAGAATGTGACTAAGACACCTGCCGTATAAGCCCAAGCTTCGCGTCTTATGACCGAACGCTCTCCATGAGCCGTCTTCGCAATACTCAACGCCTTCATGGATATGACGGGGAAGACGCAAGGCATAAGATTCAAAATAAGGCCACCAATTAACGCGCCAAAGACGGCACCAATTAATGTGATAGACCCAATTGGGGTGTCGGAATTTCCACCCGTCACCGTACCAATATCAAGGGTTTTCCCAACACTTAGCGTGACTTCCGAACCCGTTAAAACACCGTCCTGTGTGTAGGATAGCACGCCCTTAATCGTGTCCGGAAAGCCTTCATTCCATCCATAATCAGAGGATGTTTTTATCATTAAGCCCTCTGAACCTTGATTGATAATTTGTGGATCAGAATGGACAACGACCCCTTGATCATAAGGAAAGAAATAGCTTTCTGAGAAGTCGCCCGCTGGCAAATTTTGAAGGGTTATGACAGCTTGATTATCTTGCTGCGAAATGGCGGCTTTTATATCGGAAGGTTTTGGTGCGGTATTTATCGCGTCCTTAATCAGCGCATCCCATCGGGTATCCATAACGCTGTTCCCGATCAACAAATCGATTGAGGCCGAGCCATCTTCCGGGATACAAATATCCTTACAAACGAGGTAATAAAAATCGAGGGTCAGCGTTTCAACAGTTCCAGGGGTAGCGTTTTCCGGAACAGTTAAGCTGACCGGGAAAAGCGGTGCGCCTTCAAAACCGTAATTGATAATCGGGCCCGTAGGGATAGGAAGCGGAAGCGGCCAAACAATCTCGCCTGTTTCCCAACCTTCCGGTAAATTCCACGACAATTGGACCGGCTCTCCGCTATCGCCAGGATTAGCCCAATAGGTGTGCCATCCCGGATCTAAAATCGTTCGTAGTGCCACATGAATTGTTTGCCCCGCTTCAACACTGTCATGGGAGCTGACTAAAGACGCCACAACCTTACCAGTATCAACAGATTCGCTCTCTGCGGCCTGCACAGAAAAACAGGCTGTAAGGAATAGAATGAGGCTGAGATAAAAGGCTTTCATGCGCGTCTCCTATCCCAGATTGACCTTGCTTAGCAATCCACAAGGCGTCCCCTCACGCAGAGGTGAAGCGCAAAACACTGTAGGTGTGACAAAAGGCCAAAGAAAAACCCGAAATGACAGCATTCCGAGTTAAATTCTTTAAAGATCGCTTTAGCGTTTATGCCGCTGGTTGCTGATCCTGTGCACGACGAAGCGTCATATTCACCAAACGCTGCCAGTTCCCCAAAGAGACCAAATGTGCGTGGGCAACAGCCAAGTAACCGCGGTCCGAGAAGTCCTTTAGCTTATCAGCAGGAAGTGCTTTAAGCTTTTCTTCACTTACCGCAAAATAGTCAGCGATTTTTTGTAAAGGCGCTTCTGAACCATCCGCATTTTGACCGCGGAAGTTCATCTCTTTATTTTCAAACAGATCAGCGGCTTTGAAGTCTTCAATCATTTTAGCCGTGGCCTGACGATCACGCTCATAATTCTGCAAGAACTGGAAGGCTTCCTTTGTGAAAGCTGATGTATCGTCTTTATCAAAGAAAGGCTGTGTTGGCTTTTTGTTGGTGACGCATTCTGCATCCGCATCCACACAAACAACAAAGCGGTCATTCGCCTGATCACCAGCCAAAACGAAAGGATAACGCCGGGCGAAAGCCGGCATGTAATAGTCTTGTTCGAACTGACCTTCTTTGACGAAAAGGTTTTCGTTTTGACGAATTCCCATAACCGCCAAAGGTGTTTTTTCTTCACCTGCAAAGATAACAGGGAAGGAGGCTGCAGCTGCACCAAATTCAGGGGCTGTGATTGGCAAGAAGTGTTGGTCCTGCATAAATTCAAAAGGCTTTTGTACCGGCTTCACACCAAATTTGGCATGCGCGTCTTTTGTCAAAGGCTGTGGATTTTTGTAAAACATAACATTGCCGGAAACAGCGATGTTGTTAGGTTGTTGTTCGGCCATAATGGTCATCCCCAAAAAGTAATTTTCAAATTCATATCGTCAAAAAAGACGTTAGCCCCGCTGATCGACATCAACAGAGCCAAATTCCAGAGAGCCTTTAGCCAATTTGGCTTTCTGGGGCAATAAGTGATTGACGCCTTTCGCAGCCCATCGATTCAGGTTAAAGATAACCCTATGACAGCGCATACACACACAAGATCTATCTCAGAGCGTATTGAAGCGGCCCGTAAAGTCGTCCTAGAGGCTGGTGAGCGCTTTACCCCTTTGCGAGAACATGTCTTAGAGCTTATTATTCAAGACGGTCGTGCGGTAAAAGCCTATGATTTGCTTGATCGCTTAAGCCCTGATTTGGGCTCCCCTAAGCCACCGACCGTTTATCGGGCCTTGGAGTTTCTCTCAAAACATGGGCTGGTCCATCGCGTTGAAGCTTTAAACGCTTTTATCGCGTGTGATCATGATCATTTGGGCCATCTGGCTGAGTTTTTCATCTGTGAAACCTGTCATGATGTCGAAGAACGCCATGCGCATGATCACACAGATTGTAAACCGGATGGGTTTGAGATTACACGCAGCGTCGTTGAACATTATGGTCAATGTGGCCGTTGCGCAGCATAAGCTAAGCGCATGACATTTACACTTACATGGGCCGGTGAGTGCTCAGCTTGGGAATGTGATGAGCTGGGTCATCTTAATATGCGGCACTATGTGTATAAAACGGCACAAGCCCGCGCAGGCCTCATAATTCGAATGGGCCTGACGGAGGCCTTTAAGGACAAAGCGCTAAGCTCTATTCGCGTCAAAGACTTTCATATCAAATATCAAGCCGAAGCCAGACCGGGAGACCCTCTCAAAATAGAGAGTGGATTGCTCTCCTTAGAAGAAGACACGGCCACGCTCTGCCATATTATGTATCATACAAGCGGTAAAATCGCAGCAACCGTCGTTGAGATTGTAGAACACATTTACTTGCGCGGGATCAGAAAATTCCCATGGCCTTCGCGTTTTCGCGACAATGCAGGACATTTCAAAGTCGCCTTGCCGGATCCGGCTAAACCACGAAACATAAATCTTTCCGAACCACAGATAGGTATGTCACTACAGGCCTTGATTGATTTGGACTTAGAGATTTTGGGCGCCGGTGTTTTTGGCCCTGAAGAAGCCGATAATACCGGCCATATTACGCCGCAGGCTTTCTTCGGACGCACGACATCATCTATTGGGTGGTATTCTGATGGGTGGCCGGAAATACATGATGAGGATTACCGAGAAGGCGGAGGCATGGCCGCCTTGCTCGAAGCGCGAGCCGTTTTTCATTCTTGGCCCGAAGTGGGTGATGCCTATGCCTATGTACCCGGTTTTCTAGGTGCGAATACTTACACCCGTGGGATCCTACATAACCTGCTCAACCCTGTAACAGGAGAGAGCTATATGAGCACGGTTGCTATGGGCTGTTTGTTTAACACAAAAACGCGCAGCCTCGTGAAAACGACGGATGAACAAGTGGCGCTTTTAAATAAAAGCGTCCGCGAAGGGCTACACGCTTAACCCAGCCTTTTTGAGAGTTTTCAGCAAAGCCCCTGTCGCAAATTCCGGCTTATTAAGCGGGAACATATGATGGAATTCCATATGACGCTCCACATTCTCTTTGCCTAAAATACCCCGCATCCGTTCGCGTGATGTTGGCGTGTGTGGTGCCCCCTTCCCTGCATAAATGATACGCGAATTCTCTTTCGGTAGAGCCCTGGCTGCTTTAAAGAGGTTATGACCTTGCGCCGCATAAATCGCCTGTTCCCATTTCGGATCGCAGGCGAGTTCTACACCGTCATTGGCTGGCTTGAGACCCCCTTCCAAATAATCCCCTAAGACTTGATCAGGGAAGTTTTTAAAAACACCACGCCCTTTATAACGTGAAAAGGCTTGCTCTAAACTCTCAAACTGTGAGCGTCTCCGCCCAGCTCCTGCAGCTATAGGGAGGCGCTTTTTTAAGAAACGATGCCACCCCGGAATGAAGTTAAAGGGCCCCATCCATACAGGCATGGTTACAGGGTCAAACGCAATGTAACCGGTTAGGCGGTGTTTCAGTTCAGGGGCAGATAACATCGCAACGCCAGCCCCCAATGAATGGCCACCCAGTACAAAATCGCCTTCTATCTCTGCCTTAACAAAAGCGACAATATCATCACGGAGGACATACCAGTCTTTCAAATTTTCTGGATCATAAGGCAAAGTTGTGGCGCCGTGCCCGCGTAGGTCTAAAGCCACCGCATGAATAGGCAATGGTTCTAATACCGTCCGGTAGGTTTGGGCATTAAAGCCGTTGGCATGAAGGAATAGCAATTGTACAGGCTTGGACATATCACCGAAATGAATCGCGGAAAGCGCCCCCTCTTTCATGGGACAAAATTTTCGCTGGAATTTAAACTGGCTCACGATATAGACTCGCGTTTCAAATAGTCTTTGTGAATATCGTCCAAGGCTTTGAAGGTCAGCTTGTCCGAATACCATGCGCCGGTATCCATGAAATAGCGATTACCTCGCCACAGTGTTTTATGCATAGGGGTATGACCGTGAACGGTGAAAGCCACCCCTTTGACTCGCGAGTTCAGTTTCTTTTTCAATGCGCGACGTCCCATTAACATTATAATTTGGCTCTTTCGTCGATCTCTGGATTTTTTCCACGAGAGGCCATCGGGCTCCGCATGACACAGGCCTATTTTATATCCCGATGATTTAATTGTCATAGCCGTTGGACATTTCGACAATAACTTAGACCATTTTTTCAAATCTTTGCGCGGCAGTTTCAAAATCCACTCGTCATATTGGCGCGCGTAAGCTTTTATACACCCAGACTGCACAGCGTCGATAAAGGCGACTTCATGATTGCCGAGCACCATATAGAACCAAGGCTTCTTTATGAGCTTCAAACACCGCTCACTGTCTGGGCCACGATTGATGATGTCACCAACAGAGAATAGGCGGTCTTCTGATTTATCAAAACCGTGTTTTTTCAACGCCTTTTTCAAAAGATCATAACGACCATGAATATCGCCAACCACGAAATCACGGCCCGCTTTGTTACGACGGATTGTTTTATGAATTTTGCGGCTGCTCAAGACGCTTTACGGCTTTAGACAGCGTGTATTTTTTCAGGATCTAAATCATCCTCAATCGCTTGATCCAAGATTGCAAAAGCCTCTTTGCGAGAGCGTAGTTTTGTGCCTCGGAAAGCGGTCATATTTAATTGGCCAAACATCTGACCCGCCATCGGTCCTGCCATCGGCATTTGCTCTGCCGGGACAATTCGGTCAACAAAGCCCGCATGCATCGCACCTTTGGGATTAAAGATTTCAGCATTGATGACACAGCGATTGAAATAGTTTTTCGCCAACCGATAGCGCGCCAACTCAATACCAAAATTATGCATCGTCATACCAATCAGGGTCTCATTCAACCCGATTTTATAATCCCCCTCGGCAATCATGCGGTAGTCACAGGCAAGCAATAAAAATGCACCCATCGCAATTGTATGCCCTGTCGAAAGCGCAATAACAGGTTTTGGAAACGCCAAAATGCGACGCGCGAGCTTAGACCCTTTTGACGTTAAAATCATCGCCTCTTTTGGCCCCGCTTGCATCTCTTTAAGATTGAAACCACCCGAGAACATGCCCTCGCGCCCTGTCAAAACAACAATTGCTTCATCGGCTTCTGCCTTATCAAAAGCCGCATTTAATTCCGCAATCATATCCGTGGATAAGACATTGGCTTTGCCATCATCCATTTTGATTGTCGCAACGCCATTTTCTAACGTGTAAGTTACGAGGTCTGTCAT
>CAYTAJ010000080.1:0-9900 GCA_964435725.1 uncultured Algimonas sp.
TACGAAAGGCCAAGTCGACATCTTCATGATAGCAAAAAAACGTCTCATCAAATCCGCCTAAGCGTTTAAAGGTCTCTGCATGGTAAAAGGCGCCTGCTCCACAGGGGGCAAATGTTTTGCGTGTTACAATTTCGCTGACGGGATAACCAAAGCCTGCTCGCCAGGCTAGGCCAAAGGCGTGATATTCATCTCCTAAGCCGTCAAGGATGCCGTCTTCCAGAGCCATAAATTGTGTGCTTCCTACCATAGTCACATGAGGGGCGAGGGTTGTGGCTTCCAAGAGAGTTTCAAGCCAGTCGGGGCGTGCAAACGCATCAGGATTGAGGAGTGCAATCCATTCGCCTGTGGCTTCTTCTGCTGCAATATTATTGCCGCGCGCAAATCCCGTATTTTCGCCCAAATCAAGAATAGAAAAACGCGAATCTAATTCAGGTAAAGATGCGAGAGAGCTATCGCTTGACCCATTATCGACAATGAAACACTCAAAATCCGTAAAGGTCTGCTGCACCACCGACTCAACAGATCGCTTAAGCCAGTCGCCTGCATTGTAGTTTACAATAATGACGGAGATTTTTGGGATAGTCTGAACTCTCTATTTCTGACTCAAAACTAGAATGAATGCAGAGATTTGTCATGTCATAAGACAGCTGAATTTTTATATAATGATTATTTTATATAAAGAAAACATTATATGGTGTTGACCAATTTCTCTAATCAGCCTATTGGGCGCTGCAATTATACCTCTTTTACAAAGGCGCCTATAAAGGCGATTATGATATGAGTTTTACAGATTACGTCGTCAAAGACATCAGCCTTGCGGATTTTGGCCGTAAGGAATTAGACATTGCCGAAACAGAGATGCCGGGCCTCATGGCGCTGCGTGAGGAATTTGGTGATAGCAAGCCTCTTGCCGGTGCCCGTATTGTTGGGTCGCTTCACATGACGATTCAAACGGCCGTTTTGATTGAAACGCTTACAGCCCTAGGCGCTGATGTCCGTTGGGCCTCTTGTAACATCTATTCGACACAAGACCATGCGGCTGCCGCTATTGCCGCTGCTGAAATTCCTGTATTTGCTATCAAAGGTCAGACTTTGGAAGAGCATTGGGATTACCTTGATAAGTCGTTCTTGTTCGAAGAAGGCCCAAACATCATTCTGGATGATGGTGGTGACGCCACACTTTACATTCTTATGGGCGCGCGCGTCGAAAATGGCGAGCCTGAGCTTATCGAAGGTGAGCCTGGGTCAGAGGAAGAAGAAGCTATCTTTGCGCAAATCAAAAAACGCCTCGAAGCCAGCCCAGGCTGGTTTACTAAAATGCGCGACCAGATTGTCGGCGTTTCAGAAGAGACAACAACAGGCGTTCACCGTCTTTATGAACTCGTCGAAAAAGGCCTCTTGCCTTTCCCGGCTATCAACGTGAACGATTCTGTTACAAAGTCTAAGTTTGATAATAAATATGGTTGTAAAGAGTCACTCGTTGACGGCATCCGCCGAGCAACTGATACGATGATGGCCGGTAAGACTGCTGTTGTATTGGGTTACGGCGATGTGGGTAAAGGCTCCGCTGCGTCATTGCGAGGTGCCGGTGCCCGCGTAAAAGTCACAGAGGTTGACCCAATTTGTGCGCTACAAGCCGCTATGGATGGTTTTGAGGTTACAACCCTCGAAGACACAGTTAAAGACGCCGATATCTTCATCACAACAACAGGCAATAAAGACGTTATCCGTCTTGAGCACATGCGTGAGATGAAAGACATGGCCATCGTTGGCAATATCGGTCACTTTGACAATGAAATCCAAGTGGCGGCTCTCAAAAACCATCAATGGACAAACATCAAAGATCAGGTGGACATGATTACGTTCCCGGGCGGTAATCGTATGATTCTTCTCTCACAAGGTCGTCTATTGAACCTAGGTAATGCCACAGGTCACCCGTCCTTCGTGATGTCAGCCTCATTTACGAACCAAGTTTTGGCACAAATCGAACTTTGGGAAGACAGCAAGAAATCTGTACGTCAATATGAGAACAAGGTTTACATGTTGCCGAAGCATTTGGACGAAAAAGTTGCCCGCTTGCACCTCGAAAAAATCGGTGTGAAACTGACTGAAATGAGCCAAGAGCAAGCTGATTATATTGGCGTCGCCAAAGAAGGTCCGTTCAAGCCGGAACATTATCGTTATTAAAAAAATCAATTTCGGCGGGGCAATCCTGTTCCGCCTCAATCCTCTCTTTATACAAAAATAAAAAGCGAAGAGCCTTAAAATCTGAAAGGTGTCCAAAATGGGCCGTCAAACTTACTACTTTACCTCTGAATCTGTTTCAGAAGGCCATCCCGATAAAGTGTCTGACCGCATCTCTGATGAAATCGTTGATCTTTATTTCCGTAAATCCGTTGCCGCCGGCATGTCGCCTTGGGATGTACGCGTTGCGGCTGAAACGCTGACAACAACGAATAAAGTCGTTATCGCGGGTGAAACGCGTGGCAAGGATGTATCCAAAGACGAAATTGAAGCTGTTGCGCGCGCCGCGATTAAAGATATTGGTTACGAGCAATCAGGCTTTCATCATGCGCATGCTGATGTTGATGTCCTATTACATGCTCAGTCAGTCGATATTGCGGCAGGTGTCGATGAAGGCACAGGTCTTCACAAAGAAGAGGGGGCAGGTGACCAAGGTATCATGTTCGGTTATGCCTCAAACGAGGTGCCTGAGGCGCTTATGCCAGCCCCGATCTATTACAGTCACAAAATTCTAGAGCGTTTGGCGGAAGTGCGTCACTCGGGTAAGGAAGCCGGTCTTGAGCCCGATGCAAAGTCACAGGTCTCTATCAAATATGAAAATGGCCGCCCTGTTGGCGCTTCTGCCATCGTTCTTTCAACCCAGCATAAAGAGGGTTTAAGTTCCGCCGATATTGCTGACATCGTCATGCCTTACATCAGAGAGACTTTGCCTGAGGGTTGGATTTCTGACGACACGATTTTCCACATTAACCCAACCGGTAAATTTGTAATCGGCGGCCCCGATGGGGATGCTGGCCTTACGGGTCGTAAGATTATCGTGGATACTTATGGTGGTATGGCCCCTCATGGTGGTGGGGCTTTCTCTGGGAAAGATCCAACAAAGGTTGACCGCTCTGCGGCTTACGCCTCTCGTTATCTTGCTAAAAACATCGTGGCATCCGGTCTTGTTGATTGGGCGAATATCCAACTCTCTTACGCGATTGGTGTCGCTGAGCCGACATCTATCTATGTCGAATTAGACAGCAAACATGCGGCACTGGCCGAGAAGTTGGAACAAGTTCTACCAACTCTAATGAGCCTAACACCTCGCGGTATTCGAACACATCTTAATCTGAATAACCCAATTTATGCCCAAACAGCGGCTTACGGTCACTTCGGACGCACACCGACAGCTGATGGTGGCTTTACATGGGAAAAAACAGACTTGGTGGATGCCCTTAAGGCGGCTGTTTAGTCTATACTTTGCAGAGATTTAAAGAAAAATTGTGCTTGGTTAATCTGATTAGCCAAACGCAATTTTCTATGACTTAAACCGCATGAGTTTAGTCTTTAGCGTTTGGCTTAATCATATCCTCATTTAGATTGTCTTCGACGGCGTTTTGAAGGTCTGTAACAACGTCTAGCATACTGCCTAAAACCTCTTCATCTGCGGAAAGCCTCAAAAGCGTTTCTAACATCTTGTTGATGTCCGGTAATTCACCTTCGTCGAGGTTTTTCGTTAGGTCTTTGATATTCGATTTTTCAATAGAGTCGCTTAAGCTTTCACTCGCTTTTTTCATTGATTGCTGAATATCCTCATCTTGCATCACCTTGACCATACCGCCCATAATGGCGTTGAAATCAGGCAATTGGTCTATGATGTCTTCAATTTCCGCTTCAGTCGGCAGCTTAATATCTTCGACTTTCAAAGATTGTTTAGGGTCAGATTGCACATTTTCAGCAGAGACTTGAAAAGGGATGCTCCAAAGCGCGAAAGTGCCAAACACTGTGAAAAATAGGGAACGCATATAAAGTCCTTAGCTTCGTCTGGAATTTGTAATACAAAACCGAATATGAACCAAAGCCAAACAAAAGACGCGCTGAAAGATAGCCCTCTCATATGTGTTGCGGCTATTTCCGGAGCTTTTGGCGTTAAAGGTGAGGTTAAACTTAAACCTTTCACGGAGAGCCCTGAAAATTGTGTATCTTATGGTCCGCTTTTGGATGAGGTAGGAGCCATTGTCCTCACGCCACTTTCTCATCGTGTTATGAAAGATTTTATCGCCGTAACGGCTTCCGAAATTACGTCACGAGAGATGGCAGAGGCTTTGAAATCTACCAAGCTCTATGTGCCGCGTGCCTCTTTACCTGAACCTGACTCAGATGATTTCTATTATTCTGACCTCGTTGGTTTGGATGTGAAATCTACGGACGGCAAGCGTATCGGCACAGTGACGGCTGTCCATATGTTTGGTGCGGGTGATATGCTGGAAATCACGCCACACCCTGATAAGAAAACCAAAAAGCGCGCGGCCAGTTTTTTCCATCCCTTTACGAAAGCGGCGACCCCGAAAATTGATATAAAGGCAGGGCGCCTTGTTATTGTACCGCAAGAGGCTGAATAGAGTTTATTAAGCTCATCACGCTCTGATTACGGGAAATTCACAATTTGTTCTAGGGAATTTGGTGAAATCCTTGTTATAGGGGCCGCGTGAGTATTGAGCCAAACATAACCACGACGCCGCCCAAGCTCATGCGAGCCATAAGGGCAGCAATGGCAGGCACAGAGTCCGTGCAAGGTCGCTTGGATGAATTCGTTAAAGCGATTTCCAAGGCCATGCGGGTCAAAGTGGCTTCGATTTACCTGCAACGTCAAGGTCAAGACTTAGAACTGTCTGCCACACAGGGCCTTAAAAAAACCGCTGTGCATAAAACACGCCTAAAACCAGGTGAAGGTCTTGTTGGACATGTTGCATTAACAGCGCGTCCTTTGAACTTGGCGGATGCGCCAAGCCACCCTTTATTTTCTTACCGCCCTGAAACAGGCGAAGACCCGTATCGGTCATTCTTGGCTGTTCCGATTTTGCGAGGGGGTCGCGTTTTGGGCGTTTTGGTCGTTCAGTCGAAAAAGGCGCGGAGCTTTAACGAGGAAGAAGTCGAAGACCTGTTGACCGTGGCGATGGTCATTGGTGAAATCATTATTGATGATGAGCGCGCTGGCGGCCAAAAAGCGGCTTTGAAAGGTATTCCACTTGTTCCTGTCAAACCTGAATCTTTGCAAGGAACGGCTTTCGCAGATGGCCTTGCGCGCGGTCATGCCTATTTGCACTTACCGCCTGTTCCACCATCAAATCTCCTGGCCGATAATATCGCGGCAGAAGAAATCCGTTTGGAAGAGGGTATCACACAATTACGGGCGTCAGTAGACGCCATGGTATCCGGTGAAGCAGCGGGATTGTCACGCGCGTCTAAAGAAATCTATGAGACTTACCGCATGTTTGCCTATGATCGAAAATGGGTCGGGCGACTGCGCGAGGCGGTTCATTCCGGTCTGACGGCAGAGGCGGCCGTCGAGCGTGTGCGCAATGAACATCGTGCGCGTTTGATGAAGTCACGTGATGCCTATTTGCGTGCTCGGCTACATGACCTCGAAGACCTAGCCAACCGCCTTTTGCGTGCTTTGTCAGGCGAAGCTTTAATGCCGGGGAATAAAAATATTTCAGATGACGCGATTATTTTTGCTCGCGAAATCGGCCCTGCAGAATTACTGGATTATGACCGCGATAAATTAAAGGCCATTGTTTTGGAAGATGGTTCTGCCAGTTCACACACCTCTATCATTTGTCGTGCAATTGGTATCCCTTTGGTAGGTCGGGCGGAAGGTGTCTTAGACCTAATTGAAACAGGTGATGAGGTCTTGGTTGATGGGGAAACGGGTATAATCCATATCCGGCCATTAGAGACACAAATCTCCGGTTTTATCATGCGCCAAAATGTGCGTGGCGAAATGGCGAAGGCCTATGAGGCGCAGCGTTTAAAGCCTGCAACAACCAAAGACGGGCGTGATATTTCGTTGCAATTAAATGCAGGTCTTTTGGTAGATCTGCCTCAGTTGGATTTGGCAGGGGCAGACGGAATCGGTCTCTTCCGAACCGAGTTTCAGTTTATGGTCAGTGAGTTTATGCCAAAACTCAAAGAGCAGACAACGCTCTATCGCCAAGCGTTAGAGGCGGCAGGCGAACGTCCTGTGACCTTCCGCACCCTCGATTTGGGCTCTGATAAAATCTTACCCTATATGGATCCTGTCCCTGAAGAGAACCCGGCCATGGGCTGGCGGTCTATTCGTATCGCTCTCGATAGACCTGGTTTAATGCGTTATCAATTGCGCGCACTTGTTGCGGCCGGAGCAGGAAAACATCTTCGCGTGATGTTTCCCATGGTCACGACGGTGGACGAAATGATAGCCGCACGCGAACTCTTTAATCGCGAAGTGACTCGTGCAAAAAATCTGGGATTAGAACTGCCGCAGAAAATTGAAATCGGGGTGATGTTAGAAACACCCTCTTTGGCCTGGCAAGTCATGGCCGTCTGTGATCATGCCGATTTTGTCTCTGTTGGCGCTAATGATTTGATGCAATTCTTTTTCGCCGCAGACCGAGATAATACGCGGGTCTCTGATCGTTATGACCCGCTCAACCCTGCGGCCTTATCAATCTTGAAATTTATTGCCCAAGGGTGTCGTGCTAATAATACGCCTGTGAGTGTATGTGGCGAAATTGCCGGCCGCCCTCTGGAGGCGTGCTGTCTGGTGGCGCTGGGTTATGATACGCTTTCTATGCCAGTCACAGGTATCGGCCCTGTGAAATCGGCTTTGCTTGCGCTTGATGCGGAAAAGCTCAGAGCCGTAATTGACCCGAATATTAATATCAATACGCGTTTATCGTCTCTACGCCCTCTCGTGAAAGAGTTCTGTGAGGCGGAAGGTATTCCCGTTTAGCCAAAGTAAAAGGATTAACAATGTCAGTGAGACAAATCGCTTGTTTAATTATGGCCTTAGGTCTGGCGGCCTGTGGCAATAATTCAGACGTAAGGTCTGATAATGCAGCGACTGAATCCGTTACGCCTGTTGAGGCTGAGACGGAAGTCACTGATGGACGTGTTGTGATTTCCGCTTTGCCAAAAGTGAGTGAGCCCAATGCCTGTATTTTACCTATTACTATAACAAATGGTACAGACGACACGACAACCGTTTCAATGATGCAATTCACCATTACAGGCCCTGGCGAGGACGATAGCGGTAATATGTTCGCTCAAACCGTTGCACCCGGTGAAACGAATACAGCCCGGCTTCTTTTTCCGACGCGTCAGTGCGATGACTTATTAGAAATTACAGCGCCGAACTTAACCTGTCGCGTGGGTGAAACAGACTGCTCAGAGGACGTTGAATTTGAAGCCACTGAAGGCTTAAGTTTCAAACGCGGTTAAGAGGTTTCTTCAAGCCAGTATTTTAGCAATTGATGCGCAATTGTAATACGGGGGGGGCGGCGGAAAGCGTCCCCTGTTTTATTAAAGACGGCCGCGACTTCGTCACGCGTAAACCAGCGAGCGTCTTCTAATTCGTCTGGATTAATTTTGATATCGGTATGGATGGCGTCGCTGATTACGCCAATCATTAATTGACTGGGGAATGGCCAAGGTTGGCTCGCGATATAGCGGTGATTTTGTGTTTTTACCCCCGTCTCTTCATGGACCTCACGCGCAACGGCTTCTTCTATGGTTTCACCTGGTGAAACAAAACCAGCCAAAGCTGACATAAATCCTTCCGGCCAACCGGGTCCACGGCCTAACAAGACTTTGTTCTCATGCACAACAAGCATAATCACGACAGGATTAACGCGAGGGAAATGCTCTGCTGCGCAAGTTTCACGACTACAAACACGTTTATGTCCGCCATCAGCAGGGTTAGTCGGCGCCGTGCATTTTGCGCAATAAATATGATCGCGATGCCAGTCGAAGATTGATTTGGCGCGGCCTGTTAAGGCGAGGTCTTCTACACTCAAGCGCCCTCCAACTTCGCGTAGGTTCTGCTCAAAATCCGTTTCTAAGGTTATGGCGTTATTCTCTGCCAAATTAGCCGCAAAAATCGGACGCTTTCCATCAACACCCAAAAA
Organism: uncultured Algimonas sp.; assembly: GCA_964435725.1. Taxonomy (GTDB): domain Bacteria; phylum Pseudomonadota; class Alphaproteobacteria; order Caulobacterales; family Maricaulaceae; genus Litorimonas. The sequence goes on from CAYTAJ010000080.1 coordinate 8,175, forward strand.
TATGACGTGGGGGTCCATAAGGTTTTGACCGATTAATTCAGACGGATGCACCTGTATGAGTTTATAGTCTTTGCCGACGGCTGGACGGCCTTTGTGAAACAAAATAGCCCGCGCTGCTGGTTTCGCCATATAATCACGAAGCTCTTCGGGAGAGCGCTTCGTTTCACAAAAATCCATAGGGCTGCCGGAGAAAGGCATAATATCGGTGTAAGTCATGTGGGGGCTATAACGTTTAGATGAGCTTATGACGACTAACTTTTTAAGTGTATTTTAATGAATTGAAACACTTTGAAACATCGTGTCATTATTTTCTGTTGAATTATTAAATCAAGGATAGAAACTGTTCTATTTTTACCACAGTGGAAAAAATCATCCTTTTTTTAATTAAATCAAGAATTGTTTTCCTAACCCGTAACATTCATATGAGGGAAGTCTAATCAAGAAAAGGGAAAGACAATGAAATTTTTAAGAGTAACAACTACGGCCCTAGCAATTTCTGCTTTCGCAGGATCAGCCATGGCGCAGGATTCAGGTGCATATATTAATGTTGGTGTCGATGCCGTCGAATTCGACGCTTACAACATCAGCGGTAAAATCGGTTACAATGTAAACGAATATTTCGGTGTCGAAGGACAAGCGTCTTTTGGTGTCATTGATGATGAAGTAGACGGCGTTGACATTGGTGTAGATAGTTCATTTGGTGCATTTGGTGTTGTTCGTTTCCCGGCAGCAGAAAACTTTGATTTGTTTGCCCGTGCGGGTTATCACTTTACACAAATCGGTGGTAACGATGGCGGAGTAGGCGCAAGCATCGATACAGACGGTTTTGCACTAGGTGCCGGTGGCCAATATTTCTTCACAGCTAATGACGGTATTCGTGTTGAATATACTTACCTCGATTTGAATGTTTCAGGCGATATTGCTGATGAGTTTGATGATGCCTCAGGTAGTGCAGACGTCTTCTCTGTTTCTTACGTTCGTAAGTTCTAAGCTGTCCTAACAGTTTGAGTTTAAGCCCTGTTGCCGAAAGGTAGCAGGGCTTTTTTATGACCTTATATCTTGCGTGTGGCGCTCTCATTCGCCATATAGCGTTTCGGAAGGTTGGCTTTGGACGGGAATCCGCGCCAACCCGGTCAGGTCGGGAACGAAGCAGCCGTAACGAGGTTTTTTCGGGTCAGGGTTCAGCCTTCCACTCGCATAGCGGTCATAATTCATCCGGGGGATGAATTATAGCAAAGCGCCGAAAGCGAGAGCTTTCGGAGACTAATCTACCCAATTATCGCTTAGTAACCTTCATCATGAGTGACGTCTCAGGCTTTGTCGTAATCCGCATAAGCGGCCAAGGGTGGGCACCGCTTAGTTTGAACCGATAATCTTTGAAAATGAGCGCAATCAATATTGCCGCTTCCTGCATAGCGAAACGCTGCCCGATACAGACGCGATGGCCAAGACCAAAGGGAAGATATTGAAACCGGTGAATAGACTCCCTTTTTTCAGGCATAAACCGCGCGGGTTCAAATCGATCCGGATGCGTCCAAAGCTTGCGATGACGATGCAAAGCCCAGAGATTTATCATAACCGCAGAATCTTTTTTCAACGCCAAGTCTTGATAGGTGTCTGCTTCAATAAGCTCTCGCGAAATGATCGGAGCCGGTGGATAAAGTCTCATAGTTTCTTCGAAACAAGCCATCGCCAAAGGGATATGTTCATGCCAGTCTTCCGGCGG
>CAYTAJ010000081.1:0-9507 GCA_964435725.1 uncultured Algimonas sp.
AGAATGGTCTTATTGCCGAATTTCTTCGTCAGACCTTGCATGTGATAGCAAAATTGGCGGGCCATATTACGCTCTTAAAAACAGGGTGAGTTAAGTTGTGCGCGATATGCGGCGAGCCGCCAAAAATTGCAAGTGTTAGTGTTCAGTTGTTATGGGCTTAATGTTCCATACCATGTGCAAGGTTGGCAAAAACATAATTATATAAAAGAGCGCAACAATAAAACCTGAGGCAAAAAGCGGGTTTACACTCAAAGATATACCAAACCGGGTGTGATCCCAACTTATGATACCTAACGCAGCTACTAACCCAAGTATTGATACAAACAAGAATAGAACAAAAATGCAGAAGAATATGACTTGATATGAGAAAGCTTTCGCCTTCATCTGAATCGCTTTTTCCCATTCATCCAATCCTTTGTTAAATCCCAAAAAACGGAGATGGATACGATTTATGCAAACATATATTCCTGACAAAAATACACTTAAACTTATCAGAACAAATAATATTATTGCACTCTTTGACAACAGAATTGGCATATCTGCAGAAAACATAATCATAGCCCCCAAAATTTGAGCCATAATTGGAACACCAATAATCGCCACTGTTGTTGTCCACTTCAGGAGTGATAGTTTTTTATGGTCAAGGGATTTGTCGGACATCTTAATATCTATGAAGTTTGGCATGGAAAAGACCTTCTTATTCTTTGAAAAAATCTGATGGATTAGTTATCTTCTACGAAATTCACATCACTTCATCGTCTAGCGGCTTTTCCGTCCATGCAATATAAGTGATAGGTAAGAACAACATTATAAAAACCAAATTCATCGCCGTAATAGCTATAATTGAAACTGAAAAATAAGGCGTTCTAAAATCAAGGTCCATTAAGCCAAGTGACGCCAAACCAACTAAGATTAATATCAAGAGTAGGATGACTATAAACTTGTAAGAGAACGCTTGGGCTCTCCGCATAGTATCTTTTTCTCGCTCATCCAGTCTTCCTTGATGACGTGACAATCGATTATAAATTCGGTTGCTGACCAATGGTAAAAAGCTCATCAATAAAAGCAATGATACAATAAACTGAATAGGTTTATTAAAATCATCAAGCCAGTCCCACATCCCTACGACAGAAAAAATAGGGAACCCAATTACGGCCATTGCTGAATAGAAACGCAGCCTTTTCATCGCTTCTGGTGTTAATGAATAATCTTTGTTTACACAATTTGCAGTTGACATATCTACCATGACTTCTCCTATTCGGCGGCTCGCCTCGCCGCTAATTGTTCTGACATCGTTCTGAAAGGGCGTGGACTGAAAGCCATATCAATGGGAACCTCAAAAAACTCCGCAAGTTTGAAGGCTAACTCCAATGACGCATTATAATCGCCGCGTTCCAAATAACCGATAGTTTGAAAATTCACGCCGACAGCTTCTGCAAGCTCTTTTCGTGAAAGACCACGCTCTGTACGCAATATTTTAATACGGTTATAAATCATAATATTGTATATATACAACTTTTTATTTATTTCAATATAAATTTTTAATTTTCTTTTGTCCGCTCGAATAAGTCTAGAATTCCGTCCCTTGGTAACGGAATTTTTCAATTTAGCAGATAAGCTCTGGTTGAATTTGGAAAGCATGCAGAGTGGCTGAAACAATAAAAAATCCACAAAATCACAACCCCGCTCCTACATTGGAGCGGCTCAATGCTGTTCGATTAATCATCGTTTTGATCATTGCTTTTGGCTATGCCTCAACCATGCGATACGGGCCAGGTACGCAAGAGATGCTGAATGTCTTCGGCTATGATCCAAGCTGGATAGGCATACAGCTCTTATTCTTTGTATCCGGCCTTTTGGCGTATCGCAGCATCGAAGCGGGTCGAACAGGGCTCACTTATCTACGCTCACGTTTTTGGCGGAACATCCCAATACTTGCCATTCTAACTCTCGCAACATTACTCATCCTATTTCCATTATTCGGGACACCCCCTGATCAAGGACTGGCATTTTGGTCAAGACTCGCAAAATATGTGGCTTTGACGGTTTTTTGTATTGACCCGGGTATTCCAATTGAAGGCTTAATGGATGACGCGCGGTATATGTGCCTTGTGCAAGGCGGCATTTGGACTTTGCGTTATGGTTTAATCCTTCATGTCCTAACGGCCATTTCCGGGCGCATTGGCCTATTGTCCATACGCCCCTTACTTTTGGTAGGCACCGTGGGAACGACACTACTTTACGTAATTATGACTTACTGGGCCGTGAAAAGTGACCTGACGTCTCTTACCACGCCGTTAGCCGGAGTGCGTTTAAGTTACGCTTTCCTCCTAGGCATGACAGTTTGGGCTTACCGCGACATGTTCCAAAGGCTGGGTACAAGTGTCATTTTTATCCCTCTCATTTCTTTTGGATTAGCGGCTTTCAATTATTTCGCATTGTCTTGGACACCTTTAATCGAGGTCGCTCTAAGCGTGTCTTGGATGAGCGTTGCGTGGATAGTATTGACGCATCGTTCCGTATTCTTCACAGCTTTAAAAAACTGCCCAAATCTTACACTCCCTGTGCTGCTTATAAATTGGCCACTCACGCAAACCCTCTTACTCATCAATCCGGATATTTCAGCACCTCGCCTTATTGCCTATTCGCTCAGTGGCACTCTCGTTCTGAGCTTGATATTTGTGCTTTCTCGCACCAATGCAATATCTCTTTTCAGGCGTGGCAGGTCGGCCCATTCAGAACCTTCAGGTCAACTATCCCCGTAAACGCGGCCATTTTGGGTTGTAATTCTCGTTTTAGATTGTCAAATAATGAGTCTGAAAAAGGGGACTCCAAATGGCATTGGTCGGCATCGATTTAGGAACAACAAACTCGCTTGTCGCTCATTTCACCGAAGATGGCGCACAACTCATTCCAAACTCAGCGGGCAGTTTTATAACACCCTCTGCTGTTGGACTTTCTGATACCGGCGACATAATTGTTGGCCAGGCCGCGAAATACCGATTGATAAGCCATTCAGATAAAACAACATCACGATTTAAACGATCTATGGGCGCGGCCAAAACTTACAAGCTCGGTAGGAAAAACTTTAAAGCTGAAGATTTATCGGCCCTTATACTGAGATCATTGAAAGAAGATGCAGAGCGGCATCTGGGCGTTCCTGTTGAACGGGCTATCATCTCTGTGCCTGCATATTTTAACGACGTGCAGCGAAAGGCAACATATGCTGCCGGAAAAATGGCAGGCCTTAAGGTAGAGCGTCTGATTAATGAACCTACCGCAGCAGCCCTAGCTTACGGCCTCAAAACGGAAGAAGACGACAACACATTTCTTGTGGTCGACCTTGGCGGCGGCACATTTGATGTTTCTATCCTAGAGATTTTTGACGGTGTCATGGAGGTGCGGTCAAGTGCGGGTGACGCATTCTTAGGTGGCGAAGATTTCACACAAGCTGTTGAAGAAGATTTTTTAAAGCAGTTAGGGGATGAGGCCAAATCGCTTCCAGCCTCAAAAAAGGCCCTCTTAAGAGACCTCGCGAATAAAACGAAAGAGAAGCTTACATCTGAAACAGATGTAACAGCCCGTTTTCAAACAGACACTAAAGAACATTCACTCTCAATGAGCCGGAACCGCTTTGAGGAGATTACAGAGAACCTGGTGAAGAAACTGAGACGGCCTTTGCAACGGGCTATTACAGATGCCGGGCTTCGAACAAACGACATTGATCGTGTCATATTGGTCGGTGGAGCAACGCGAATGCCCGTCATCCGAAAAATGGTCACGAAATTACTAAAATCATTTCCAGAGCATAGTTTGGATCCGGACCATGTGATTGCACTGGGAACGGCAGTTCAAGCCGGACTTTTTGAAAGACATGCGGCGCTTGAAGATGTCGTTATGACAGATGTTTGTCCCTTTACATTGGGAACCGATGTCACCCATGAAATCCGCAAAGGACAATATGAGTCAGGACATTTCCAACCGATAATCGAACGCAACACCGTCATTCCTGCTAGCCGCGTTGTTCGAAATTATACCATGCAACCGGGACAAGAACAGGTTCAAATCTCTATCTTCCAAGGAGAATCGCCACGCGTTATCGATAATGTGCGACTGGGATCTTTAAATGTATGGGTGCCAAAAAACAAAACTGAAAACGAAGCCTTCGACATTCGGTTCACCTATGATGTGTCTGGCGTGTTAGAGGTTTTAGTCACAGTCGTTTCAACAAATAAAACGCAAAAACTGATACTGGAAGGCAATCCGGGGTCCATTTCACAAGCCGATATTGATAAGCGCTTCAAAGAACTCGAGAAGATAAAAATTCATCCAAAAGATAAATCTGAAAACGCCGAAATTATCGCGCGTCTCAAAGCAGCTTATGAAAATCATCTTGGTGAAACCCGCAAGCTAATGGAATATTGGTTAAGTGAGTTTGAGCAGGTGTTGGAAGGTCAGAATGACACTGACATCAAAGACGCCCGAGACAAACTCACGGAAGAACTCGACAAATTTGATCAAATGGACATCTTTTAAACGTGTCCAGACAATTAGATTATTGGACTGTTTTAGGGCTGGATGAACCGCCTAAAGATCGAAAGTCTTTAAAACGTGCCTATGCAAAGCGTTTAAAAGAAACGCGTCCTGAAGATGACCCTGAAGGGTTTATGTTACTTCGCGATGCGCATGATATTGGCTTGCGTGACATTGCCTATCAACAAAGCCTGCACGACCAAGACGAATTAGCGCCCATCGAAACGCATAGTGAAGCACGCATCGAAATTGAAACGACCAAAGTTGACGATGCAACGAAAACTGAATCAATTGTTACATCCGATATACCTCAAGACATTTTGGACACAGATAGCCTCAAAACAGAGGAAGATTTCGATCCGGTAGAAATCACCAGCGAATTGGATGATGAGCCCACTAATATTGAGACGCTTCACGACCCCAATCTAGGCGCACCGAAATTTCCGCTACAAGTCGAACTCACTGACTTACTAGACCACCCTGAAAAGCGTTACAAACGCGATAATTGGGCCCATATTTTCCGGCAAGCAAACGACTTAGACATTGATGAGTTTTCAGATTTTGAAAATGGTCTCTTGCACCTACTCTTAGAAAGAAGTGGCTTTTACACTAATCCTTATGGAGAAGAAGAGACAAAGCCTGTGACCAGTCAATCAATTGCCGCGTCGATTTTTGCAACATTGAAATGGGACGAAGCCCAAACGGCAAATTCATACAAAGCCGAAGGCATTGCTTGGTTAAAGCGCAAACTTATCAAACCTCAATACGCGGTCAGTCATGATGGGGTCACCGTTCCCGAGACACCGAATAACTTTTGGTCGGCCAATCTGTGGTGGGTCGTTGGGCTTGTTATACTTTTTGTTCAGCTCGCTCGCTTTATCACCTCACAATCTTAAGCGTTAAGTCACTCGAATCTTGACTCTTCACTCGCCCTGCCCGACCAAGCGTTTATGAAAATTGCGACTTGGAATGTGAACTCAATCAAAGCTCGAATGCACGCTGTGACGGCGTGGTTGGAAGCCGCCAAACCGGATGTGGCTTGCCTTCAGGAAATCAAAACGGTGGATGACGCCTTTCCGCGGATGGAGATAGAGGCGCTTGGCTATAATGTCGCCACCCATGGGCAGAAAAGCTATAACGGCGTAGCGGTTCTTTCCAAACTTCCCTTTGAAGAGATTAATCCGCGACTTCCCGGTGATGAGAGTGACGAACAAGCCCGCTATCTTGAGGTTGTCGTAAGCGGTGAAAGCGGCCCTGTGCGTATCGCCTCCATTTATTTGCCAAATGGCAACCCGGTTTTGGAAGACCCGCTAAATAGCCCGAAATATACCTATAAACTCGACTGGATGCGCCGTTTGCGTGAACACGCCCAAGGCCTCTTACAAAATGAAGAGCCGCTTATTCTCGCCGGAGATTACAATGTCATTCCGCGCGATGTTGATACGCATGACCCCAAAGGGTGGTGGGGAGATGCGCTTTACCGCCCTGAAACGCTCCAAGCCTTCCAAGCCCTCAAATATTTGGGCTTAACCGAAATGTTCGAACAACTAGACAATCGCCCGGGTCAATACACTTTTTGGGATTATCAAGGCGGCGCGTGGCAAAATAATCTTGGCATTCGCATTGATCACCTTTTGCTATCTCCACAAGCCGCAGACAGGGCGCTGGGTATTGAAATCCACAAAAATGTGCGTGAAGGCGAGAGGCCGTCGGATCACGTCCCTGTCGTTGGCGAATTTAGTTTGTGAGCTTACTAGCTAAAAGCTTGATAGGCGCAGGCCTATCCCTTCTGATCGCTGTCTTTGGTTTCGGATGGCATATCAAAACGGTTTATGCGGGCTTTGTCGCCTCAACCGATAGCGGAGACGCCTTATTTGAAAAAGATGTACTTGAAAATTACGGCAATCAAATCTTATCGGAATTGAACAAACAAGATGTAAGCGTCGCCATCGTCTCTCGTTCCGGTCAAAACCGTGACAAACTCCCCAAAGGGGTCATGTTCACCCATAGTGCCTTTTTCCGGCGCAATGAGAGCGGTGGCTATGATGTTTACAATCTCTATCACGGCGAAGAGAACCGCCTGAAATCAACTCTCGTCACAGACACGCCGGCCGACTTCTTGCGATTGTTAAAAGAAAAAGATGCGGGTATTTTAATCCCAACGCAAGATATGCAAGAGGCACTTTATAATTTCCTTAAAAGTGAAGCCTATAGCGCGGTTCATCAAGAGGATTATTCTTTGATTTCTAATCCGTTCGATTTGCGGTGGCAGAATTGCAATGAGTTTATGCTCTACGCTGTCGCCGCCCTGTTCTGGGACACAACGGATAAAGAGGTTTTGCGCCAAAAACTAACCGAAACGATAGACCCTACACCCCTTCCCGCCTCACTCATTCGTCGGCATATTGGCCCCAAGATTGATGAACGTTTAATCATGGCCGACCACGGAAAATCTATTCAAACGACGACGTTTAGGACTCTAACATCCCTCTTTGAACGCCAAGGTAAATTAGAGACACACTATGTCTTGGAATTCCAAGACTAAGTGTTGGAAAGACTAAAACCGGGGTTGCCCCAAAAGATGCTGCCACCGTTCTGTTGCCGCAAAACTCGGCATGGTTGGTTTCTGAGGCGCAACAAATTTAGCCTGTGCCGCCAATATTGCCGGGCGTAAATTGTCAAGCAGAGCCTTGTAATAGGCTTGCCGCTTCTCATCAGCGCCTTCGGCACCTATACGGCCAATTCGTGCTTGAAGGGCTTGCACTTTTTCCAAGAGATAGAAAATAGCGCCAATTTCATGAGTGATACGTGTGGCTGCATCTTTATATTGCATCGCTGCAAAGTCTTTGGAGAAGTCAAAGCGGTCATCAATGTCGAGACAAACATGCACTTTATCACCAAGGAAAACGCATTGCACATTCCGCCCTAAATAATCTTCATTGAAATCGATTAAGCGCGCCATAAAGTCAGGCGTAATCAGGGCCCGGGCCTCGACTTGGTCATCACTATACACCTCGAAAAGTCGTTCAAATTCAAGGCTCGCAAAACCTACGCGTTTTAGACCATTTACGTAGGATGGGTTAAAGTGTTTTTTATCTCTGCGAATAATCGTCCTACCTAAAAACCGCGTGTGATGATCAAGGGACAAGACGACCCCCTGAAACCCGTCGGCATCATCCGTCACCGTCTTGCCAAAGGACGTTATCGCATATTTGTCCATCACCATTTGGTCAGCTGTGTTCATATGCGGCGCAGGAGGCTTAAAGGCTGTAATGTCATCAAGTTCAAACGCTTGTTTTTCAAAAGCCTGCCCCGTAACGGAACCTTTGAACTCAAACTGTCGTGTTCGACTGAAAATCATGCGGTTTGAAAGCAATGGCGTCAGAATGGAGGGTGATGTCCCCCCTGCAGAGTAAGACCACCCCAACGCCTCATGTACATATTGACGAAGGCATTGAACCTGTTCTGAAAAGCCTAAAGATTTATCACGCGCCATATCCATGGCGTGACCATACTCTGAATGTCTTTATATTTTATGAGGCTTTTCTCGGCTTCATCACGCCATCGACCACGTCGTAAACGGCGGCAATTTCATCCAAGATTTTTTGCGTTCTGTCGGGGCGCGTTAGCGGCAGAAACATATTCCCCGCCTCGAACTGATTAGGCGTTTCTACGACAATCAATAGTCGCCCGCCAATAAAGCCAAAGCGAATGTTTTTGCCGGACACCGATTTTTCCAGATCGACAAGGCGTTGCATAAAAGTAGGCGTGAGCAAGTAACGCGCTTCGACTTGATCCGTGCCATAAGCCTCAAAGATTTTCTCAAAAACCGGATCAACAAGGCCGACACGTTTCATGTCGCCACGTTTTTTCGATTGGAATATTTTCTTATCTCGTAAAACAGCCGTTTTGCCCAAAAACTTACGCGGGAAGGTTATGGACATGGCTTGGCCCCGCATAACCGTCACCCACTTCTTATCTGACTTCCGTTCGATATGGATTTCCGTGGACTGAAACTCCGCGCCATGCGCCGCGCCGCTTATTTGGTCTTCAAAAGAAATACGGGTATTTTTAAAAATTCGGTCTTTAGGCAAAAGACCCAATATGCGCCAATCCGTCAAATCCGGGTTTTGCAGAACCTTGGCCGTGAACGTCCACCCAACATAAGCACAAATGTCACCAACAATTTTATCTTTCGTTGCGGTTCGCACCTTATTGGTCAACCAAGCAAAAGTCCCGAAACTCGCCGCAAAGAACCCCATAACAGGGTATAAAAAGGCTGGAAAACTGACACCATCTTTTTGGATAATAAAAGCGATAACCGCGACAGCTATTACCGCAAAAATCCCACTTCCGATAAACGTCTTACGAATAGCCGAGCGCCGCAATCCTTCGCGTTCTTCCAAAAACGGAAAAACCTCTTTCGCATAATAATCCGAAAACCCTTCAAGCTCCGGATGACGAATGTTGAAGTCGTGCAAAAACATATTATCCTAGGCTGCCTAAAGCCTCCTGTAGTTTTTCAATCTCTGCTGTGTAGTCCGCGCGGCGGTCTTTTTGTAGCTGTACGACCTTTTCAGGCGCTTTGTCCGTGAAGGCCGGATTATTCAGCTTTTTGTCAATTTTATCAATTTCAACCTGAGCCTTTTCGATTTCCTTACCCAAGCGTTTGCGCTCGGCATCGAGGTCAATCAAGCCGTCCAACGGGATGGCGTAGGTCACCCCGTCGACGACTGTCTGTAACGCGCCATTGGGTGCTTCAGACGCCAAATCAACGCTTTCGACACGTCCCATAGGGGACAGCACATCCGCATACTGGCGTAAGCGTGGATCTAATTTATCCGAAAGCATCAAAAGCGGGGCTTTCTTCGCGGGCGGTATTTTCATATCCGCACGAACAGAGCGCAAATTGGTGATAAGCGTTTGCAGCCACTCAATGTCTTTTGACGCGTCTTCATCTATCAATTCATCCGA
>CAYTAJ010000082.1:0-9457 GCA_964435725.1 uncultured Algimonas sp.
TCGGCCACACCGCCCATACGCCCCGGCGGGACACACAGAATGACGAGATCGGCTTGAGACGCAAAATAATCAGCTTGGCTCTCGCTTACGCCATCCGCAAACCCTAAACGCTCAATCGCTTCACAAGCACTGGCCGAGCTATCCATAATATAGACGGTTTTGGCTTGGCCATACTCTTTGGCCGCCCGCGCAATTGAGCTACCAATTAAGCCACCACCGACAATAAGGAGTGTGTCAAAACTCATGAACTTATCCACCCTGATATCACCCTATCGGTTTCGGGATCGCCCCGATGATATGGGCTGACGGATCAAGCTTTAAAATCGTGTCCGGTACGGTCTCAAAATATCCCGGTAGGCTATAAAGTTGAATATCATCCGTGGCTGCCCGGCGCACAGCGCGTAGATCAATCACCCGCAGATCGGCGCGTGACATAATTAATGTATCATCATTGCCGGAGGGTTGAATATCCGCCGTGGCTACGGCGACAGCCATAGGCCAATCGCCTTGTCCTGTGCGTGGAAGACCTGCCAAAATATGCATGTCCGGCATGGCACCGCCTTCGCCCAAAGCCGTCCACCAATTATGCATCCCCCCAGGGGACGGCAAAACCGCCACCCCTTCAGCATCGGCGTAAGTCGCGGCCAAGGCACTGCTCGCTGTGGGATAGGTATAAGTCGGAATAGACGCGCCAAAGCGGTCCCGTACCAAGGCAAGCGCCGCCATAGAGTCGCCTTCCAAAGCGACGTGGAGTTTCATCGGCCCTTGCATCGCAAGGCTCGCGCTCATCAGTTCTGCCCAAATACGGCTCACTAAGGGGCGCGGCGTGTCTTCGGTGGCGGCGGCGAGTTCGCGCACATGGCTGTCTTCACGAGAAGGGCGCCAAACGCGTATGCCAGACTTGGCCCGACGCACGGCTTTGGATAATTCCAAGCGCTCGGCAATGAGTTCCAAGAGCGCATTATCAACGCGGTCAATTTCTTCCCGCACCTGATTAATATCGGTGAGTTTTTCGATATCAAACTTCTTCATGACGCTGTCTATGCGAGGATGGCGAGCGGTTTGCAATGGGGGACGTTCCAAAACGAGGTACGGCAACGACAGATTTTGCCTTTTCACCGCGTTTTGGCTCTGCATAGAGGCGTTTTATGCCTTCTACGAGGATCAATCCCGACAAACTGGGCAGCACGGTTTCGCCGAATCGTTCGGACGCTTTGAGGAGGCTCCCTTTGGCCAAAGCTTTAATGGGCGGTGCGTATAAGGCCCCCGACCAAATCGTAGGATGGAACCCCACATCGCGCATGGCCGCCCGCATTTGTGTGCGAGAGAAAGGCCGCCCCGCTCCAAATGGGCTTTTATCAGACCCCGCCCAGAGCCCGGCGCGATTGGCGGCGATAATAACTATATGACCTTCCGGGCGGCAGACGCGCCAAAGCTCGGACATGAGTTCTTTCAGGTTCGGTGTTTCCTCCACGCCGTGAACGCAAAGAATTGTATCAAAACTGGAGTCTGAAAAAGGCAAGCAATCTTCTTCAATCAAACAGGAATTAATCCCGCGGCTACCCGTATGGGCCAAAGCTCCCTGCCCGCCCGGCATGGCAAGCACAATACGGTTCGCGCCGGCTTGGTAAGGGTCAAGATAAGGCGCGCAATAACCGAAGCCCAAAACATTTCGCCCGGCCAAATCCGGCCACAAGCTTTGCAGACGGCGAGACGCCATATCCCGCGCGGCCAAGCCCAGAGGGCTGGCGTAAAATTTTTCTAATCTGAGGACGCTTTCTCTCACACACTTAGTCTAAGCGGAAAAAGGAGAGATAACAGCCTTTTTGTTAGCTTTATGATTGATAAGACGGTTCAGCGCTCGGTACGCCAAAGAGATAGCCTTGCAAGTAATCAACACCTAAGCGCGTCAAGATTTCTGCATCTGCCGGATCTTCGACCATTTCAGCGACTGTTTTAACCGAGAAGGTTTGGGCTAAATCAACCATCATGCGGACAAAGCTCTGCATATGCGGCGTGGTCGCTATGCCTTTAATCAAGCTGCCATCAATTTTGATTGTTTCGGCTTCTATCGCCATCAGATTTCTGAAACTGGTATAGCCGGACCCAAAATCATCAATGGCAAACTCACAACCCAAAGCCCGCGTTTCATTAGAGAAGGCACTGGCTTTCGCCGGATCATTCAACGCAGCGGTTTCTGTCAGTTCCAGCGTGATGCGGTCAACGACCGGACCTAAGGCTTTCAAGGCCGAAACATAGTCATCAGCTGTCTCTTCTGATTTTACGGTTTCAGCCGACACATTAAGCGCGAGCCTTATTTCTGGCTCCTTTTGTAGTTTTTGACCTGCCAATTCTAGAGCACGGCGATCCAAAAGGTGCGCGAGACCCAATGTTTCCGCCGCCATAATCAAGCGACCCGCACTGACTAATTCGCCGTCTTCCTGACGCAGGCGGAGCAAACATTCATAATGATGAAGTTCGCGACTGCGAGCGTGAATAATGGGTTGATAGGCCAGAGTGATGCGCCGCTCATTTAACGCCGCAATTATGTCAGCCTCTTTAAAGGCCGTGCTTTGCGGTGTCTGAGGCACGCCCATTACAGGTGCATAGGCGGTCACAGTTTTCGAAGCTTCAAATTGAATGGCGCGTTGCGTCTGCACCAATAAGTCTTCGGCCTCACGTGTTGCTTGTGGGAAAATTGTATGCCCGATTTCTACCTTAGCCACCAAACGCCCTTGGGGTGTGATATAGGGGGCTTCGGTCAAAGCGCGGTGTAAACGTTCGGATAAGACTTGCGGGTCAGCATCAGGGCCTTGTACGCCCAGAACGCCCAACAGAAAATCTGTTGCATTATCCTTGCCTAAACAATCAGGGCTTTTGACGACATGGCGTAAACGTTCGGCCATAGCTGAAAGAAGACGTTCACCCGCTTCAAACCCATAAATCAAATTCACATCATCCAAATTCGTGATGCGGATGCGGATTAAAGCTCCCTTTGCAGAAAGGCGTTGTGACAGGCCAATCAGCGTATTCGCTGCGACTAAAAAACTATCGCGATTAGGCAGGCCTGTGGCCCCATCATGTTGGGATAACCAAATAGCGCGGTCTTCTTTTTCACGGCTATCGGTTATATCTCGAATAACCGCAGTAAGCGCTCCGTTATCAGACAAACGCTGTCCCGCTGCTTCAAACCATAAAATGCGATCATCATCCGTGTGTATGCGATAACGCGTTTCATATCGTGCCCCATCCCATCCAAGCGAGGCGAGTAATCGGGCATAGTCTCGTCTATCTTCGCTATGAATTTTAGCGAGCCATGTTTTTTTCGTGCTCGGTAAGTTTGAAATAGAACACCGAAGCAATCGCGCGGCGAGTTTTGGGTCAGACCATGATAGATCCTCATTTTCCGAAATCGTAAGACCAACGGCTTTTAGCAGGTCGAAATGTAATGGCTCATGATGATTTGAACCCGTTGATGGGGACGCATTCATCTCTTTCACAGAATCATATGTGGTCTCACTCGGCATAGGCTCTGTCTAGGACTTCGGAGTCGCGATGCAAGGCCTAGCCCTCGCTGACGGCAAAATCACGCCGGGCTGCCGCTATCGTCACCATGAAGCCCGCCATCACATCAAGCAGGGCCATTAATCCGATGAGGAAGAAGACTGACGTTCCAAAGGCCGGGAACATCAAAAATTCGACTAAGCAAACAATAAATAAAACCATGGAAAAAGCGTGGTTCATTACGGCAGCCCGGTCGGTGCCCGTTGATTTAATAAGTTCAAAAAAGAGCATGAGGAGTGACAAAGCGATGAGCATGTGCCCCGGCGTGATGTGCCAAATTGAGCCCGACATCATGGGAATAGACTGAAAGTCAGTGTCTAATCGCGCGCGGACTTCTTCAGCACTGGCAAAGGTCGACCCGCTAATCGCCATAATATTATAAAGCGCGACCGGGATTATCATCAGAGGGAATACCAGAAAAAACCGCATAGCCTTATGCCCGTTAAAACGACTCGAAAACTTAAGACTTTCTAAACGGAAATGGCTTGCAAAAGGTTAACGGTTTAGCTCGAAACGGCTCTAATGCTCATCCCAGCCTTTAGGGTTTCGAGAACGGGAATTCAGCCACATGACCCCCCGCAGGTCCGCAATAGACACTTTCAGGCGCCCAAAATTGGTATATTTTGAGGTTCCCGCAATACGCGGGCGATGGCTCACATCCGCAAATTCAATCGCAAGCCCCTCACGCAACATGAGGGCCGGAATATAGCGGTGGATGTGATCGAAATAAGGGAGAAGTAAAAACGCATCACGTTTAAACACTTTGATACCACAGCCTGTATCATCGGCTTGGTCCTTCAGAAGTTTTTTACGCACACCATTGCCAAATTTTGACGCCCAAAGCTTGGCTTGACTATCTTGACGCTTCATACGTCGGCCGCCAACCAAGGTAAGGTTTTCAGGGGCATTATCGCGCAAAATCTGATCCCGTAATTTTGGAATATCAGCCGGATTGTTTTGTCCGTCGCCATCGAGTGTAGCAATCAAGTTTGATTTTGCGGCCAAAACCCCTGTGCGTACCGCCCGAGATTGCCCTGCATTTTCGCGATGACTAATCACACGCAGTTGCCCATGTTTAGTCTTTAAGGCGGTCAAAACCTCTTTCGTGTCATCTTTGCTGGCATCATTCACAAAAATCATTTCAAAGGATGTCGCAAAGAGGGCTTTGGCAATTTCCTCGACAAGCTGTGTGACATTCTCAGCTTCGTTATAAACAGGCACAACGACGGAGATTTGCGGCCCGCCATTTTGATCTGAGATATTGTTTATGCAGTCTGAGTCTGTGGACATAGGGCCTCTTGGCACGACACCTCACCGCTTTCAATTCGCAAATGCGGTTTTAGAGAGGCTACACGCATCACAGTTTATGCCGATATGTGACGGATATAATTCTCGGGAGAGACGAATTTTTAGGCGACAGACAGTTTAGCCTTAGGCATAAGCCTGTTTTATGAGTTCCGAAACTAACATCACAAAAAAAAGTGAGCGAATAGCACGGAACCGTCCAAAAAGGCGGTGGCATATTGTAATTTTAGTTTTGCTTGTCTTGTCCGTCGCTTTACCTGGTCTTTCTACCCTCCCCGTTATCGACCGTGATGAAGCCCGTTTTTCACAAGCCAGCGTACAAATGGCCGAGAGCGGTGATCTTTTAAATATTCGGTTTCAAGACAAGGCGCGAAATAAGAAACCTGCAGGCATTTACTGGCTTCAAACAGCGGCGATAAAGACATTCTCTGAAGAGGGTAAACGCACATTATGGGCGCAAAGAGTACCATCTGTTTTAGGCGCCTTATTAGCCGTGCTCGCGACGTATTTGGCGGGTATAAAACTCGTCGGGCGACAAGCGGCCTTAATTGGCGCGGGTGCCTTGTCTTTATCGCTCTTAATGGTGTTTGAAGCCCATATCGCAAAAACAGATGCCGTTCTCTGCGGGCTGGCTGCGAGTTGTTTTGCCGCCCTCGCTTATATCCGAGCGACGCCCTCTGGCCTGTCACTCTGGAAAGCGCGGCCTGCCGTTTGGGTATTCTGGTTGGCCTTTGGGGCCGCCATTCTCATAAAGGGGCCCGTTGTTCCGTCTATCGTCGCCCTGACATGTCTCACGCTTTTGATTTGGGAAAAGCGTGGCTATGGTATTCGTCAGTTAATTAATATTCCGGCCATTCTTGTAAGCTGTCTTATGTTTATCCCTTGGGCCGTCGCAATTGGTTTGGAAACACAAGGGGCCTTTTTTGCTGAGAGCCTAGGGCGTGATTTTGGCGGCAAACTCGTCTCTGCACAGGAAAGTCACCCCGGACCGCCGGGCTACCACCTATTACATATCAATTTAACGCTATGGCCCGCAACACTCTTGCTTCTACCTGGCTTTGCTTTGGCCTTTCGGACGTTGCGTAATGATAAAAATGCAAGAAAAGACAATAGGCCCGGCGCCCCGCTTGCGAAAAGCATCCGTCTTTGTTTGGCCTGGATTATTCCTTTTTGGCTGATGATAGAGATTATGCCGACAAAGCTTCCGCATTATGCCTTGCCACTTTTCCCGGCCATCTGTCTGCTTGTCGGTTTAGCAGGCATTGCCATGATGCGCGTGAAAGATTTCGGCATCACACGTTTTATCAGTGGATTTTTGTTTATCTTAGCCGCCACGGCCATCATTGCTTTGCTGATCGTGGCACAAGTCATTTACAGTGACGTAGATAACCTCCTGACGACCTATATTATCGCGGCGGTAGCAGGCGTAATTGCCATTGCCGCAGGCTTTCTACTCTGGGTTAATCGCGTAAAGGCATCCCTAATATTGGCAGGCCTCTCTGCTTTGTCGCTCAATATTTTAGCCTACGCTTTTATCTTACCGAGCCTTTCAGATTTACGCCTCGCTGATCGCGTAGAAGCGGCTTTTGAAAATGCGTCTATCACCCTGCCAAGGCAAAGTGGGCCTCTCGTCCGTGCGTTGAACTTTACCGAACCCAGTCTCGTTTACCGGCTAGGGAAAGAGATAAGACTGGGTGATCAGACAGACCTGACAGCGGCAGACACTTGGGCTTCGGGGACAATCTTTATTGTCGATGAAATTAAAAACGAAGGCAAAGATTTTGCAGAATTCTCTAAACAAGTTGAAGCTCAATCTGCCTGCATAAAAGAACGTTCAACAGTTTCGGGGTTCAATTATTCAAAAGGTGATGCGGTGGACCTTCACATTTTTGAGGTCATCAATTGCGAAAGTAATCTGCCTAACGCCCAAAAAGTGCCGCTCTAAGCGTCAGGTAATATGCGCGACCCATAATGGCTAAAGTCATGAACGGCGCAGCAAGGGTTGTCAGTAGCTTAGATGTAAGGCCCGGTTTGTAATTCCAAAAATATCGAATAAAACCTTTCAGCTTTTCCCACTCTACTTTGATACGAGGCACTGCACTGGTTGATCCATAATGCATGATATGGGCATCCGGCACGATATAAACGCTACCGCCACTTTCCCATGTACGTCGGCATATATCGATATCCTCGACATGCAAGAAATAGCGCTCATCAAATCCGCCTAATGTCTCAAAAGACTCCCGGTCTGTCATCATGGCCGCGCCGCTTGTTGTTTGAATGGGGATCGGTTCTAAAGGGACAGGCTGAGTTTCTTGGTGAATTGTTTTAAACCCCGGTAGCTTGTGGAGCGGTGTAAAACTGGAGATGGCCGATAAAGGCGTCAGCGCTCCGCGGCGCGCACCCCTTTGCTCACGCCCATATTCATCGCGTAAAAACCCACCTGCAATCCATGGTGAGTTCAGATTTTCACCACAATCTGCAAGCCGCCTTGCAGCCCCTTGAGAAATAATAGCATCAGGATTTAAAAATAATAAAAAGTGCCCTTTGGCTAATCGAGCCCCATAATTACAGCCCCGTGCAAATCCAATATTACCGTGACCTTGCAAGAGGCGAATACGGTCATATTTCATTGCAATCTCGCTTAAGCGAGCACGGGCACTTTCTGTATTTCCATTATCAACCAGTATGAGTTCATAAATATCATCGTCATTCATGACAGCGCTGACAGCTTCAGCAAGAGCTGGACCTGTCATATAACTCACCATTATTACGCTGATGGGACGTTTCTTTGCCGTGACGGGCAAGCTGACGATATTGGTCTCTAAAACCATGAAAAATAAGCCTTATCGGCCCCCGAACGATATTTCAATTAGCGTAAATGCAAAGATTTGCAAGAAGAGAAATTTATTTATCCTGCTTGATTCATGACAGATGAGATACCGACTTTAATTATTCCGGGATTTTAATCAAATTCAGACAGGCCAAACCTAAACTGAGCGCCCCCCACCACCAAAATTGCCAAACACCAAACGAAACGGATGAAATAACAATCATAACGAAGAGGAAACTGCATAGCCCAAACGCATGCACTTTGCTTTGAGCCACAAATTCGAGCGCAGGCCGGACCAGGCAAATAATCGTAAAACAAGCCAGTATTGCACCGACTAATCCAGTCTCCAACCAAATGTGTAAACCTGCATTATGAGGGTGTAGCGATATTGTCGACATGGTCATGCCACGACTGAGCGTCACAGTTTCGGTAAAGGTTCTCGCACTGTCAAAACCATGGCCTATCAAAGGACTTTGCAAAATTTGTTCAAACACAAATTGCCACATGTAAAAGCGATGTTCCCATGAACTCGGTAGCAAAGCTAAAATGTCTTCGTCGAGCAATCCAATTAAACTGGCAAAAGCCGGTGCGATAAAAATGCTAAGGATAGAGAGCAATAAAACAAATTTTATACAAAAATTTGGAAAACGCATGGCCAATAAACCTGCGCATAGACCAAGCCAAGGTGCGATGAAGGCAATGTTGTTTTGGACTTTTAGTGCCAAGATTGAAATGAGTATGGCACTCAGCAAAATCATGACTTTACCCATAGAGCGATGCCAAACCAAAGCCGCAATAGGCATTAACAAGGCGGACGCAAAAATCGTCCCTCTGACGACATTGCGTGTTGCATCAAGCTTTCGCCAAAAGGCATCTTCATCAATTGGCGGCGGGTCATAAGCAAAACTCAGGATAAAGCCTGAGAACGTCTCGAAAAAAATTAAACAGATGCCCAGTAAAAGCGAAACAATAACGCCGTCTCTTAAAACATCCCCCAAAACGTGGTCTCGCATTTGCGACCAGAGCCAGATGACAGCGGGAAACATCATCCCCATCACCCAAATTTTCTCTGCATTAGAAAAACCGGAGACTTTGGGATAGGGGCTCCAAAATTGCGTTATCCAGACCCATGTTAAAAATGCAGTGAGCGCCATCAGCCAAAGCGGCGGTTTCTTGGCGTAGGCTTTATGCGCGACCAAACCCAACACGCCCAAACAGGCGAGGATAAACATCAGCAGCGCCACGCCCCCGCCGCCCGCGAGCATGACGATAGGCAATAAGAAAAGCACAAAGAGAGAGACGCCCAACACCACTTTGGGCGGGCGTCTTATGGGTTCAATTTGCCCAACTTCAGACATTGTAAAACTAGCCGCGTCGCAAATCAGGCGCGAGCGATTCTTGGCTCAATTCTGCAATCGCTTCATCCAAGCTCAAGATCGTTTGGTCACGAGAGCCAAGGCGACGCAGCGCGACTTTACCTTCTTCTGCCTCTTTCATGCCGACAACGGCGATGACAGGGATTTTGCGATCGGCTGAGAGTTCACGAATTTTGTAATTGATTTTCTCATTGCGCAGATCGGTTTCGACACGAATACCGGCGACGCGCATTTTCTCGGCCACCTCTTCGGCATAGCTATCAGCGCTGCCTGTAATGGTCGCGACAACCACTTGTGTCGGCGAGAGCCAGAGCGGGAAACGACCTGCATAATTTTCAATTAGAATGCCTAAGAAGCGTTCCATCGAGCCCAAAATCGC
>CAYTAJ010000083.1:0-1955 GCA_964435725.1 uncultured Algimonas sp.
GAAACACATATTTATTTCGGTCTCCGGCAGGAGCCGAAGCTCTGCGGACTGTCCATTATTTTTGGAACAACGCTTACTGTGCTATCACTTGATGGATAGTGGGAGGAAAAACTCGTCTATGGGGAGTTCGGTAATAGCATTCTTACTAAACTTATTACATGCGCCCGCGTTCGAATGAATAGAGACGGTTGCGTCTCTTCGCTATTCACGCTAACCGCCGCGCAATTCTAGGATAAATATATCCAACAGACTCTGGGACACACATGATACGTTCAAGCCTTTCCGCTTTTGCGGACCGCATTACGATTCCGGCGCGCCGTCGTTCGGGGCCGCTGACTTTCACACCGAACCGTATCAAGGTCGAAGTCCTTGCAGGCTTGACGGTGGCCTTAGCGCTTGTGCCCGAAGCGATTGCCTTTGCGTTTGTGGCGGGTGTGGAACCCTTGGTTGGGCTTTATGCTGCCTTTATTGTTGGGTTAATCACGGCCCTTATTGGCGGCCGTCCGGGTATGATTTCCGGGGCGACGGGCGCGTTAGCCGTTGTGATGGTGGCTCTGGTCGCGGATCACGGTGTTGAATATCTCTTTGCGACTGTGGTTTTGATGGGGATATTACAAATCGGGGCCGGGGTGTTTCGACTGGGTAAATTCATCCGGCTTGTGCCGCATCCTGTTATGCTCGGTTTCGTGAATGGTCTGGCCATTGTGATTGGCATGGCGCAGCTCTCTCAATTTCAATCGGCCCCACCGGAACGCATTCCGGGCGAGCATTACGGCCCGTTCCATATTCTCGAAGGGACATGGCTAACCGGAGCGCAGCTTTATCTTATGCTGGGTCTTGTCGCGCTGACCATGTTTTTAATTTGGGTGGCGCCTAAAGTCACAAAGGCCGTGCCTGCGCCTTTATTTGGTATTGGTCTGGTGACGGCGATTGTTTTGGCCTTTGGACTGGACGTGCAGAGCGTGGGTGATTTGGCGTCTATTAAAGGCGGACTGCCTGGTTTCCACATTCCTATGGTGCCGCTGAACTTCGAGACATTGGAAATTATCTTCCCTTATGCGCTCATCTTGGCGGCCATTGGTTTGATTGAGAGCTTGCTGACGTTGAACCTTGTCGGCGAGATTAAAGAAGAACGCGGTGGAGCCTCCCAAGAATGTGTCGCGCAGGGCGTGGCGAATACAGTCACGGGCTTTTTTGGCGGCATGGGCGGTTGCGCAATGATTGGTCAGTCCATGATTAATATTAAATCGGGCGCGCGAACGCGTCTTTCGGGAATTACGGCGGCGCTATTCCTCTTGGCATTTATCCTGCTTGAAGGTCAGATTGGGCCATTCTTTAATCGCTTTGGGATTACATGGTTCGATAAAGGGATTATTGAGCGTATCCCGCTGGCCGCACTGGTAGGCGTTATGTTTATGGTCGTGATTGGGACCTTTGCCTGGCAGTCCTTTAAAATCATGCGGCGTATCCCGCTGATTGATGCGCTTGTGATTGTGATTGTAACCGTCGTCACAGTTTATGAAGATTTGGCCGTTGCCGTTGTCGTCGGTGTGATTATCTCTGCGCTCGCTTATGCGTGGAATAATGCCAAACAAATTGATGCCGATATTGAAGAGAGCGAAGGCCGGAAAGTTTATAAAATAGAAGGCCCGCTTTTCTTTGGCTCTATCGAAGGGTTCAATGAGTTGTTCACAGTCAAGGACGATCCGGATTTGGTGGTCGTTGACTTCGCCGAGAGCCGCGTTGTTGATCAATCGGCTTTGCAGGCGATTGAGACTTTGGCCGGGAAATATGAGGCGGTTGGAAAATCTGTGCAGTTACGGCACTTAACGCGTGATTGTCATGCGCTCTTGAACAAAGCCGGGCAGCTCATGGTCGATTCAGATGATGACCCTGAATATCAAGTAGCTACGGATTATAAGGTCGTGACCGGCGCTTTTGGGGGAGGGCATTAG
>CAYTAJ010000083.1:2055-9198 GCA_964435725.1 uncultured Algimonas sp.
AAGATGTGCAAGGTGAGAGATTATTCCGTTTTGGTAATCCAACCACCACCCAAGGTTCGCGCTGCTGCTTCATCATCCGCGTAGAATACGCAGGCTTGACCCGGGGAGAGACCCATATCCGGTGCGTCCAGTTCCACAATAATGTGATTTCCGGATAAGCGGAGACGCGCAGGCGCCGGTGGCCGCGTCGAACGGACTTTGACTTTAATCGGTGTGCCGTCCAAATCGGGGCCAAACTCGCCTTTGCCAATCCAGTTAATGTCTGTCAGCCAAAGCTTGGTGCGTTCCAAAGCTTCACGTGGTCCGACAATGACTTCGCCCTTATCAGCATCAATGCGGACTACAAAAAGTGGGTCAGCCCCAGACCCATCCGGTAAACCAAGGCCGCGTCTTTGACCAATAGTGTAATACATCACACCTCGATGCTGTCCGAGCACGCGTCCATCCATATGGACAATATTACCGGGCTTAGCGGCGTCAGGGCGTAATTTTTCAATGACGTCCGTATATTTTCCGGTCGGGACGAAGCAAATATCCTGGCTGTCCGGTTTAGACGCCACGTTCAGACCCATCTCAACGGCGAGTTTGCGGGTTTCTGACTTATCCATATGGCCGAGAGGAAAACGCAAGAAATCTAATTGCTCCCGGGTTGTCGCAAAGAGGAAGTAACTTTGATCCTTACCACCGTCAAAGGCGCGGTGTAGCTCCGGTCCATCTGGTCCCTCTATGCGGCGAATATAGTGACCTGTGGCCATGCAATCCGCATTTAGGTCTTTTGCGACTTGCAGGAGGTCTCTAAATTTAACGGTCTGGTTACAGCGCACACACGGGATTGGTGTTGCGCCTTGCAGATAGGTCTCAGCGAAGTCGTCAATAACGCTCTCTTTGAAATTGCTTTCATAGTCCAAAACATAATGTGGGAAGCCCATCATCTCTGCCACGCGTTGCGCGTCATAGATGTCTTGTCCTGCACAACAGGCTTTGGCTTTCTGAATTGCTGCACCGTGATCATAGAGCTGAAGTGTTACGCCCACCACATCATATCCTTCACGCGCAAGAAGGGCTGCGCAGACAGAACTGTCTACGCCGCCACTCATGGCAACGACCACACGTGTCTGTGATTCAGGCTTTGCAAAACCCAAAGAATTCAACTTATGAGTAGTTTTTGACGTTATTTTCAAAGCTCCGACGAAATAATTTCGATCTTTTTTTGTCCGATGAGGCGTTCATATAGGGACGGCTTTGTTTCAAGTCGATACACAGAGTCGGAAAATTGCACTTGAAAGGTCTATATGAATCAAGGCTTTGCGAACTCCGTAAACCTTTCTTAACGGTAATCTTGATTCTGTTAACCTTCGTAAATAATTGATTTTACACGATTTTTACGAATCAGTTTAAAGACTTTTTAAGACCCTTTTTTTATATCGTTTGTGTAACAACAATAATCTAAAGGGCAGCACAATGACTGACCGTCGTGTGAAAAGAGAGAATGTGGTTATCGGACCAGAGGGAACCCCCTTAACTTTGGCCGACTTACCAAAACCAGATACAGTCAGATGGGTCATCCGTCGTAAAGCTGAAGTGGTCGCCGCCGTACGTGGTGGACTATTGACGCTAGACGGCGCTTGCGAGCGTTATGGCTTATCCAATGAAGAATTTATGGCTTGGCAGCGCTCCATTGAGAGCCACGGTATAGCGGGTTTACGCACCACACGCGTGCAACAATACCGCTAAAGCCTGTTTCAAATTAAGAAAAAGCCCCGTCAAAAGAGCGGGGCATTCTCGTAACTTATGTTTGAAAAAAACTGCGTTTAAGCGGCGATTAGGCGATCAACCTCTTCAACGAGTTGACGTAAATGCACGGGTTTAGACAGAACTGTAGTTTCAGAGGCTTTAGCATCTGACATAGCCACGGCGGCAAATCCTGTAATAAACATGATTTTAATGCCGGGGGAGAGAACTTCCGCTTGTTTAGCCAGTTCAATCCCGTCCAGTCCCGGCATCATAATATCTGTCAGGAGCATATCAAAGGCGCCATCAGCAAACTTTAGAGCGCGTAAAGCGCGTTCTCCATCTGAACAGGCAATGACTTGATGTCCGGCCTTTTCGAGAGCTTTCTCGAAGAATTTGCGCATTGCGTCATCATCTTCTGCATAAAGTATCGTGGCCATTTGTTATCCTGGTTTGTCTTATTGTTCTAAATCAGGTCGGTTTCGACGTGATGCATAGAATTATGCAGGATTCTCGCCAAGTTCGCCCTCTATTTGCTATTTCTGTGCTATGTGTCGCAGGTTAATACTTTCTATAACGCTCCTCGTTTTTTTGAGTTATAGGTAATAAATGCAGAGACCGTCTCTTAAACTTGAACAGGATAGCCTAGACGTACTGAGTCCGGCTCTTACTGTCTCACACCCCGCACAGTGGCGTGCCGGTGTTATTTTTGCTTCGCCGCATTCCGGAAATATCTATCCGCAAAGTTTCATTGAACGCTCGGGGCTGACAGTGGCTCAATTGCGACGGAATGAGGATATTTTCATTGATAAGCTTTTCGGGCCTTGTGTGGCGACGGGGGCGCCACTCTTGGCAGCGCGTTTCCCGCGCTGTTATGTCGACGTAAATCGTGCAGAGGACGAACTGCCAAAAGGATGGTCGCACGCCCCTACAAAACCGAGTGCCAGAGCATTAGCCGGTTTAGGTGTCATTCCTACGCAGATGAATGAGGCGACCGCTATATATAAAAAACCGTTGGAGAGTGATGTCGCCAGAATGCGTTTATCGCGCCTCTATCGTCCTTACCATAATGCCCTGCAAGAGTTGATTTCCGAATCCATAACGCGTTTTGGTCAGACACTCTTAATAGATTGCCATTCCATGCCGGGCTTTTCCCCAATGGGTGCCAGGCGTCCTGATATCATCTTAGGTGATCGCTTTGGAAAAGCATGCCATCCTGATACGCTTGCACGCATCCAGAGTATTTTTCGTGCAGCGGGTTATACTGTTTCGACCAATTATCCTTATGCGGGAGGTTTCGTTACAGCGCATTATGGCCGCCCGGATATTGGTGTCGAAGCTTTGCAAATTGAGATTAATCGCGATTTATACTTAAATCCGGTCACATTAGCCCCTAAACGGGGCTATGATCGCCTTGCCAATGATTTGGTGGGTATAATTCATCAAATTATTCATCAGGCAATACCCGAGAGCCAGGCGGCTCAATAATATCAATATGATTATACCAAATGTCCCATTTTGAGACGGTGTATCGTTAATTTCACAAATTACAGGGGAATTACTCGATACCTTTTCGGTCATTTCTAAGGCGAAAAGGGAATTTTTCGGCTGTTTCTTACGCGAACAACTCACAAGGGAAAAAAACCAGGTCATTTTCGTCCTATTTGACCCGTCTGGCACAGCCCTTGCTCTGTTTAGCGCAGACATACAATACAGGGTAACATAACATGACTAATGATATTGATCTTCACGTCGGTAAACGTCTTCGCCGTCGCCGCCGTCTTTTAGGCCTTACGCAACAAAGTCTCGCTGAACAGGTTGGCATACGTTTCCAACAAATTCAAAAATACGAATGTGGTGCAAACCGTGTATCTGCCGCTCGGCTATTCGAACTTTCTGAGGCGCTCTCTGTGCCGATTCAATATTTTTATGAGGGCCTTTCTTCAAATGACCCACTTTATCACACGCCTGATCCGGATGTGATAGCGCCGGACGTTTTATCTAAAAAAGAAACGATGGATCTTGTGCGGGCCTATTATGCGATGGGCGAACAACCAAGGAAGCACCTGCTTGACCTTGCAAAATCTCTTGAAGCAAGTGTGAAGCCTAACCTACGGCTTGTGTCGCATTGATAGCTGTGTCGTACTAAGCTGCCACTAAATTTATTTCCCCTGTCTAAGTGGTCATGTTAGCGTGAGGCATGACCACACCTTCTGACATCGAAAAACGTCTTGATCTGTTTTCAGAACTTTCTTCTGCCGCTCGGGCGATTACACTGCCTTTATTTGGGAACCCTGAAGGACTGCAAAATAAGGCATCAGGATCTGATTTTGATCCTGTTACGAAGGCTGATATTGAGGGTGAAATTGCCCTTCGCACAATTATCCAAGAACACTTCCCTGAAGACAGTATAGAAGGAGAAGAATGTGATGATTTCGTTGGCACAAATGAGTTTCTTTGGACGCTAGACCCAATTGATGGCACGCGCGCTTTTGTTGCCGGTGTCCCCGTCTGGAGCACGCTTATTGCTTTATCCTATTCTGGAAACCCTGTTTTAGGCCTCATTGACGTCCCGGCTTTGGATAAGCGCTATTACGGCCGTGTCGATGGAGAGCATAAAAAAGCATGGTTAGAACATGAGGGTAAGACGACGTCTCTTAAAACATCTGCTTGTCCAGATTTAAGGGATGCAGTGCTGGGATGTACGGAGCCCTTGGCGATGTTAAAACCCGGTGAATTAGCGGCTTATAATATTATTCGCCGAGGTGTCCGTTTTTCCCGTTTAGGCTTAGATGCGCTGGGATATGGCCTTATTGCCGAAGGTCGTATGAACATTATTATCGAAGCCTTGATGAAACCCTGCGATGTGCGGGCGCTTATGCCAGTTATAGAGGGCGCTGGAGGGAAGTTGACGAATTGGTATGGGGGTTCAGCTGTCGATGGAGGGCGTATCGTTGCCGTAAGTGATGAGGCTCTGCTAACGGAGATTTATACCTATCTCGGCAGAGCTATAGACCCGTAAAGCTTAAAGCGCTTGCTCTTCTAAAAACTGGTCTATCCTGGCAAAGAACTGATCCCGATATGCATCTTTTTCCAAGAACAATTCGTGCAGGGCGCCGGGTATGACGTCAAAGTTTACATTGGCATTACGCGCGAAGTCTTCGACGGATTTAGGGTCAACAATAGGGTCCGCACCGGCCGCCACTATTAAGCCGGGTACACGAAGGTTTTCGGCATTACGATTAACATAGGCCATGGCGCTGAGTGCGGCGCTTATCCAGCCGAAAGTGGGTTGCCCAACGCGCAAGCGGGGTGTGCTTTGGAAATAGCTCGACCAAATTTTATAGCGCTCTCGATCTGTCGTCAGCTTATTCGCTGCGAAAGACACTGGCATACCATTACGCTGGGATTGAAAGGGAAGGTTTTTCTCTCTGAGCCCTAACTTCGATAAACCGCTAATGGT
Source organism: uncultured Algimonas sp. (assembly GCA_964435725.1). Classification (GTDB taxonomy): domain Bacteria; phylum Pseudomonadota; class Alphaproteobacteria; order Caulobacterales; family Maricaulaceae; genus Litorimonas. The sequence goes on from CAYTAJ010000083.1 coordinate 7,250, forward strand.
CCATCTCATCAAAGGTGTTTCAAGATCAAAAAGCCCTAACATAGGCGCACTACAAATAACGGCTGAAGGAGCTAGTACGCCACTGATTATGGCCTGAAGAACAATTGTGCCTCCCATAGAGTGCCCCATCGCAATATGCGGGCGAGGCAAATACGGATCAAATTGTTTAGCGGCTTCTGCAAGGTCATCAGCATACGTTTGAAAATTATCGATATAACTCTTCAGCTTATCCGGGAGTATTCGGTCAGATAATCCTTGTCCTCGCGGATCAACAATAAACACACAGAAACCACGCTCTGTTAAGGACGCTACAGTTTCCCAGTATTTTTCGATGAATTCTGTTCGGCCCGGTGAGAAAACAATCGTTCCGCGTGGCGATTTTACCGTCGGGTGGCCCAGAAGTACGCGTAACCTAAGACCACCTTTGACGGGTACATAATATGTCTTGGCACGTGTCTCTAATCCGGGGGGGAGGGGTCTCCCGCCCGGCTGAATGATTTCTGCATTTTCAAAGGGCGGAAATACGTTTTGCATAGACAAAATGTCGGGCCGAAGCCCGATTTGTCAGTTTTACATATTTGAAAATAGGTTTTGTAAACCCATCGCCACAGACATGTCGCCTGTTACTTTCAGCTTGCCTGACATAAACGCCATCATGGGGTCCATGCTACCGGAGGCTAAAGCGATAAAGTCCTCTTTTGAGACATTGATAACGCAATCCGCATCATCGTCTGAGACTTTTGCTTCTGAACCTTGTGCCCAAACAGCGCCTTCACCATCAAAATCAAATTTAACAGACTTATCAATGCCGCCAGCCTTTTCGAGGGCTTCTGTCATTTTTGCTGCAATTTCAGAATTTTCCATGAGGTTATCCTTCCTGATAAAGTTGTTTAGTTGATGTTATGCGCAAAAATCACGAAGGTGCGAGTCCTTTTTCACGATTAGATTTGCATAAGGCCTATAAAGGTTTGCGGAACTTCAATGTTGCGCGATCACTTTCACCTATATTTTTATAAAGCTCTGCATTGAAATCAATAGCTTCCTCAGATCCTTCTTCGGGCAGACGCGAACGAGGAGGCAATGTCCAGACCCCAAGCGGGTGATCCGCTGTATCCTTGGGGTTCGCATTGACTTCGCTTGAGGCGACAAATTCAAATCCGGCCCGTTTAGCAAGGTCTTTCATATAGCTTTCTTGTACATAGCCTGTGCTACCATTCGGATTTTGGGTGGCGCTTTCCGGCAGACGATGCGCGACGATACCGAGCGTTCCGCCTGGTTTAAGGGCAGCGAAAAATTCTGACATAGCTTGATCTGCAAATCCGCGACCCATCCAGCTGTGAACATTACGAAATGTCAAAATCGTGTCGACAGAATCAGGGGGTAAAATTGCACCATTATCTTTCCAGAGGGCACCATATTCGATTTCGCCATAGACATCCGTGTCGCCATATTTTTCTTTAAAACCGGCAATGCGCTGATCAAGGCCTTCACTGATGCCAGTTGGATAAAGTACCGCCACATAAGTCCCGTCATTAGCAGCGAGATAAGGCGCGAGGATATTTGTGTACCAACCCGGCCAGATTTCTGCGACCCGCTGCCCTGGTCCGACCTCGAAAAACTCAAGGGTTTCTAGAGGATTACGAAATTGATCGCGTGCGCTTTCATCAACACGACGTGGATGTGCAATCACATCAGCTAGGGTCACGGTGGCTGGCGCTTCAACGGTTTCTTCAACACTTTCAGGTACGCTCGTTTCTGTACCACCGCTACAGGCGATAAGAGCGGCTGACATTACGCCCAACAGGGCCCATTTCATATGATGTTTAATTGACATAGCTTCTCTCCTTGCTTGCCTAGCGTCTTAAAGGACAGAAGTCAGGACGCAATTCATCTCTTTCTTGGATGACAAAAAATTTATCTTCAATGCTCTTGAAGGTTAGGACAGAAAT
>CAYTAJ010000084.1:0-4235 GCA_964435725.1 uncultured Algimonas sp.
CAATCAGGGCAGGTGAAAACAGCCATATTTTCAATCAAGCCCAGCACCGGAATACCGACCTTCTCAAACATCCGCACGCCTTTGCGCGCATCGAGCAAAGCCAAATCTTGTGGCGTCGAAACAATAATCGCGCCTGCGGGTTTAATGTCTTGCGCGAGGCCCAATTGCGCATCGCCTGTGCCGGGTGGCATATCGATGATAAGGACATCAAGCTCGCCCCAATTCACATCCCAGAGCATTCGCGAAATCGCGCCTTGCACCATCGGCCCGCGCCAGACAACGGGCCCGTCATCGTCTGTGAGAAACCCTATCGACATGGTTTTAATGCCAAAGGCCGCCATGGGTTTAATCAGGCGGCGGTCTTCGACCATCTCTGTTTTCGCCCGTTCACCGGAGAGCCCCAATAACATCGGCGCGCTGGGCCCGTGAATATCCGCGTCGAGCAGTCCGACCTTTTGCCCTGATTTGGCCAGAGCCACGGCGAGGTTGACCGACATGGTCGATTTACCCACACCGCCTTTGGCCGAGCTGACCGCGATAACGCGTTTCACTTTCGCATCCCCTTGAAAGCCTTCGGGTCTTTTCGCGGCATGGGGGCGAGGGCGCTGGCGGGTTCCGACTTTTGGGGCGGCTTTATGCGCTGATAAAATGACGGTGGCTGTGTCTACGCCGTCAATCGCGGCGAGGGCTTTTTGGGCCTGCGACTGGATGTCTGCATAACGTTCAGCTTGGCTGGGGTCGATTTGCAAAACGGCTCGCAACCGTCCGGCTTCAAAGGATAAACCGCTCAATAAGCCAGCAGTAATCAGCCCTTTTTGGCTGATGGGGTCAGCAATCGCATCGAGCGCTTTTATGGCATCACTTTCTGAATATGGCATGGCCGGAGCCTACTGTAATTTTCCAACAAACTCTATTGTTTTCGGGTGATTTCAGGCTTGATAAGGTGTGCCGTGTCGCCTATACGCCCGTTTCCCATTGATACATCTGGTATCAAAGGCATCCAAATGGAATGCGCGATTAGCTCAGCGGGAGAGCACTACATTGACATTGTAGGGGTCACTGGTTCAATCCCAGTATCGCGCACCATTCCTCATTCGAATGATACGAATAGCGGTCATGAGACTGTTGTTTACGAACCTTGCTCGCTTTCAATCTCTTCAATTCATGAATAATGAACCTTATAAATGTGTTCTTTGGAGATTTAATGTTGTGAATTAGAAGCGCCATCTGTCAAGTGACAGAGCGTAGCATCAAGCAGATTTGATTTGATTTTCCAAATTTTGCTTCATACTGCATGACTATATAAACTTTAAGGTGGGGAGTTTTATGCCTTTAATTTCTGGCTGTTCTAATCGAAATCTCTTTTCAACGTCGGCGCTGTCGCTTGTATTATTATTAGGCGGCTCGGTCACTTTGTCCGCTTGTGGCGGTGGAGGCGGAGGGAGTTCTTCCGGCGGTGTTTCGGTGTCTCCACCACCACCACCACCACCGCCCCCGCCAACAGGGCAGGGTTTGATTTTGCCGTCAATTATTCAAGCTAGTACTCAAGAAAATCTATCAAACGGCGTTTTTGAGCGCGTAGAATTTGATGTGACAGCGACAGATACAAGCCTTACGCCGACAAATTTCCGTCTCGAAGGCGCTGATGCAGTCGGATTTGAGCTTGCGACAATTGTCGCTGCAACAGCGGATCCAAACGTCTTCCGTACTACAATTGATTTTAATAATACGTCGCCATTCGATTTCGAAATGCCGACAGATGCCAATGGCGATAATGTCTATAGTTTTGACTATGTGTTCGATTATGGCGAGACGATCTATAATGTGCCTGTCGAAGTCACAATCATAAACGTCAATGAAGACATTTCTATTAGCGGAAGTGTCGTGCGTTTAGAATTTCAACCAACAGGTCTTTCAAAAGTCCCAGATGTATCGGGTGATGGCTTGCCGGATATTGTTCTATTAGAAAATGAAAACTTCTTTGACTCTGGTGTTTATATCCTGTCATCCGAAACGATTGCGGCGTCTGACGGTCTTTACAATGTCGTGAATAATGATGCCTTGTTTTCAGATTTCATGTCATCCCGAAGTGGGTTTGAGCGTCTGAGCATTAGAGAGGCGGCAGATGCGCAAGGTTTGGATATTGTTTATTCCGACACCTTTGAAGATAATTACAAATTCTATGATGCCGATTCAGCAGCAGATTGGGCGTTCTTGGCCGGTAATGTTGATCCCGATGCGGCGGCTAATAACCCCATTTCTTACACGCGTAGTGATACAAATGACCGGATTGATGCCCAAATCATTCATGATTTGAACCAAGACGGAAATAACGATATTTTTTCTTATGGCCAAGGTAATGGTGAAATATCGATCCGCTTTGGTGCTGCACAAGCTAGTCCTACCGATACAACACGTTCTGCCGCGGCTGATATCTCTTTTACCAATAATGACTTCAACGGTATTCAACCAGTTCGGCAATATGAAGTCGCAACATTCCCGGATATCGATAGTGATGGTCAGCCGGAACTTATGTTAATCAATCAATTATATCTTGCTGGAGGCAGTGACAGAGGCAATGGTGCAATTTGGATTATTAATTCGACGCGCCTGGCTGCAAACCCTTCAACGATAAATCTTGATGATGTCAACGAAATAGGCGTTAAACGTATTTTGGGTGATAATGACAGCCGATTAGGCACAAGTGTTATTGAGACAACAGATGGGAGCGGCAATCCGTTCTTTCTTATCGGCTTGGGAGATATTGATACGTCTTTTGGGGGTGTTGGACTTGTCGGTATAACACTCGCAAATATTCAATCATTACCCACGCAAGCGACATTAACGGACCTTCTCAATAATGGTGTGAATTATGTCCGGGGCCCTGATCCAACGTCGGGCTTCACAGATAATGAGCTAATCGGGCCTCTCTATGAGTTAGCGGATTTAGACGGTGACGGTGAGAGAGACTTTTTGGGAGAATCGTCAATATTCGTGAAAAAGGCCGATATTGTGGCTGGGGCGAGTGTTGTCGGGAGTGAGCATGTTATTGCTTTCGGCAATTCTCCGCGTTTGGGCCGTGAAGGATTTCTTGGCTTCTCAACAAATATCATTGATTTGTCAGAGCAGGGCTTAATTGGTTTTTCTCAAGGCAATACCGATGGCGAGCTTCTGCTTATTGCTGTGACGGATGTAGAGCAGGCCTTGGCGAACCCAGACGGGAATGTCATTTTTGAAACGCCGTCGCCTTAGGCAAAATCCCAAGTTATTTAGCCTCAGTCATAAATTTTATGACCAATAAAAAAAGGGCGGTGCAATTAAGCACCGCCCTTATATTTTATGTCTAATGGAAAGAGACTACCAACGAATCTTCGTCTGGACACTGCCGCCGACAGAGGTTTCATTTTCAGAGAACTCACTATTGACTGTTCCGCCAAATGAGAACTTTTCACCACTAATGAAATTCACACCGGCAAGGCCTTGAACAGCAAAAGCATCAGTGTTCGTGAGAGCGAGAGAGCCTGTGCGGTCCGCAAAAGCATATCCAATTTCATCACGTTCACCGAAGATGTCATTTCTGACCGCACCGGTGACAAAGAAGTCAGCGCGGCTTTTCTCTGAGAGAATTTGACGGGCCCCAAACGTCATGCCCACGCGTGCATCCAAAACATTTGTATTTGTCTCGTCGATGCTGAGGTTAAGTCCCCCTGATTCTGTAAAGGCTTGCGTGGTGATATTATTATAGTGGAAACCGGCTTCGGGCTTTAGGTAATAGCCTTTACCAAGATCAACATTATAACTCGCGACACTTTGGATATTCGCGCTGTCTAAATCGACTTCGCTGCGAATAACGTCAAATGACTGACGTCGTGTATTCGCTTCGCCGTGTGAGTAAGAAGCCTTTGTTGTCAGGTGTAAGTTACCAACACGGTGACCGGCATAAGCGCTGACTTGAATAGCATCGAGATAAACAGACGATGTGAAATCAGCGTTTTCATGAATGTCTGACTCTGTGTAGCTTCCGGAGAAACCAATAATCGTTGAGTCACTCACCGCTTGGTCATAACCCGCTGTGAGTATCAGGCTATCTTGACCAAACCCATTATTAAAGAGGGTTGGTGTTGAGAGGGATAAGCTGCCTTGTGATGAGTCTGGGCGGCTTGATTGGAACCAAGAGCCAGTCTCTGCCAGTTTCAGACAGCTTTCAACAGGCGCATTTGCATCCAGTGCGACGG
>CAYTAJ010000084.1:4335-9167 GCA_964435725.1 uncultured Algimonas sp.
GTGGGTTAAGGTTGAAGTGCCACTTCCGAAATTCAGAAGATCGGTATTCGCTGTTGATCCGCGGACATCGCCATTAAGGGCACCCCCGCCAAAGTTTACAACACGAATGGCGCCTTCGGCCGAATTGGAGTCGATTGAGTAATTACCGCCTGTAATCGTGCCGCGGTTTACAATCGCGTTGTTCATACCACTGTGCTCAATGCCACTAGATGTACCGGCACCGACCTCAATACCGACAGACACGCCTGAGATTGTACCCGTACCACCATTCGTTATCCGAATGCCGTCACCTTCAATGTCAATGCCTCGGCTACTCGCACCTGTGCCTGAAATAGTACCCAGGTTAAGAATACGTCCGTCATGTTCTGCGGTTTCACTGCCGACAACAATGTCGCCAATGCGAATACCATTGCGGGTGCCTGTAATCGTCCCGTTTACCCGGTTTGCAATCACACCCATGAAGAGCGCATCATCTTCGACTGTGATACCGGCATTTGAGCTTGAGTCATAAATCGACTGGATTGTACCGCCATTAACAACCCGAAGATTGACAATACAATTTAAGGCAGGTGTGGCCACTGGAGCACCGGTTGAGTCAGTTGTCTCAATACAGGCGCGCGTGAAACCACCTGTATCCCCCGGGTTACCTGCGATATTAATGGCATCATTATCATCGGAAGCGCTACCCGTTGTCTGAATAAGACCACCATTACGGTTTATAATTGTAACAGTCGGGAAGTCTGAAAAGTTACTTTGAACGCCAATATCTTCCGCATCATCAGCGCCGTCAGCAATCAGAAGCTCAATACCAATAGCGGGACCATTATCTTGAGCGATAATTCTGCCCGTTGAATTGTTATTGATTAGAATAACGTCGGAGTCTGTATCGCGGTCAATATAAATAACGCCTTCTTCAGCAGCGCCTGTGCCGATAATATCGCCGGAGTTATTGATCGTCGTACCATCTCCTTCAATAAAGATGACCCCATCAAAGCCGGAAAGAACAGCACCGTTCGCAATATTAATTTCTGTATTATTTTCTGAATTATCAATAAAAATCACGGTGTCTTCGTCATCAGCGTCTGTACTGGTCAAAAGCGTACCTGATGCAATGTTGATTATGATGTCATCTTGTTGACCATCTTCGAGATGAATAATGTCGCCGCTGGCAACGATACATTCACCATCCCCTGATGTATCGATATTTACGGTTTCACCTGCATCAGACACGCCTGGGTTATTCACAGGTAGCCCAGCACACGTGTTGACCGTGACTTGAGCCTGCGCCGCAGGGGCAATGGCTGTGAAAGCAAAGGCGGAAAGTACAGTCGCCGCTGAACTCAGGAAGAGAGATTTAGACACCGGTTTTGACCGCGCGTTTTTATTTTGTGTAGTGGTACAGGTTGATAATGGCATAATTAGTCCTCACGTGTGAAATGAGACTCACCGTCACAGATAAACATCAGGAATTTTGAGCTAAAGAATACGTCACGCAGTTTGCACTACATATTATATATTTTTACATAGTATTTTAAAGCTAGTGTGTCCCCAACCCTGTTGCCTTTAATGCAATTTTGTTACCCGTAATGAGTTTATCTCATCTTATAATAAGGATTTTGAAACCATAAGAGGGCGATGCTGTCAAGCCAGTTTTAAACCAGATGCCATAAATTGGTAATACCAATAATGGGATTTATTGGATTGTTTAATTGGTTTTCGCTTATTATAAAATTATTGTGATATGCTTTCTTTTGATAATCGTTTCCCTTTAAGTTCAATCTGCCTAAGGCAAATGCTATGACACATTCTGACTTCAACGCTCAATACGGAACAAAACGTCACTTACACCTTTCTGCCTCTAAAGGCGCGCTGGGTCTTTTTTTAATACTATCAGCTGGTTTCGTAACGTCTTGTGGCGGAGGGGGTAATAGCTCCGCTGGCTCACCCCCTGTTGCGGTTTCACCACCGCCGCCGCCTCCACCTCCACCGCCGCCAACGAATGAGAGCCCGACATTCTCCTCACCGGCGACCGCACAGTTGAATGAAAATACGACGAGTACATTTTACAATGTCGATGTCAGTGATCCGGAGGGTGACGCGATTACACGTCTGGAATTAGTCTCCAGTCCGGACTCTGCTTTTTTCCGATTCGATGTCGCGACAGAAAAGCTCTTTCCTGCTACGCAATTTGATTTTGAAACGCCAAATGATGCAGACACTGATAATATCTACAATATCACATTTGAAGCCGAAGATGAAAATGGCGGCGTTTCGCAATTTGATGTTGCCGTAACCGTAGCTGACGTACCGGATAACACATCCTTTGGACTTCAAGCCGGACTGCCGCCTTCAGGGAATTTTGATCTCTTGGATTGGAAACTGGACCTTCCGGTTGATGAGAACGGCAATCTCAGCGGTGATAGTGATAAAGTCGATGAAGACGTCATGGCGGCGGGGTATGAGTCAGAGTGGTTCTTTACCGGGCCGGATGGCGGCATGGTTTTACTGGCGCCACCGGGTGGCGCGACGACTTCTGCCAATACGCGCTACACCCGAACGGAACTGCGGGAAATGTTACGTCGCGGTGACCGGTCCATTTCGACGCGCGGAGCGAATGACCGTCCGAACCTAAATAACTGGGCTTTGTCATCTCAACCACAATCGGCGCAGGATGATGCGGGTGGTGTTGATGGCACATTACGCGTTAGCATGGCAGTTAATGACGTCACAACGACAGGCGAAGCGTTTCAAATCGGTCGCATTATCATTGGACAAATTCATGCGGTGGATGACGAACCCATCCGTCTTTATTATCGGAAGCTGCCGGATAATGAGCGAGGCGTGATTTATGCGGCTCACGAAATTAATGGTGGTGATGACATCTATTACGAATTAATCGGGTCGCGAAGTAACAGCGCCGATGATCCCGCAAATGGCATTCTCTTAGGGGAAATATTCGAATATATCATCGAAGCCGAAGGCAATTTTTTAGACGTGACGATTAATCGAGCCGACGGAACCGAAATCGCCTCAGATCGCATTGATATGACGAGCAGTGGCTATGACATTGAAAATGATTTCATGTATTTCAAGGCGGGTAATTATCATCAAAATGACACGGCGGACGCGGACGATTTCGCCCGTGTCACCATTTATGCGCTAGAAAATACCCATGACGGTTATAATCCGTAAGCGCCTTAGACTTTACCTAAAGACAGGATCGTCCAAGCTTCGTAACTTGCGGGAATGAAGCGTTCCGCTCTCAGCCGCGTCTTTTAAGATCGACATGGCTTCTAGGCCGATATTGAGATGTTGTGCGACGCGGCTGCGGTAAAAGGCTTCCGCACTGCCGGGGAGTTTTATCTCGCCGTGAAGTGGTCGGTCAGACACACATAGCAAGGTGCCATAAGGCACGCGGTAGCGATAACCATTCGCTGCAATTGTCGCGCTTTCCATATCGATAGCAATGGCACGGGCCTGATTGAGGCGTGTGCGCAGACTGGCATAGCGCATTTCCCAGTTTCGGTCGTCCGTGGTGACGACTGTGCCTGTGCGCACATGTTGTTTCATTTCCTTGCCCGTCAAATCCATAACCTCGCCAATGGCTTCTGTCAGGGCGATTTGAACTTCTGCAATGGTGGGCAGGGGGATAGCCGGCGGCAGGACTTCATCCAAAATTTGATCATCGCGCAAGTAAGCATGCGCCAGAACAAAGTCACCCAGCGTTTGCGTATTGCGAAGTCCCCCACAATGGCCCAGCATCAACCAACAATGAGATCGCAATACCGCCACATGATCCGTAATCGTTTTCGCATTAGACGGCCCGACACCGATGTTAATAATCGTCACGCCATCATTATTATCACTCATCAGGTGATAGGCCGGCATTTGTGGCAGCTTGAATTTAGGGTCAGGATTGTAATCGGCCGAGCGCTCTACACAACCGACACCGGGGCTGGAGAAAGAATAGCCTGCATCCTTATCAATCAGCTCTTTGGCATGGTCAACGAACTCATCGACATAACGTTGATAGTTGGTGAAAATCACAAATTTCTGAAAATGGGAGGGCTCCGTCCCCGTATAATGCTTTAGGCGTTGCAAAGAATAATCTGTCCGTAAAGCCGGGAAGAGACTTAGGGGCAGGGGTTGATCCTCCGGATGATCATAGGCGCCATCCGCCAGATCATCATGAATGCCTTTCAAATCGGGCAGGGCGAAATAATCGCCGATGCGCGCACTGGTGCCGTCTTTCATTTCAAAGCTTGACGGATCAATCGCAAAGGCGACGGGAATAGGGGTGTCGGAATAGCCGACATAATAATCAATTTCATAAGCCGCTTCGATATGGCCAATTTGGTCTTGTAAGTAGCGACGGAAAATATCGGGCCGTGTAATTGATGTGCCATACCAGCCCGCCCCACGAATGCTCACAAAACCATAGGGCTTCACGCCATCCGCTTTGCGCTTGCGCAGGTGTAATAAGAGGTAAGGATAGGTCGCGGTGCGATCGCCGTGAAATTCGCCCGTTTTGGCAAATTCGCCAAAGGCCGCGTTAAGATACGCAATCGCGTCATTATAAAGTGTTTCGAGCTTCGCGACGGTTTCCTGTGCACCGTCACAGCTCTCGAGATTATCAAAGAAGGGGGGCTTACTGCCGATTTGTTTTAAAATGGTCTTTTCCTTTCATATCGTACTTGCATTTTATCCCTCCGGATGACGGATAAAATTTCCACGTATTAGCGTGTTCCAGGATTCATAGTCAAGCTTTGTAACAGTAAGATGATGAAGCATAAAAAAACGGAGAGCCAAGGCCCTCCGTTCGGAATTTTTGA
>CAYTAJ010000085.1:0-9063 GCA_964435725.1 uncultured Algimonas sp.
GAACGATATCCATCTCACCCTTTAAAGGCCAATAACCAGCGATGGAAAGATCGCGAAAGTTTGGCGCGGGAAAATGATGTATAAGTTCAAGTGCAGCAGCTGGGTCGTGACAAGAATGCCGTTGAGTTTTTGACCTGATACGAAATGTTGCTTTTGAACTCAAAATCTTTCCGTCACTTCTGCGTCCCTAAAATTGATGTCCCACATCAATTTTATTTCGGGACTTGAAGTGACGGCCCCACATAAAGTCCGTGGAGGCTTAAGAATCCTCGTGAACCAGAAGTTCAAGTGGGTGCCGGAATTAAACAGACCACGATCTGCACAGAGCCAGCTCCCGAAGGATAATTTAAGGTCCGGTGGATTAGTGCTTCTCACGCAACCCGCAGTGACCGTCGTCCATATTGTGGTGATGCTAGGCCTGAAACGCAAGGTCTAATTGGCAAGTTTTGTTAACCATGCCTAAAAACGTTAAATAAACCAAATGATGTTATTTAGCAAATACACCAATAGGTATTCATGCGCTACCGATGTTTTCAGACACGCCTCGTTAGCTATGCAATTCGTTCGGAGCTAACTTTATGTTTGTATATCGTAAAATACAAAAGATGGTTATTCTATTGAACCTATCTTTCTTTATTTTTACGTGCCTTTCCCCTTCAATCGCTTTTGCAGAAAAGAAAAATTGGAATGTAAGTGATTACAAAAAACAATTATCGCATATAGAGCGTTCCCCAGCCCTAGTCGTCGCCATTGACGACGCAATTGAGAACCTACCTAGCGACGCAAAAACAAAAACGGAAATCGATTTATACCTTTGGAAATTAGTGGTCTTAGCGAAACTAAATAGAGGGCAAGAAGCGGCGGAAGTTGCATATAAACTTCAAAATGGCTTCGAGAGAAAGGCGTACAGAGACGAAAAACACTACGGGAGGACAATGTATCAGATTGTCGAATCCTTAGTAAAAACAGACGAGATTGCTTACTCATATAGAATTATTCAAAATCTAAGAGAAAGCGTCTATGAAAGCCCAAATACGTTCCTAGAGTTCATTATTGATAGAGCCTTAATCGAGGTTTACATTGAAACTTTCGATTACAAACGCGCTTTAGATGTTTCTCTATTCGTACTTAATCACCCAGATTACCAGTCTATTGCAGACCTAGATAACTATAGGACAGCCACGATCAATGAGGTTGCTTTCTTATATAACAAGCTGGGGGATGGTAACAACGCGATTGCCTATATTGAACGGGCAGAAAAATCGTTAGAACAAAGTAATTACCAGGGTTCAAAGTTATTAAAAGCGAACGCACGCAATAGCGGTAATAGAGCGCGCGCTTATTTACATCTTGGAAAGAATGAAGAGGCCTATGCTTTAGGTCAAGAGGTTCTGAAAGCAGGCCTAGAACTCAATGAAAAATATATGATTGCGCTTGGGCATAGGTTAGTTGGAACAGCCGCCTATCGCGAAGGTAACCACGAAGAAGCACTCCGCTCTTTAGAGGCAGGATTGGACTTGGTTCATGAACATAATATTCTGATTATGAAACAACCAATATATAAAACATATGCGCTCTCACTTGAAGCCGTCGGGCGCCATGACGAAGCCTTATATTGGCAGAGAAAATTAAATGCTCTTGAAATGAAAATTTATGAGGCGCTTACCATTACACGAGAAAGATTGAATGACGTTGAGTTTCAAGCATTCAAATCGCATCAAGAATTAGAGAAACTCCGTCAAGAAAACGAAACCCAAAAAGAGACTTATGAGAGTCAACAAGACTTTCGGAATCTCCTTATTATTTTGGTATTCTCTCTTCTTGTGGCCGCTGCGTTCTTAATCATAATATTATACTACATGCGAAAGAGTCAAAAAATGCTCCGCATAAGTGAGCAGAATGCGCAAATCGCGAATAAAGCAAAGACTGAGTTTCTGGCGACTATGAGCCACGAAATCCGAACGCCCATGAACGGGGTCATCGGCATGGCTCAGGTTCTTCAAAATACAGATTTAACAGAACAACAAAAACATTATGTCGATATCATGACTCGCTCCGGAGAGAACTTATTAGTTATCATTAATGACATTTTGGACTTTTCAAAAATTGAGGCAAATCAACTTGAATTGAATTTAGACACGCATAATTTGGAACAGATTTTAGACGACGTCATTTCACTCCTCAGGCATAAAGCCAAAAATAAATCAATTGATATGGCGTTCAACTATGACCCTCATCTCCCAAAGCTGTTTAATGTCGACTCTCATAGACTAACTCAAGTTCTCACAAATCTACTTGGCAATGCCATAAAGTTTACACCTAAAGGCAAGATAACCGTACGTGTCACTCAGGACAATAAATCCGAACACGATAAGCAAAACATCCTAATCGAAATTAAAGACACAGGCATTGGCATATCAAAAGAAAAACTTAAGGTAATTTTTGATAAGTTTACTCAAGCGGAGTCTTCAACGACACGTAAATTTGGGGGCACCGGCCTCGGTCTCGCTATTTCAAAAAGAATAGTTGAAGCCATGGATGGCAGTTTAAAGGTCAGGTCAAAATTAGGGAAAGGATCAACATTTATCATTTCCCTTCCCCTTGAAATCGCGTCCCTCAATGAACGGCCTTCGAGACAAGAAACGACACCAATTAAGCTCGCCAGCGTCTCAAAAGAACCCTCGAATGATACAATGAAGGCTCAAGTAAAAACTGAGGTAAAACGCTCTGCTATTCAGCGTCAGTCTGAAAATAACAAAGGTGCCGTTCGTAAAGGCCTCCGGATACTCGTTGTCGAAGATGATGACATCAACATTACGGTGATAAAATCTATGCTAGAGCATCCAAAAATTGATCTTACCATAGCCAAAAACGGTAAGGAAGGTGTCAGAGCCTTTAGCCATGAACGCTATGATTTAATCTTAATGGATGTTTCCATGCCAATTATGGACGGCGTAACAGCCACAAAACTCATTCGAGAGAAAGAGCGTTTAGAAGGACGACCTCATACACCGATTATTTGCTTGTCGGCACATGTAATGAAACATCAGCAAGAAGAGTTTATCTCCTCAGGTATGGATGACTTACTCCCAAAACCAATCCAAAAAGCAAAACTGCTATCAGCTCTACGTAAGTGGGTGGCCACCCCTAAAAAGTCGGTTAAATCACAGTATGAAATGGCTTCATAAGTGCTCAGCTATTGACGCTTAAAACAAAGTTTATTCGGAAGCCTTCATAATTTTATCGGCGATACGTTCAATCCGCCCGGCGGCATCAATCAGGCTCTGTGAGGCTTTGGCCTCAACTTGGCCTGAGTGGCGCAGCAATTGCGCGTTTTCTTTTCGCAGATCACCCATGCGAGCATCGACTTCACTATCAACTGAGGTATTCAAGTCTTCTAATTCGTCAAGCAGAGTAATGCCAGCCATCACCAAAAGGCGCAGGTCTCCGATTTGGCCAAATTGATTGGCCATAGCGTTCACACGATCATCGAGCTTTTGCCCGAGCCGCATTAAGCGTTCTTCTTCGCCTTGCTCACAGCCCAAGCCATATTTGCGACCATTAATATTTATACTGACGCGACCCATCATGACTGAATTCCTTCAAGAGCGGATTGGACATGGCGCATGACCATTTCAATTTCTTGTGTGGTCTCTTTCGCAAGCGCTTCTAATTCCGTCTCGCGCTGTCGCATTTGTGTCTCAGCCGATTCTTTATCAGCTTTCGCATTATCAAGCTGCGCGGCAAGCCGCGCCCGGTCTTGAGAGAAACCTTCTGATTCGGCCGATTGTGCCTTTAATTGACTGACTTTGTTCAATAATGGGTCAATTGCGCTCTCTAATTTTGAGAGTGCGGATTGCAGACTTTGAGCTGCGTCTTTGATGTCAGCGCTGTCATTCATAAAATTTCTCATTGTCACAAAATTTATGCAGAGAATGGCGCAAGTTTTGCTTTGCAACAAGGATAATTTGTTGACTCGCGACTGGGTGCTCATCAGAAGCGGGGCGAATTTGAACCCAGAGTAAAAAACACGGCGTAAACGGAGCCATATGGCATGACGGTACGAATTGGGATTAATGGCTTTGGTCGCATTGGCCGACTGGTCGCACGTGCGATTGAAGAATATGATATTAAAGATATCGAATTGGTGGCCATTAATTCCCCTGGAACCATGGAGGTTTCGTCTCACCTTCTACGGTATGATTCTGTTCATGGACGTTTTGGCGTTAAGGTCGAAACAGGCGAAGAAAATGGCGTCGAGTGGATGGATTACGGACGCGGGCGTATCCGCATGACGCATTTCCGTAACCCCGCAGAAATCGATTGGGGCGCCCTAGATGTCGATATTGTAATGGAATGTACAGGTATCTTCCGCAGTAAAGACAAGGTTCAACCGCATTTCGAAGCCGGTGCTAAAGCCATTTTAATCTCAGCCCCGGGCGATCAAGTCGACAAAACGATCGTTTATGGCGTGAATCATGGCGACTTAACGAAAAATGATACGGTTGTTTCGTGTGCGTCCTGCACAACAAATTGCCTCGCCCCCATTGCAAAAGTTATAATGGAATCTGTCGGCATCCGTCGAGGGTTTATGACGACGGTTCACAGCTATACCCAAGACCAACGCATATTAGATAATAGCCACAAAGACCTCTACCGGGCACGTGCCGCGGGTCTGAACATGATACCAACCAGCACAGGTGCTGCAAAAGCCGTGGGTTTGGTTATACCTGAACTCGCAGGAAAACTATCAGGGTCTGCGGTCAGGGTTCCAACGGCAAATGTATCCATGATTGATCTGGCTTTCCAACCCGAAATGCACACCACAGCCGAAGATTTGAATGAAGTTATGAAAGCAGCCGCAAACGGGCCGATGAAAGGCATTATTTGTTATTCTGAAAATGCCTTGGTTAGCTCAGATCTTAATCATGACCCTAATTCTGCAACTTATGCGTCCTTGTTAACAAAAGCGCTTGATGGTGACCTTGTTAAAGTTATCGCTTGGTATGATAATGAATGGGGCTTTGCCAATCGTATGATTGATGTCGCCCGTGTCATGAGCAACAAACAAAACGAGACTTAATGTGAATTTCCAACGCTTAGAAGACGCCAAACTAAAAGGCAGCACTGCCCTCGTCCGCGTCGACTTTAACGTCCCAAGACATGAGGATGGGAGCATCTCTGACGATACCCGTTTGAGAGCGGCCCTTCCGACTATCAAAGCCCTTCAAGAAAAAGACGCAAAAATAGTTTTACTGAGCCATTTCGGGCGTCCCAAAGGTGAGCCAGATGAGGCTAATTCACTCCGCTTTATCGTGACACCCTTGGCGGACGCACTCGGCACGCCCGTTGTTTTTGCAACGGAGTATAATCCGAATATCCTCAACACCATGGAACCCGGTGAAGTCCTGTTAATGGAGAACACACGTTTTCATCCGGGTGAAACGAAAGGCAATGTGGCTCTGGCCAAAGATATGGCGGCCATGGGCGATCTCTTTATCATGGATGCTTTTTCTGCGGCGCATAGAGACCATGCCTCCTCTGCCGGAATTGCGGAATTTCTTCCGGCCTATGCTGGCCTCGCTATGGAGCGTGAGTTAGACCATATCAGCCGCGCACTCGATATACCCAAAAAACCTGTCATGGCCGTTGTCGGCGGGGCAAAAGTCTCAACGAAAATCGACCTTTTGCGAAACCTTGTTAATAAGCTCGACCGTCTTGTTATTGGTGGAGGCATGGCAAACACTTTCCTCTATGCTCAAGGTAAGGATGTAGGCGCGTCTCTTTGTGAAAAAGACCTCAAAGATACCGCCTTAGAAATCATGGCCAACGCCAAAAAAGAAAATTGCGAAATTATTTTACCGACAGATCTTGTTGTCGCCACAGAGTTTAAAGCACATGCCGAAAGCCGTGTTTGCGGCCTCGATGAGGTTCAATCAGGTGAAATGATATTAGATGCGGGGCCTGACACTGTAGCCTCGATTGTGGACGCTATGGATACCAGTCAGACCTTAATTTGGAATGGCCCCTTAGGCGCCTTCGAACTCGCCCCATTTGATACAAGCACAGTTGAAGCTGCAAAATATGCGGCGAAACTCTGCAAGGCGGATAAAATCATCGCCGTTGCAGGGGGTGGAGATACAGTCTCAGCCCTTAATCAGGCCGGTGCCTCAGATGATTTCACCTTCATTAGCACCGCAGGTGGCGCGTTTCTTGAATGGATGGAAGGTAAAATCCTTCCCGGTGTGGAAATACTTAGAAAGTAAACAGGAGCAGTCTCATGAACCTTGAAGCCCTCAATAAAATCGCCGTCGCTATGGTTGAGCCGGGAAAAGGACTTCTCGCAGCCGATGAAAGCTTTGGTACGATCGGCAAACGCTTTGACTCTATCAATACAGAGAATACCGAAGAAAACCGCCGCGATTGGCGCGAAATGTTGTTCCGTACCGAACACGCGATGAAAAATCATGTCTCAGGTGTTATCTTATTTGACGAAACACTCCGTCAAAGCGCAAAGGACGGCACGAAGTTTGTTGACCTGATTAAGTCACATGGCGCCATTCCGGGAATCAAAGTTGATAAAGGGATTACCCCCCTCGCCGGACGCCCAGGCGAAAACATTACGCAGGGCCTAGACGGGTTACGCGAACGTTTGGCTGAATATTATGAATTAGGCGCCCGCTTTGCCAAATGGCGCGCTGTTATAGAAATCTCACATCCTGACCAATATGTTGGCATGACCCCAACACGCGGCGGAATCAAAGCCAATACCCACGCGCTCGGTCGCTATGCGGCGCTTTGCCAAGAAGCGGGCATTGTTCCAATCGTCGAACCAGAAGTCCTTATGGGGGGATACCACTCAGTTGAACGTTGTCATGAGGTGACAGAGAAAGTCTTGAATTCCCTCTTTACCGAGCTTTATGAACAAGGCGTTGCCCTAGAAGGGACAATCCTCAAGCCCAACATGGTTGTGGCCGGTAAGAAATGTGCGGAACAACCGAGCCGCGAAGAGATTGCGGAACGCACAATCAAGGTCCTTAAAGATACTGTCCCGGCCGCTGTACCCGGCATCGCTTTCTTGTCTGGTGGTCAAGATAACGAAGAAGCGACACGTAATCTTGATATGATGAATAAAATTGGCGGTTTCCCCTGGAAACTGACCTATTCCTATGGTCGCGCCTTACAACAATCCGCTCTCTTTGCATGGCAAGGCAAAGCGGAGAATTACGATGCAGCGCAAATCGCGTTTAACCATCGCGCGCATATGAACGGGCTTGCCTCAAGGGGTAAATGGGAACAAGCGGAAGACGATAAGGTCGCAGCTTAGTTCACTTTATTTTAGGTAAAACAAACCCCATCCAAAAATCGACAATCTTCGTCGAATTTTTGATGGAAAAAAGAAATAAAGTGAACCACTAAAAAGCGTAACGTGTGACCGCAATCTATCCGCTACTCAGCCGCTATCTCTTGTTCTTCTTCCGGTTCATAAACGAGGATATCTGCAGGCTGACAATCCAGCTCACGGCAAAGCGCAGACAAGGTTGAAAAACGCACAGCGCGCGCTTTCCCTGTCTTTAAGATAGACAAATTGGCTAGCGTAATGCCCACGCGGTCCGCCAGCTCTGTCAGGCTCATACGGCGCTCTAATAACACGCGGTCTAGGTTCACACGAATAGTCATCAGATCGTCAATTCCTGCTCTTGACGCATCGCAGCTCCATAGCGGAAGGCCTCCGAAAGCGTAGCAATAACAAAGACTAAGAACCACACACCTAATCTAATTTGCAATCCATTTTCACCATTTGAGAGGGATGAACTCGCAAATGCGACTATCACCATGCGGAACAATTCCGCAGCAGCGATGACTATCCACATGCGACGTAATCTGTTGATATTCCCCGGCACAAACGGGTCACCGGCAATTAAGGTCCCTACAATGAGACGCAGCATATAAAGCACCCAAAACCAAGCCGCAGCGATTATGGCCCCACCTAGACAAACCAATGGAAGCATAAATTTATTGGGCTGCATCTCAACAGAAAAACTACCGTAAAGCTGTTCTTGTAAGCCATCTGAAAAGCCGAGGACGGCGGAAGCAATAACTAACAAAACAGCGGAGAATGCTAAGACTAGCTGCATCAAGAATATAACGACACGGAGCGTTTTCGCCATCTTATGGTCAGAGCGTGAAACGCTCTCAATATCGATCGCTTCGTCCGTATCGGTTGACATGGGATTCCCTAACATGGTCTTATTGATAAACAATAATGCAAAAATTACAAGCCTTTGCAACATGGACATTACAGCACACGGCTAAGTCTTTGCTTTTAAGAGGGATGATAGCTATAGCCCCCTCATGACAAACAGCCCTCATAGAGACCTTAAAGGTCATTCAAAAATCGTCTTGGCCTCTCATAACAAAGGCAAAATCAGGGAAATTCGCGAACTCCTTGAGCCATTTGGCCTTGAAGTCTTAAGCGCGGGTGATCTCGATTTACCCGAGCCTGAAGAAACAGAAACAACATTTGCAGGCAATGCCCGTCTAAAATCCCGTGCATCTTCCGATGCGACAGGTCTCCCTGCCCTTTCCGATGATAGTGGTTTGGACGTCACAGCGCTTGATGGGCAACCCGGCATATATGCGGCACGTTGGGCAGAATTGCCAAAATCAGAAGGCGGCGGGCGTGATTTCGATATGGCCATGTGGCATGTGAATGACAAATTAGGCAAGGCAAAAGACAGGTCTGCTCGCTTTATTTGCGCCTTATGTCTTTCTATGCCGGACGGCACAGACCGTATTTATGAAGGTAAAGTCGAGGGCGATATCACATGGCCTCCACGTGGCGATAAAGGGTTTGGTTATGACCCCATCTTTATTGCCAACGGAGACACAGAAACCTTTGCCGAAATAGATCCAGCAGAGAAACATGCCAAAAGCCATCGCGCGGATGCCTTTGCCAAATTCATGGCTGATCAGTTCCCTGATTATGGCGGATAAAGCCCCACTCGCGGTCTACATCCACTGGCCTTATTGCGCTCGCATCTGCCCCTATTGTGACTTTAA
>CAYTAJ010000086.1:0-8923 GCA_964435725.1 uncultured Algimonas sp.
AGCGGCGATTGCAAACGGTCATTAGACGCGAGTTGCGCGAGCGCTGGAACGTCTTCGATATCCATTTTTCCGGCAAACAAAACGCGTATCAGGTCTGCGCGATTGAGCTTCACCACGGTTCGCATGAAATTGTGCACGCGCAATAACCCGTTCAGATAAACCATGTCTTTCGTGAAGGGCGCACCGCCCGAAATTACGCCGCCACGGAAAATACGGCGGGTATTTTCATAAGACTGCGACGGGTCATCATTGCGTTCAACAAAAAAGTCATAGACTTCTTTAAAATCGGCGCCCTGCACCGCCATTTCAATACCTATCACCCGCCCGGCCAGACGTCCAAAGCGGCGCGGGTCCATGGCCCCTGTGATGATTTCAGCAAAAACAGCGAGACCCTCTTGTATCTCTGTCGTACCGGCATGTGCCCGCCCTAAAATGCCAAAATTGTTCTGCGCTTGCCCATTCTTAGCCGTTGCTACGTGAATCAAGGCTTCATGATGAAGCAATTGCTCAATGTCACGTTCCGTAAATCCGGCATCAGCCCTAACCCTTATACGTTTCGAACTCGCCGCGGCTTTTGCAGAAACAGTTTTTGACAAAACGACTTTCGGCGCATCATCACCAAAGTGCTCTTTTAATCTTACTCGCAGTGCCTTTGCAAACTCTCGAGACGTCAATTGCTTTTCATATCCATCGACAACCAGTTTATCGAAGTTGAGGTCCTCCAAAGTGCGATCAAGATGTTTTGCGAGGTCTAAAACACGGGTCTTTCGATCAATCATTAGGCGCGTCGGGCGCCCATAAAGCTCGCTAGAGTAATGAAAGAACTGTTTGGTTCCACGTGTCTCAATCATATTCGCTGTATTTTCAAGCGTTACGCATAAGCGGGACAGCCATTCAAACACAACATTCTTACCTTCGGACAGTGTTTTCGCACGCGCAATCATCTCTCTTGTCTCGGAGACATCTATCATGGGGTATTCAGGTTGTGGTAAAGCTTTGCTCTCGAAAAAGGTTTGTTTCAACTCTGGTGACCACGCCACAGATTTCAATATCCGCATGGAATTGGCGGCTTGGTTCAAGCAATCCGCCGCCTCCAAGGCACGGTCAAAATGCTTTTGGTTTAACTTTCCCATGGACGCGTCGTGACAAAGCCCAAAGCAGAAGTAAAGACAAAGCCTGCGAAGCGTGCGAAAAGACCCACCTGCCTGCTTGCACTCGGGCGCGTAGATGACTATGCCCGCCACCATGTCCGCTGCCTTACAAACAGAGCCGAATAAGCGACGCGTTTTCGCGATTATTTCTCACCCGGATGCCGGTAAAACGACCCTGACGGAGAATATGTTGCTGGCCGCTGGTGCCATTCACCAAGCGGGTCAGGTCGCCGCGCGGGGCGAAGCCCGCCGTACGCAATCAGACTGGATGAAAATCGAACAAGAACGCGGTATTTCGGTTTCGTCCTCAGTAATGACGTTTGAGCATTCTGATTTGATTTTTAATCTGCTTGATACACCAGGACACGAAGACTTCTCAGAAGATACCTATCGCACGCTCACCGCTGCCGATTGTGCGGTTATGGTGCTCGACGTGGCGAAAGGGATCGAGCCACAAACACTTAAGCTCTTTGAAGTGTGCCGCCTCCGCGATATTCCCATTATCACCTTTATCAACAAGCTCGACCGCGAAGGCCAAGACCCATTTGAACTGATCTCAGAAATCCAGGATAAGCTCGCGCTTGATGTCGTGCCAATGCAATGGCCCGCCGCCTCTGGACGTCGGTTTAAAGGTGTGTCTGACCTGCGTACCGGACAATTTCTAAAATTCAGCAAGCCGGAAGACGGCGGCGAACATACGCTCACCCCTATCGATGGAAATGCAATTGCCGCCCATTTTGATGACGATGACTTGTTAGAAGAATTTCAAGAAGAACAAGAACTCGCCAAAGAATATGGTGAATTTAATGAGCAGTCCTTCCGCGAAGGCCATATGACCCCTGTTTATTTTGGCTCGGCCCTGCGGAAATTTGGTGTCCGCGAATTGATTGATGCCCTCGCAGAATTTGCCCCTGGTCCACAAGCTGAGAAAGCCAAAAAAGCCGGGCAAGACATAGAAATGGACCCCACCTCCAAAGAAGTGGCAGGTTTTGTTTTCAAAGTCCAAGCCAATATGGACCTAAACCATCGCGACCGTGTCGCCTTCCTACGCCTGTGTTCAGGTGAATTTAAACGCGGCATGAAACTGAAAACCGCTGAAAACAAAACTATCTCTGTTCACAACCCTATTCTGTTTTTCGCGCAAGACAGAGAACTGGCCGAAAATGCTTATGCCGGAGATGTGATTGGTATTCCAAACCATGGGGCGCTTCGCGTTGGCGACAGTCTCTCAGAGTCCGGTAAAGTTAAATTTGCGGGTATTCCAAACTTCGCCCCTGAAATCCTGCGTCGTGCGAGACTCGCAGATCCTCTCAAAGCTAAGCACCTTCGCAAGGCGCTCGAATCTCTGGCCGAAGAGGGCGTCACGCAACTGTTTAAACCCGCCCTTGGCGCTGACATGATTGTGGGGGCCGTCGGCTCTCTACAGATTGATGTTATGCGTGAGCGTATCAAAACGGAATATGGCCTTGAGGTCACCTTCGAAGTGCCCCTTTATCAAACGGCGCGCTGGGTAGCGTGTGAAGATGAGACAAAGCTCAAAGCCTTTATTGATAAAAACACGTCCAATATGGGCGAAGACCTCGACGGCGCACCTGTTTTCTTGGCCAAATCAGCTTGGGATGTCGGTTACGCACAAGAAAAAAACCCAGATATTCGCTTCCTCACAACCAAAGAGCGCCAGTAACACTCTTAATAGTCTGTAAAGCGCAATTTGGCTTAAGACTTGCAAATTTGATGAAAATGTCCAGTTTCGGGAGGAATTTCATCAATGTGGTCGAATATTATGCCTGCATCCATCATGTTTTCGATAACTGTCGTTTTCGTATCGCTGTTTTTCATTCCGGCGATACGCTTTCAGCAATCGAATAAGGTGGTCAATTTTTATTGGGTTGGCGTTTGGTTATTCCTTGGTTTGATAACAGCTTTCGCAGGCGCGCAAAACACATTAAGGCTCCTCGGCTATAATTCTGATGACTTCGCAGAGCTTATACTCTTCACCCTAACCTATAGCCTGGTTATCTTTGTCATGTTTGGATGGTTTAGGCTGTCTTTCAAAGCCTTTTGGCACGGCGTCCAAAAACTTTTCAAAAAGACGTCTTAAGGCTTAGGCGCACCTGCCAACCCCTCCAATGGTGATTGCTGAACGGGTGTCACAGGACGCGACGCAGAGGTTGGAATAGGTGCGTTAGGATCCGAAGGTACACTTGCTGCACTATTTGGCACAATCACATCATCATTGAGCTTTCCGAACAAGCTTTGTTGAGCTTGATCAGCGCTTATCCCGCGCGCTAGCTGAGCTGGTGCCTGTTGTGTTGCATAGGCAGAGTTCGCGTTTTGATGCGTCAAAGGTTGAGTCGCTGAACGGCGCATCATCTGTTGTTGCTGAGGCGCATAAGCTTGTTGCCTCGTCGTGGTCATCGGGGCTTGTGGTGGATATGCTTGTCCAATGGCATTTGAGCTCATGGCTTGCGGCATTTGTTGTCTTTGTTGGATTGACGGGCCTTGCTGACGACGACGATCGCGTGATGTCATTTGTTGCCTTTGAGGCTGCACTTGAGGCTGTCCTTGCACTTGGGGGCGCTGAATTTGTGGGGCTTGTGGCGCATAAGCGTGGTTTGGATAGGGCCTAGCTTGTGGCGGCACGGCCCGTTGAGGCGCTTGCGGAGCTCTGATAACTTGCCCGCCAAGATCATATTTAAACTGTTGGGGTATGGCCGCTTGTGGTGGTCGCACCGTTGGTTGATGGGCTTGTCTTTGAGCCGTCACAGGCTGCCGATATTGGTTTTGTTGCTCTGTAAGACTTCCCGGTTGTGTGGGGCGTATTACAGGTCGTGTGGACGCTGTTTGAGCCTGTCTTTGCTGTGGCACGGGCTCGCGCACAATGCGGCGGTTTGACGAAGTACGCTCTGTCACGGCACGTGGTTTCGTCGCTGTCTGTGTTCCGACACGAATAGTATTAGTTCCCCCAGATACAACACCTGATCGGAAGGAAGACGCCGCATTTGTTCCACTAATTGAAATCGCACTGGCAACGGGCGCAGCATCGTTAGAGTTAAACTCACACACCCCTGCCGCTTGCGGGTTAGCCTTAATATAGTTCCAACTCCGGCATTGCGCATCCCCTGCACAATGGCTCTCACAAACATCGGCTCCAGGCGCGATGACGCTTTGATAAGGATTACCGGGTCGGTATTGTCCTAAATCGGCCGCCAAAGCAAAGGAGGCTGAGAAAATCGTAATGGCAGAGCCGAGTAACAAAGTGCGCATGAAACATCCTCAAAGTGATTCTGCCTCTACACTCACGTAAATCCGTTAGGACTTGGTTAACCGTGTTTCTTAAAACTTTTTAAATCGAAAGAAAAAAGGCCTTGCTGATGAGGCAAGGCCAGTTGGCATTCCTTAAAGCCGTGCGTGGGTGGGCGGAATGCGGTAACAAGCTTGTCGTAAAGCGACTTGCTTGAATAGTCAACTACTTTTTGGTGGATATTTCAAATATACACCAAAAATGTAATTACAGTTTTGACAATCTCACCACCGCCCAAACCGTATTAAAACCACAACACTTGGATGGATTTGATGCGGCAATATTTTTTAACAACATTTTCGGCTTTTGTCCTTCTCGCCTCTCCAGGTCTTACACAGGCCCAAGCCAAAACGATGACCGATGGATGTGACATGAATATTGACTTCAGAACTGAAACTGTGGCGCAGCAATGGCGTGCGATAAATGACGGTGTGATGGGCGGCCTCTCATCAGGTGGACCCAATTTCGATAAGGGGCATATGACCTTCTCAGGTGTCATCAATACGAATGGCGGCGGGTTCTCCTCTGTTCGCGCATCAGCAAAACCCGGCGAGTTAACTGATACAGAAGGCTTGGCTTTGCGCGTAAAATCTGATGGCCGCGGTTACAAAGTCACAATGCGCACAAATGCGACCTATGGATGGCGTCGCATTTCCTTCCAAGCCCCAATCAATGCGCAAAACACCGGAGAATGGGAGACTGTCAATATTTCATATGACGATCTCCGCGCCTCTATTTTTGGACGCCCCATTCGCGGCGCGACTTTTGATAAGTCCGAAGTCGTCGAGATCGGTATTATTCTTTCAGACGGTCAAGATGGGCCGTTTTCTCTGGAAATTGCGTCAATTAAGGCCTGCTAATATTATGAAATCAATTGTCTTTCCTGCCGCGGCACTTTGCGCCTTCATTGCGACACCTGCCATAGCTGCGGAGCCGCAATCTCGTAAACCTATACAAGACGAAGGATGGAGCCTGAGTATTGGCGCCGGGGCGCTACTCACACCCAATTACCTCGGCGACGATGCTTACAGTGTTGCCGTTGTCCCCTATATCCGCATCAAACATGGCGACCGCTTCTTTGCCTCAGTCGAAGAAGGCGTGGGTTACAACCTAATCAATCAAGAGAATTTCCGCCTCGGCCCTTTGTCGACAATAGAATTTGGCCGCGAAGAAGAGGAAGGTAATCCCTTCCGTGTGCTTGGTGAACGAACAACGGATCTTGTCGGTTTGGGCGATATCGATACATCGTTCTCTCTTGGTGGGTTTGCAGAGGTTGACCTTGGCCCCCTCACCGCCTCAGCGAAGCTGGGGCAAGCTATAAGCGGGCATGACGGTCTCACGGGTGAGATTGGCCTGAGATTTGGAGGCACTCTTACGGGTTATGGGCCGCCGGTGATTTACTCATTTGGGCCACGCGTGAATTTCGGCGACGATAGCTATCATGACGCATTTTTCAGCGTGGATGCGACGCAATCTGCAGCCTCAGGCCTCGCGGAGTTTGAGGCTTCGTCAGGCATTGTGTCTTATGGCTTATCCGGAACTGCAATTATGCCGCTGAGCGATGAAATCACGATGACCGTTTTTGGTAATCTATCCCGGCTGAGTGGTGATGCAGCGAACTCCTCGCTCGTCACAGAGCGCGGCTCCCCCAACCAAGCTTTTCTGGGTTTGGCTACCGCCTACACGTTTTAACTTATGCGAGCTTGGCAATAGCCGCTAAGCTTTCCATCTCTAAGCCAGCGCCGCCGATCAAAGCCCCATTCACATTTTCTGTAGAAAGGATGTCTTTGGCGTTGGCGGGCTTCACCGAACCGCCATAAAGAATACGCACATTCGGCCCGACTTGCGCCCGAATAAAGGCGTGCATCTCTTTGATATCATTGGGTGTTGCGGTCATACCTGTCCCAATCGCCCAAATAGGTTCATAGGCGATAACATAGTCTTCAAGGCTTTCGGGTATCGACGCTTTTAATTGCTCCCCCACCACGTCTTCAGCTTGTCCAGCCTTGCGTTGTTCCAAGCTTTCGCCAACACAAATGATGGGCGTAAGTTCAGCTGCTACAGCTCGCTCCACCCGTTTGCAGACATCTGCATCACTTTCCCCGCCAGCGCGGCGTTCAGAATGTCCAAGGATAACAAAATCTGCCCCTGCACTTGCTAACATTTCAGCACTCATTTCACCCGTATGCGCGCCTGAAACAGCGTCGTGACAGGTCTGCGCTCCCAACCAGATATCAGCGCCCCCCAACTTTTCCATCATTGGAAAAAGCAAAACGGCAGGCGGGCAAATCAATATATCCAAATGCTCGCGTTCTACGGCGGGATAATGGTCCTTAAAGTCCTGCGGCTTATCACACCACGACATATCGCCATGCATTTTCCAATTCGCGGCAATTAAGGGTTTTAACGACATCTCTTCACCTTTTTGTTTACAGCAAATGCTTGTAAGCGGGGCGTGGTCTGGTATGACCCGTACGCTTAGTCAACACTGCAGTAGAGACCTTTCATGGCGGAATCAATCGGCGGAAAAATTCGTAACGTCTTAGTTGGCATTTTGATTGCCTTTTTGGTGCTGGCTTTTGCCGTTTGGGGCGTGAATGATATGTTTACGCCCGGCGCACGGAATGCCGTTGCGACTGTGGGTGATGCCGAAATCACAACTGGAGAATTTGACTCCCTCTTCACGCGAGAGGTTGAGCGTATCAATCGTGACCGCACTGAAACAATCACAAATCAGCAAGCCTATGCGCAAGGTTTGCACAATCAGATTTTACAAAATATGGTTACAAGTAAGGTGGTCGAAATTGATGCTGATGATTTGGGCGTTGGCGTTAATCGCCGCAATGCAAGAGAAGCCATTGCCAGCAACCCCGTTTTCCAAAATGAACTGACGGGTCAATTCGACGAGCAAAAACTCAATCAGGCTCTGGCCAATGCCCGTTTCACACGTCGTCAATTCGAAGCCGACACATTACAGCAATTACGTTCTGAACAGACTATTCCTGCAATCGTCGGAGGTCTCATTGCTCCCTCAGATTATGCGACGATGCGGTATAAGTTTTTGACAGAACAACGTCGCGCCAGCGTTTTAACGTTGAACATCAATTCTATCGAAGACCCTGAGACACCCAGCGATGAGGTGCTTCAAGACTATATCAACGTGAACGCCACCCGTTTCATGGCACCGGAATATCGTAAATTCGTTATGATCCGCGTGGAGCCTTTTGATTTTATCCCTGACATCACAGTTGAAGACAGCCAAGTCAAAGCAGCGTTCGACCTGCAAGTGGAAACAGGCGAAATCGGGGCCCCTGAAACACGTTCTGTGGTGCTCATTTCATCTCCAGACGAAGAAACAGCCAATCAAGTTGTTGAAGCCCTTAAAGCCGGAGACGACCCGCAACTTATCGCTACTAATTTGGGCCTTGGCTCCCCCATCACCTACGAATCCGTACGTCAGAACGGTCTTGTCGACCCTGAAAGTTCCAAGGCAGCTTTCGAGCTTGAGCGCGGTGACGCCAGAGCCGTTTTAACCGGTCTTGGTAGTTGGGAAACGATTTTTGTGCGCGACATTACACCGGCTGATATTCCGAGCTTCCGTGACAGCGAAGATGAGATCAGAGAGAATCTTCTCAACGACCTCGCACTTGAAAAAATTTATGATGTGACGGCCGATATTGAAGACGCCATGCTCGAAGGTTTCACATTAGAAGAAATTGCAGAAACCGTTGGCGTCCCCCTTTCCGCTTACGATTTCGTCGACCGCAGCGGCATTACCCCTGATGACATTCGCATGAGTGGTTTTTCCGGCATTCCCGGAATCGCCTCTGATGATATTATCCTCCGCACGCTCTTCACCTCCGATCTAGGATTTGAAACGGATTTCTTTGAGACCTCAACGGGCGGCTTTGTAACATTGCGCGTGGACGACATTATCGACAGTGAAATGCGCCCGTTTGAAGATATTAGCGAGGAAGCCCTTCAAGCCTACCTCTTCCAAGAACGGACTCAGTTACTCCGAGAAAAAGCGCTCGAAATTACGCAACGTGCCCGTGCGGGTGAGAGCTTGAGCGCCTTAAACGCTGAACTTGGCGATGCTGCAACACTTGAGGATGTTCCGCTTATTCGAACAAACCCGCCTCAAACCTTAGGAAATGAAGTAACCGTGGGTCTCTTTGACGCTGATGAAGGTGATGTTTTACGCGGAGCGGGACAACTCCCGCTGACCGAACAAATCGCAACATTGGACCGTATTATTGCAAGTCAAGATGGCCTCGCCGGAACTTATCTTGAAGTCTTACAAGGACAAATGACGGCGGCCATAAGTGCCGATATTCAAACGGCCTATCAAGAAGCAGTGATTAAAGAAAATCCTGTTCAGCAATATCCTGACAAAATTCGCTCGACCCTCGGGCTTGATCAATTGAACTAAACGGCAATTGCGTGGCGCTAGAGTTTCACCCATCGC
>CAYTAJ010000087.1:0-1320 GCA_964435725.1 uncultured Algimonas sp.
CGACCACAACGATAAGGTTGGCTGTGCCGCCATTGGTGATGAAGGTTTTGGAGCCATTAATGACCCAACCATTACCGTCTTTCTTGGCATTAGTTTTCACGTTTTGAAGGTCAGATCCTGTTCCCGGTTCTGACATGGCAATCGCGCCAACGAGCTCACCCGTTGCCATGCGCGGTAGCCATTTTTTCTTCTGCTCTTCCGTGCCGTAATGCAGGATATAAGGCGCGACAATGGCATTGTGGAGCGAAAGACCAAATCCATCGACATTGGCTTTGATGAGCTCTTCTTGGATAATCATCTCATGGCGATAATCGCCGCCACCGCCACCATATTCTTCTGGCATAGAACAATTGAGTAAGCCCATCTCACCGGCCATGTTCCAGAACTTGCGGTCGACTTTTTTATTCTTGCGGAATTCTTCGGAATGAGGTGCCATTTCCCGCGCGTAAAAACCGTGAACGGCTTCACGGAAAATATTGATATCTTCTTCTGCATACCAATCCGGATTTTTAAAATCGATAGCGGCCATTTAATCTCTCTCTTTTAAGTCTTCGTAATATGTAAGCCTCGACATGGTGGGAGTCATGTCGAGGCTTGGTTCCCAAAGTGTAGTTATGTTTAAAACGCAGCCGCTTCCAGCGCCATGACGGGTTCTGCGCCTGTCTTGATTTTGGCGAGATGCGCGTCGAGCATGGGCAACATACGGAGCATAAAGAAGCGACCCGTAATCAACTTATTCGGATAGAAATCTTCATTCGATCCCTCGTCAATTTTTTGTTGCGCAACGACGGCCATTTGCGCCCACATATAGGCCAGCGTAGCGAGGCCCATCATGTGCATGTAATCGACAGAGCCAGCGCCCGCATTATTCGGATCTGACATGCCATTCTGCATCAACCACATCGTGGCTTCTGTCAGCTTTTTCTGAGCTCCTGAGAGACCATCCATAAACTCAGGTAGTTTTTCATTGTCACCATTGTCTTTCAAGAACGCGGCAATTTCAGAATTGAGAGTCATCAGAGCGCGACCGCCATTGCGGGCGAGTTTACGACCTACCAAGTCTAGCGCCTGAATACCATTCGCCCCTTCATAGATAAGCGCAATACGGTTATCGCGAACGAATTGACTCATGCCCCATTCTTCGACGAAGCCGTGACCGCCAAAGATTTGCTGGCAATCAATTGTTGTCTTCATCGACATATCTGTGAGGTAACCTTTAATGACCGGCGTCAACAGACCGAGATAATCATCACATTTTTCAACGAGCTTTTCATCGTCGGAATGCTTTTCAATATCTTCATGCTTGGCCGCCCAAAGAAG
>CAYTAJ010000087.1:1420-4431 GCA_964435725.1 uncultured Algimonas sp.
AGGTAAGTTTCTTTTTGCTCTTGCGAACCGCCCGTCTCAATCGCTTTAATCGCGCCACCGGTCAGACCCGGATACATAGCAAAAGCCATATTGGCTGAGGTCCAAAGTTCTGAAGCCGCAAGACCCAACATGCCCGGCATACCTTGGCCGCCAAATTCAGTATCACGCGCTAGGCCTGTCCAGCCATTTTCAACCATTTGCTTATAGGCGTCTTTAAATCCTTTTGGCGTTGTGACCGAGCCATCTGCATGACGCGTACAGCCTTCATGATCACCGACGACGTTTAGGGGTGCGAGAACTTCCTCAGCGAATTTTGCGCCTTGTTCGATAACCGCATCGGCAAGATCGCGATCAACTTCGGAAAAAGCATCGAACTTCTGCAGGTCTTCAAATCCGAGAACCTCGTGAAGCAAAAACTGCATATCGCGAACGGGGGCTTTATAACTTGGCATAATTATATTCCTTTTATTTAAGTCTAGACTTACTCGGCAGGTTCGAATGTGTCGCTTTGAACGTCCAGGGTGTATCCATGCTCACCCTCAATGTGAGCAAATTTCTTTTTGAATGCGGCTTCGTATTTTGATGCCAAGCTCTCTACGCTTGGTTCTTCTTGTCTATTTTCGAGGTGGTCATCGATGATAGACACGATTTCGCGCATATCTTCAGCCATAATGTCGATGTCTTCACGACGTCGGCCCAATCCATCAATCACGGCTTGGAAGTTGGCTCTCCGTCGCTTTAATTCGTCGTGACCGGCAATATGGCCGTTCGTGACATCAAGTACGGCTTTGATATCATCCAAAGAAAAGCCCATGCGCTTGGCCCGCATGATTTTCTCAAATCGCAGACGCTCTGATTGACCAAAGACGCGCGTTCCCGCTTCCCGCTCTGGGCTCAATAGTCCCTTATCTTCGTAAAAGCGGATTGTGCGCGGCGTGACATCAAACATGTCGGCAAACTGGCGAATACCCCAGCTTTGCATTTGTGTTGTGTTTGCACGTGTTGTCATATTGCTCATTTAGATGACGTTGACGTTAACGTCAATTAAAATCCTGCGAAAGGTTAAAATGTCACAATCTACAGTCATTCTGCGGGTAAAAGTTAACGATTTAACCCAGTATTAACCACAATCGCGCCAATTTGCGTCAGTATACGTCATGATTCTAGACCCATGACGTGACGTGGGGAGGTCTCGTCAGAGATATCGGATGCCTTATGAGCCAGACGAAAAAATCGGCGCCAGCAAAGAAAGTCACAAAGTCTAAGGCTTTGCCTAAAATGCCTGCTGCCAAAAAACCTGTCTCAAAAGCTTCTCAAACAGCCAAAAAACCCGCTAAAAAGCTAACATTGGCTGAAATGCAAAAGGCCTTATCATCTCTCGAAACACGAATGAAGCGTGCCGACACCCTGACTCGTAAAAGCGTTAAGACCTTGGAAGAGGTCGTCTCCACACTGGATGCGCGCACGAAAAAACAAGCAACCGCTCAGAAATCGGCGCTATCGCGCCGTGTTGGTAAGTTATCCAACGACCTAGAAGAAGGCATGGCAACAACACGGGCTGAAATTCGCTCTGCCCTTACCTCCGCCCTTGTGAACCCGTCATCAGTCGAAACCGCGGTTAATCAAGCGATTTCGAAACTTGAGAATAATGAAACAAAACAAGCCCAAGCAATTGCTAAAATAAACCGCCATCTCGCCAGCCTCGCAAAAGCGGTCGAGGACCGCATCGTCAAAGATCAGATGGCCGCCACAGAGGCGTTACACGCTGTCGAAACACGCCTGTCCACACGTCTTGAGGCCATAGAAGCGGACTCAGCCAATGCGCTGACCCAAATCGGTGATAAGGTCGCTACGCTGAGTGAAGCCATTGAAGAGCGTCAGGCGCGCGCAGACTCTGTTGTTGCACTTAAAATCTCGGAACTCGCCGCTCAAACACAGGCTGAGTTTGATAAGACATCAAATTCGATGGAAGAACGTCTCGAAAAATTAGAACAAGCGGAACGCGAAGCCGCCTTAGTGCGTCCGCAGTCATTGTCTAACGATATGTCCGCGAATGTGTCTACTTTGTCTGGACAAGTCGAGACATTGCAGTCTCGCCTCGATAATATTGATGCCAGCTTTACCGCCTTGCAAACGCAAACAGAAATGATGGCGCAAGATCTTCAACGTGCACAATGGCAACTGGAACAAAACACGCAATCACAAACAGTCTATACGCCTGTCCCTGACGCGCACATTATAGCGCCCGCCCCTGTTCAAGCGCCTGTACAGACAGCCGTTCATGCCCCGACGAATGTTGTGAACTTCACACCACAAACATTGAAGCCAAGTGTAAACCCTTATGCGGAAATGTCAGGCGCATCACAGGAAACAATGCAAGCTCCGGTCAATGACCAGCCTGATCATTTCCCGGTTGAGTTTGATCCAACAGCTTTTAGCCAGCCCAATACCGCAACCGCTTACGCGCAATCGGAACTGGCCGTACAAGCGCAGCCTAACCCCGACATGATAACGGCCCCACCGCCCTTAATGGGTGGCGTTGATGCGACGCCGCAAGCTTATGTTTCGCCTGGTAACAACCTAGAAGACCTGCCTGCAGGAGATCCGATTTTACCTTATGCCGATCCAGCTTACGCCGAAAATGAAGAGCATATGGATAGGCTTCGCATTGCTGATGACACGAAAAGCAAAAAGCGTCGCTCGAAAAAACCAAAAGCTAAGAAAGTCAAAAAGCCGAAAGCTGCTAAAGGTGAAGGAAGCTCACTGCTCACGCCACGCAATCTTCGCGTTGCCGCTTTAGCGACAGGCGTGGCCGTCGTTGGTTTATTTGCGGCCAAGTCGTTCCTTTCACCGCAAACTGCACCGATGTTAGTTGGGAATGGCGAACCCAGCATAGCCCAGTCGCCGAATGGCCCCACACAAGGTGGCCTAGTACAAGATGGACCCGTTCAGGGCGGACCTAATCAAGTTGCGCCACAAACCTCAGCACCTATCGGGCAATATGCTGAGAC
>CAYTAJ010000087.1:4531-8770 GCA_964435725.1 uncultured Algimonas sp.
CCAATGGCATCTTTAAAAATCTGGCATGGCAAACGAATGGCTCAAATAATCCGCAACGAGAGCAAGTACGGCAAGTACAAACGCTGCTTACTGAAATTGGATTTGATATTGGTGGCGCAGACGGGATTATGGGTAAGCGTACGAGGGATGCCATTGTCAGCTTTGAACGCAGCAACGGTATGACGGAAACAGGCCAAGTCTCTTCCGCTTTGATCGACAAACTTAACATAGCCGCTGGCGCTTAATGGTTATATCAGATGTGGTGATTATCCGCGCGACATCTAAAAAGGATGTTGCAGCGGTAAAAACGCTTTTTCTCGAATATCTTGAATTTGTGACCGCCTATCTTGGACAAGACCTCTCTTTTCAAGGGACTGAAAAAGAATTTGCCGACTTCCCGCAAACTTATACATCACTTTTTCTGGCAAAACGCGACGAAGAAAATTTAGGGGCTGTCGGACTTAAACTTCTGAAACCGAACCTCATAGAATTAAAGCGTCTCTATGTGACGCCTGTAGCGCGAGGTTTGGGTCTTGGATATAAACTGTCTGAAGCCGTCATTAAAGATGCGCGGGCTCATGGTTATGACGCGCTCTATCTCGATACCGATCCAGGCCTAACCCATGCCAATGCCGTCTATGAAGCGCTCGGGTTTCGAGATATACCGCAATATTACGAAAATCCTCTCGGCGGGCAATCGCGCTATATGAAACTCGAGCTGTAAAACCCTCAGTATTCAACTACCGTAAAGAACCCAATAAAAGCGCCCGAAGTAAATCTAGGTCAGGCAGGTCTTGCATCTTGACCGCTTCTGGTACCTCTTCCGCCTTTACTTGGATTTGAGCCGTTCCATCCGTTGTCCCCGAAGACATAGTCACTTCAACATTGGGGTCCGCGAATTTCGCCGGTGCCATTGGATCATCATCCGTACCTGTACGGCGCGTTTTTACCAGAGACCAACCCACGCCATTGGCCGTGCGCGCGACGTCTTTCCCTTTATGCCACCCCATTAAGAATCGACCAGAAAATTCGCTCAAGCTATCCGCGCCTGTGATATTTCCAAATTGAGCGCCATCATACAGAAGGCCAAGCTTTTGCTGCATCATAGTCTTATTGGTATTAGATGCAGCACGGAATTTAATTGGATTTTCTAGCTCTTCTGGTGAACGTGCTCGCGAAATTAGAACAGGTGAAGCGGAATCCACTTTTACTGTCCAGACATGATCGAGGGAGCCATCACTGTTACGGTCTTCATAGCAAGTTGTGTTTGATCCGGGCTCCGTACAAAACAGATTGCCTTTAGACGTAGACGCCTGTGTCAGCATTACAGTCTGACCGCTTCTGTCCATTTCATGCGTGGCATAAGCCGTTGCATCCCATTCAAAAAAGATCTCCCCCATTTCGACTGTCATGGAACGTGTTTGCGTCGTTTCGGGTTGGAGCTTCCAATTAAAGCTAACGGTCCGATCCAAATTCTCTGGTGCTGTTGCACAAGCCGTTAAGATAAATGACGTCGTAAGCGCTGTTGCAAAGATTGATTTATTCATGTCCGCAACCCCTTAGTAATAGACATATGTTGTTGTGGTCGTAATTGTCTTCGTTGCGTCAATACGCACATATTGCCGCGGTGGAGCTTTAACGATGCGATAAGTCAGCGCCTTAGTTTCGCTATCATAAGAAATGATATCAATTTCTGCGCCCCATAACTTCGCTTTACCTGGCGCCTCACCTGGGGACGGCATGGCGACGCTTTGTTTGCGTGTTCTGAGACCGGCCGCTTCTATCCAGACAGAAATATTACCAGACTTGGGTTTTGACCAATGGATTTCAACCGGCACTGTTGGGCTGTTTTCTGTACTCGTCCGTTCATATTTTGGAGAGCTGTCCAGTTTCTTTTTAAAGAGATCATAAGCGATAAGGGGATTGGACTCTTCCGCTACATTATTTCCCCACCCTTGATCAAAATCACCATCATTATCGGTATCTTGCAAACAGTTCAGCGCAGCCCCTTTATAACTGCCATCCAACAAATTCAGCCCTGCTGTAAAAATGCCGCCGACGATCGCATTGAGGGCCTGCCCTCCGGCTTCCAAATTTGCTAAGACACAATACGTCCATACGGTATCGTCATAGCGACCGAACATCAGCGTATCTGCAGGGATTTTGACGAGGTTTGCGGCGGCACCCAGCGATGTCTCTTCTTTAAGGATAACAGCGCGCGGAAAACGGGCCGTGGCTTCTAATAAAGGCTCATTCCTTTCTGCCGTTTGCACACCCTCTATGACCTCCGTCTCGTCTAAGACAACGTGCAGATCGGTATAATAATAGCTCGTTTGCGCAAAAGAAGGTGTGGCCATCGCAGCAAAAGCGGACAGGGCCAAGCCCAGCATCAGTTTTTTCATAATATATCCCCTCATATGGTGAGTTTTATTTTGAAACTTACAGATGTAAAGGGGGCTATTTGGAATTTATTCGGAAATGTTGAGGCAATAAAAGCGATACTTAATCATCATAGTCACAAGACTAACATCATAGTCACACGACTAAAACTCCGATTGAAAACTTTGCTTTAATATATGCCTCGCCACGTCACCTTCGACCCAATCATGATTTCCGACATTGCAGATAATAATGGGTTTAAACCAATTATGGCCAATCGCTTGATTAAGAAAGTCCTCTGCCGAAAGGCAATGGCGCCCTGCTTTTTGAGATAATAAAAACTGGATAGGCCCAACACCTTGATAAGCGCGGTATATGACCTCAGTACACACTAAGCGATCAGATGTGCTGAAATCGAATATAAAATCATAAAGCTTTCCGGCATGGGACAAAGCCCGGTTCAGCGCCTCAGCGATATCATCCTTTGCAAGTTGGGGCCTCAGAACAACAAAGGCGTCGACCTGCAATGTTTCTTCGATCGCGCGTAAAAGGACACCGTCCTTCTTTGCCTCAATAATATTGATATCCGGATTAGTGGTATTGCGTAGTCCATCTTGTGCAAAATTAACACCTAAGGGTTTCCTGACATCGGGATCGCCAATAAAGAGAGCGCCATGCGGCCAGAAGCCAGGGAGAAAGAGATTACTCATGGCATCATCATGCCGAGTGATAAACACATCTCCGGGCTGCAATTTTGGTTTTAATCGAGAGATAAGCTGAGGCGTCACGCGTTTCGGCGCTTGGGCCGGTTTCACGAGGGGTATTTTCAATTCAGCGATATCACTCCCAGTCGCTTCAAATACGGCGAAGACGGATTTATTCAGGCTTGATATGCCGCGCCGCTTCAATGAGAAGTTCACAAACCGACGATAGCGCCGCAGATGATCTCCACGCGAAACACTTGGTAAATTTAGTGATGTCAAGATTTTGATGATGGCGTGATGGCCTTGCGTTTCTAACTGCGAGAGAATTATTGGCCGATTAGCATCAAAATAATCACACGCAGTGTAAAAGCCTTTCATCTTTAATGCAGAGGTCAATTGACGATAGAGACGGTTAAAGCTTTTACGTTTTAATCTGTATCGCGGCTCCGCTTCGTCTAACTTCTTCCAGACGATATCTCGCTCTCGGGCCAGATCTATTAGGTATTCTCCAGTCTTCACAATGATTTCAGCCCCAGCAAAGGCAATGGCAAAGGCGGTGTTATTATCTCCTGTCAAAGCGATTGCGCTATTCTTATGATCCTTATAATGCGGCTTAAGCGATTGAATAATTGACCATATAGCACTGCGAATTCCAAGATATCGCATATAGGTTTCACGTAAGCGGTCATCCTCTTCCGGATCATAATAACCTCTCGCGTCCGCGGCTTGGCTATCAGCAATAAGTTTTTTCATAGCAGATGGCGTAGGCAAAGCCGCGAAGCAAGCTTCAAGTGTCCGAATTTCATCGTGGAATTTATGATTTTTATCGCGGTAAGGCGTAAGAGGCTTATCCAACATAGTGAGTCAAATACATAATCCTTGGACTATTGCCTCTCTCTAAACACAGACAAATATAAAATAAGAGCGGAAAGTGGGTCAATACACGTAAAAATTCGTAAGACCAGAAATTTGAACACAAAAAAGCGCCGCATGTGCGACGCTGTTTTCAAAAATTGTGTTTATGGAGGATTATTCTGAAATGGGTAAACCAGGCAGCGACCTACTCTCCCGTGCCTTAAGACAAAGTACCATCGGCGCTGTGAGGCTTAACGACCGAGTTCGGAATGGGATCGGGTGGGGACCTCACGCAATAACC
>CAYTAJ010000088.1:0-8661 GCA_964435725.1 uncultured Algimonas sp.
GGTCACGCTGAACTGCTGACCGACCTCTTCCAAAGTGTGGTCTGTGTTCATGCCGATGCCGAAACGCATGCGCAGGACGCGTTCTTCGCGCGGCGTCAGGCTGGCCAGCACACGGGTCGTTGTTTCGCGCAGGTTGGATTGAATCGCGCTATCGATAGGCAGGATGGCATTACTGTCTTCGATGAAATCACCGAGCTGACTATCTTCCTCATCCCCGATTGGCGTTTCTAGACTGATCGGCTCTTTGGCAATTTTCATCACCTTACGCACTTTATCCAGCGGCATAGACAGCTTAGCCGCCAACTCTTCCGGTGTCGGCTCCCGACCAATTTCGTGCAGAATCTGACGGCTCGTGCGGACGATCTTATTGATCGTTTCGATCATATGAACTGGGATCCGAATGGTTCGCGCTTGGTCCGCGATAGAACGCGTAATGGCCTGACGGATCCACCAGGTCGCATAGGTCGAGAATTTATAACCGCGGCGATATTCAAATTTATCGACGGCTTTCATCAGACCGATATTGCCCTCTTGGATCAGATCGAGGAATTGCAGGCCACGATTCGTGTATTTCTTAGCAATTGAAATCACGAGGCGTAGGTTCGCTTCGACCATTTCTTTCTTGGCCTGACGGGCTTCGCGCTGACCTTTCTGCACGGTCTGAACAATACGACGGAACTCATCAACGGGAACGCCCGTCTCTTTCGCCATCTCGCC
Source organism: uncultured Algimonas sp. (assembly GCA_964435725.1). Lineage (GTDB taxonomy): Bacteria > Pseudomonadota > Alphaproteobacteria > Caulobacterales > Maricaulaceae > Litorimonas. Next base: position 718 of record CAYTAJ010000088.1, read on the forward strand.
AATTTCGGCGCGGATTTTCTCAATCGTAATGGCTTCGCGGGCAATAAAACGGTCCCAAGCTGGGCTGACGCCCATTTGCTCATCTAGCCAAGTCGGGTTGAGTTCACTGCCCAGATAGGCGGCCAGAAATTCCTGCCGCGGCACACCATTGCCATCCGCGAGACGCATCAAACGACCTTCGAGACTGATAAAGCGCTTATTGATGTGGAAAAGCTGTTCAACCAGCGCTTCGATCCGCGCATTATTGAGCTGTAGGTCTTTGATCTCCTCAACAATCCGATCAGAGATTTCCTCATACTCGTCGCGCTGTGGTTTGCGCAGAGCTTTACCCTTCAGGCGCGCACTGATGAGCATTTGCTGGAGTTTTTGGAAGCGGGTAAAGTCTTCCGCGACCCGGTCCAGCTTTTCCATAATGTCTTCGCGGAGCGCCGCTTCCATCGCAGCCATGGACAGATTGGTCTTATCGTCCTCGTCATCCGTGTCGTCTTCGATCGGCTTCTCGCCCGGCGCATAATTGCGTTCTGGCAGCTTAAGCTTACGCTCTTCAGCGAGGCTCGGCAGATCGCCTTCTTCGGCTTCCAATTCGCCTTTTTCGATCTTCTCACGACGCACCGCGAGGTGAGAGCGGTCTTCCTGAATGTTACCGATGGAGCGATTATACGTCCCGTCCAGATCAATAATATCGCGCAGCAGGATGTGCCCTTCGGCCAGTTCCTCACGCCAGATCATCAGAGCTTCAAAGGTCAGTGCGCTTTCGCACAGTCCCTTGATCATCGTATCGCGACCAGCTTCGATCCGCTTCGCAATCGCAATCTCGCCTTCGCGAGAGAGCAACTCCACAACACCCATTTCGCGCAGATACATCCGCACGGGATCATCTGTGCGGTCTAGCTCTTCCTTAGAGTTTCCGCCTTTAACGGCCGTTGTTTCCGTACGAGCCAGCGTCTTTGGACCCAGCGTCGGTTCGTCTTTTTCTTCGTGAACCGAAATGCCCATTTCAGACAAAGCGGCCAGCACGACTTCAATTTCTTCGGCCGTGATGCCGTTAATATCGAGATGCTTGTTGAGCTCTTCTGTTGTGAGCAGTCCCGACTTTTTTGCGCGGGTGAGCATACGCTTGACTTCGATATTTTCGAAATCCAAGCGGCTCTTTTTAGGTGCAGTAACGGCGTTCGTTGCTGTCTTGGGATCGGCCTCGGCCATGCAATCCGTCTCCTTGTGGGCGCGGGTTTTTAGACCCGTCCCAAACTCCGATAGCCCCGCTTACGGCACCCGTTGAAAACGGGGCGTAAACGGGGTCGATAATCTAGTCACGAGCCCGCGAACGTGCCCGCATGAGGCGATGCATCGCCTCACTATTATTCTCCCGGATCGTGTCGGCCATGCGTGACCGATCCTGAGGTGAGTCAGCGTCGTTTCGGGTCTGGTCCGTAAAGGTGTCGGCTTCTTCCATCCAGATAGCCGCGCGATCGCCCGTTTCCGCTTCACGTCCGCCCAAAGCCGCTACAATCAGCGTCCGCCGGGACAGAGCGTGCTTTAACTCCCCTTCCAATCCTCTATTTTGCATATGAGCATGCAAGCCTACGATATCAACAGCTTTTGTCTGCCGCCAGTAGCGTAACGTCTCGCTTTGTAGTGCTGATTGCCGCATGTCGGGAAATTTCATCGCGAAGAACGCCTCATCGACATGTTCTAGAAGTTCCGGGAACAGTAAAATGCCACCCAAGAGCGTATTGGCTTGGCGCGTTTGCTTCGCCAATTGCGCCGCGCCCGATAGGATGGCAGCCTTGTCAGCTTTCGTTTCCTGCCGCTCGCGTCGTCCTGACCACGCTCCACGCGGCTGCCGCCCGAACTGCTTATCATAGCGGCCCAGCAAATTAGCTTCATAAGCCTGTCGAACGGACGGATCTTTTATCTCGCGAAGCGCATCGTAAATTCGGGACTTAAGGCCCGCAATCGCTTCCGGCGTCGCCAGTGTTTCGCGCTCCACTTCGCGCCGCCAAAGCATATCGACCAGCGCAACCGAGCGCTCCAACAAGGCTCCAAAGGCTGGCGCCCCCTTCTCCCGGATCAAATCATCCGGGTCTTGCCCTTCCGGCATCATCACAAAACGCAAGGACTGGCCGGGCTTGAGCAAGGGCAGCGCGCGTTCGATCGACCGATAGGCCGCGCGTAAGCCCGCCTTATCGCCATCAAAACAAAGATAACCATCGGAGCCCGCCCGCCAGATCAGGGCGAGTTGATCCTCTGTCAGCGCGGTTCCAAGCGGAGCGACTGCTTGTCCATAACCCGCCCGCGCGAGCGCGATGACATCCATATAGCCTTCAACCACAATCAAACCATTTGCAGCCGATTTGGGATCAGACGCGACCGCCCGCGCGCGATGATAATTATAGAGCAGCGAACCCTTGGAAAAGAGTGGGGTTTCAGGGCTGTTCAGATATTTCGCCTTTTGATCATCACTCATGGCGCGACCGCCAAAAGCGACTAAGCGCCCGCGCGTGTCATGGATTGGGAACATGATACGATTGCGGAACCGGTCCCAGCTCGCGCGGGAGCGGTCTTCCGGTTCGATCAAAAGTCCCGCTTCGATCAGCTGTTTCTCGTCAGCCCCTTCGCGGATGAGATTATCTTTGAGCGCGGAAAAGCTGTCTTCGGCAAAACCCAAGCCGAACATGCGCGCGGCGGTCTTAGACAGGCCCCGCCCTTTCAAATACTCACGCGCGGCCTCGCCCGGTGCGCGGTAAAGCGTCTTTTCAAAATGATCCTGAGCCCGCTCCATCCAGCTAATGGCTTCTTTGCGTTCGCGCGCGCGCTGCTCGGCCTTTGGATCAGACTTGGGCATTTCCATGCCCGCCAGACCGGCCAAATGCTCCACCGCTTCCGGAAAGCTGAGGCCTTGCACTTCCATCAGGAAACTGATCGCATCGCCATGCTTGCCGCTGGAAAAGCAGTGATAGAAGCCCTTCTGGTCATTGACGAAAAAAGACGGCGTCTTTTCATTCGTAAAGGGCGACAGTCCCGCATACTCCCGCCCCTGACGCTTTAGCTTCACATGCCGACCGACCACGTCCGACACACGAACGCGGGACTTCAGGTCTTCCATGAAGGCTTCACCAAATCGCACACCTTGTCCTAGCCACAAAGTTGAAGAAGCGCGAGTCAACAGATTCAGATCATCCAGAAACAAAAAAACCGCCCCGAAGGGCGGCTTTTCTATTGAAATTTCAGCAACGACCTACTCCGCTGCATCATCCGCGATTTCCGCTGGGAATTCTTCCAGCGGGTTGGCGGCGGCGCGCTCTTCGAGCAGCTTCTGATCGCGGTCATTGGCCAGCTTCTGGTAACGGCGCAGATTGCCGCCCGTACCGGCTGGGATCAAGCGACCCACAATCACGTTCTCTTTCAAGCCTTCGAGCATGTCTTCCTTCCCTTGGACGGACGCCTCGGTGAGGACGCGTGTTGTCTCCTGGAAGGACGCGGCAGAGATGAAGCTACGCGTTTGCAGTGACGCCTTAGTGATACCGAGCAAGACAGGTTTGCCTTCCGCAGGACGGCCTTTGCTGTTTTCAGCCAGCAGCTCCGCATTGCGCTTGTTGAACTCGATCTTATCGAGCTGTTCCGCGCGGATCATGGACGTATCACCTGGATCGACCACTTCTACCTTTTGCAGCATCTGACGCACGATCACTTCGATATGCTTATCGTTGATCGGCACGCCCTGCAGACGGTAGACGCCTTGCACTTCGTCAACGAGATATTCCGCGAGCGCTTCGACACCCATCACTTCGAGGATGTCATGCGGGGCCGGATTACCGTCGACGATGTAATCGCCGCGGCGGACCATATCACCATCAGCGACCAGCATGTGTTTACCTTTTGGCACGAGGAAGCTGACCGTTTCGCCCTCTTCCGGAATGATCGAGATTTTGCGCTTATTCTTATAGTCGCGCGTAAATTCGATCTTCCCGTCCAGCTGCGCAATAATGGCATCATCCTTTGGACGACGGGCTTCGAACAGCTCGGCCACGCGGGGCAGACCCCCGGTAATATCGCGCTGTGTTGCAGAGCCTTTCGGGATCCGCGCCAGCACCGTACCGGGCTTGACCGTATCGCCATCATTGACCGACAGGATCGCCCCGACAGCCAACATGTAACGCGCGATCTTGTTCTCGCCGAGCGCAACCGGCTCACCGTTTTCGTCTTCGATCACAGCCGCTGGCTGAATATCGCCAGACTTGGAGCTCGCGCGCCAGTCCACGATGACCTTGGATGAAATACCGGTTTCTTCGTCAGTTTCATCCTTGGCAGAAACACCTTCGACAAGATCAAGCAAGCGCACCGTGCCGCCGACTTCTGTCAGGATCGGCATGGTGTACGGGTCCCACTCTGCGAGTTTCGTTCCGATATTGACCATGGCACCATTATCCAGTGGCAGGCGTGAGCCATAATCCACTTTGTGGATTTCCAGCGTCTTGCCATCGCTATTAACGACCTCAAACTCGAGCTTCCGCGATTTGACGATGTAGCCATTATCCGTCTCAATCACGTCAGCTTCATCATATTTGATAGAGCCTTCATTGACCGCTTCGATGGTCGATTTGTCCGCCACGGAGGCCGTACCGCCGATGTGGAAGGTCCGCATCGTTAGCTGCGTTCCGGGTTCGCCAATAGATTGCGCCGCGATCACACCGACCGCTTCGCCCATATTGACCTTCGTCCCGCGCGCCAGATCACGCCCGTAACAGGTCGCACAAATGCCAGAGACCGTCTCACACGTCAGCGGGCTGCGAACACGTGTATTCGCCGCGCCAGACTCGTCCACGGCGACGGCAATGTCTTCATCGACATAGGTGCCTGCCGGGAACAGAAGCTCGCCGGAGCGTGGATCGTGGATATCTTCGGCCAATGTGCGGCCCAAAATACGCTCACCCAGCGAGACAACAACGTCACCGCCATTAACCACAGGCTTGATCTCAATCCCTTGATCTGTGCCGCAATCCTGTTCGGTCACGATACAGTCTTGGGCCACGTCAACCAGACGGCGGGTCAGGTAGCCAGAGTTGGCCGTTTTCAGAGCGGTATCCGCCAGACCCTTCCGGGCGCCGTGGGTGGAGTTAAAGTAATCCATCACGGTCAGGCCTTCTTTAAAGTTGGCCGTAATCGGCGTTTCAATAATCTCGCCGGACGGCTTGGCCATCAGGCCCCGCATCCCAGCCAGCTGCTTCATCTGGTTCTTAGACCCACGCGCGCCAGAGTCGCTCATCATAAAGATCGAGTTGATCAGCGAACGCTCTTTGGACGCTTCGTTCATCATGGCGTCGGCCACGCGGTCCGTACATTTCGACCAGGCGTCAACGACTTTGTTATATTTCTCACCTTTGGTGATCAGGCCGTCCGCATATTGCTGTTCAAAATCTTTGACGAGATTTTCAGTCTCTTCGACAAGCGTATATTTTTCGTCCGGGATGATCATGTCATCCTTACCGAAGGAGATGCCGGCTTTGCAGGCTTCCGAGAAACCCAGACCCATCATCTTATCGGCAAAGATCACCGTCGCCTTCTGACCTGCATGGCGGTAGACGACGTCGATCAACTTGCCGATTTCCTTCTTCGTCAGAACTTTGTTCACGACAGAATAAGGGATCAACGGGTTATTCGGCAGATATTCTGCCAGCTTGAGGCGACCCGGTGTCGTTTCTGCCACTTCCATAGTGACAGTGCCGTCCTCATGCGTAACCGGGAAGCGGCCTTTCACCTTGGCGTGCAAGCTCACCAGACCATTGTCCAACGCGGCTTCGACCTCGGCCATATCGGCAAACATCATGCCTTCGCCTTTTTCACCGTCGCGCATCAGCGACATGTAATAGAGGCCCAGAACAATATCCTGTGACGGGACAATGATCGGCTTACCATTGGCGGGCGAGAGGATGTTGTTGGTCGACATCATCAACACGCGGGCTTCCAGCTGCGCTTCGATCGACAGTGGCACGTGAACGGCCATTTGGTCGCCATCGAAGTCCGCATTAAATGCCGCACAGACGAGCGGGTGAAGACGGATCGCCTTACCTTCCGTCAGTTTGGGTTCAAAAGCTTGAATGCCCAGACGGTGCAAAGTCGGCGCACGGTTCAACAGGACCGGATGCTCACGAATGACTTCGTCCAGAATATCCCAAATCTCGGGGCGTTCCTTTTCAACCAACTTTTTTGACTGCTTGACCGTGCCAGACAGGCCTTTGGCGTCGAGGCGCGCATAGATGAACGGCTTGAACAGCTCGAGCGCCATTTTCTTCGGCAGGCCACATTCGTGCAATTTCAGCTCTGGACCAACCACAATCACCGAACGACCGGAATAGTCCACGCGCTTCCCGAGAAGGTTCTGGCGGAAGCGACCCTGCTTACCCTTAAGCATGTCGGACATGGATTTCAGCGGACGCTTATTCGCGCCCGTAATCACGCGACCACGACGACCATTATCGAACAGGGCATCAACCGCTTCCTGTAGCATGCGCTTTTCATTGCGGATGATGATATCCGGCGCGCGCAGCTCGATCAGGCGCTTCAAACGGTTATTCCGGTTGATCACGCGGCGATAAAGATCGTTCAGATCGGACGTCGCAAAACGCCCCCCATCCAGCGGCACAAGCGGGCGCAGCTCTGGCGGAATCACTGGAACGATGGTCAGCACCATCCACTCGGGACGGTTGCCGGAGCGCTTAAAGCTTTCCAGCAGTTTGAGACGCTTGGAGAGTTTCTTGAGTTTCAGCTCTGAACCCGTTTCACCCATGTCGAAACGTGTGCGCTCGATCTCGGCATCCAGGTCCAGGCCTGCCAGCATTTCGCGAACGGCTTCCGCGCCGATACCGGCAGTGAAGCTGTCTTCGCCAAACTCGGCTTGGGCGTCGATATATTCTTCTTCTGAGAGGATTTGACGCTCATCGAGCGATGTCAGACCCGGCTCTGTCACAACATAGCTTTCAAAGTAGAGCACGCGCTCCACTTCTTTCAACGTCATGTTGAGCATGGTCGCGATCCGAGACGGGAGCGACTTTAGGAACCAGATATGCGCAACCGGCGCGGCGAGCTCAATGTGGCCCATGCGCTCGCGGCGCACGCGCGTGACAGTCACTTCAACGCCGCACTTTTCACAGACGACGCCTTTATACTTCATCCGCTTATATTTGCCGCAGAGGCACTCATAATCTTTGACGGGGCCAAAGATACGCGCACAGAACAGGCCGTCTTTTTCCGGCTTGAAAGTCCGGTAGTTGATCGTTTCCGGCTTCTTGATCTCGCCAAACGACCAGCTCAGGATTTTCTCCGGGCTAGCCAATGAGATACGGATCCGGTCGAAGGACGGGCCTTCTTGTGCCGGGTTGAAGATGTTCATGACCTCTTGGTTCATGTCATTTTCCTTTTCATTTGGCTCTTCGCCACCCGCGTCCGAGAGGCTTGAGCCGGAAGTTCTTTGCCCTCGAAAATAATCGGGGCCTGCCTTCACTCTGGCTCAGGCCGACTTGATCGGCCTGCCCACCTCCCGACGAATAAATTCGCGAGCGATGGGTGATGGGCTCGCCGATCAAGTCAGCGAGAGCCAAGGATTTATCTACCCATTCGTCAGTTCGACGTTCAGGCCGAGCGAGCGGATTTCTTTCACGAGAACGTTGAAGCTCTCCGGAATGCCTGCCTCAAACGAGTCGTCACCGCGGACGATGGACTCGTAGACTTTCGTCCGGCCCGCCACATCATCCGACTTAACCGTCAGCATTTCCTGCAGCGTGTAGGCCGCGCCGTAGGCTTCCAGGGCCCAGACTTCCATCTCACCAAAGCGCTGACCCCCGAACTGCGCCTTACCACCCAGCGGCTGCTGCGTGACGAGGGAGTATGGGCCGATGCTCCGCGCGTGGATTTTATCGTCCACGAGGTGGTGCAGCTTCAGCAGGT